>JBKPCH010000045.1:0-18545 GCA_046727275.1 Candidatus Dormiibacterota bacterium
TGGGCGTGGGGGATGTCCCGGCCGACCGGGTGACGGCCGGCGTGCCCATCACCCACGTCGCCGGCCAGCCCGCCGCCGGTCACTCGTAGGCGATCGCCTTCAGGACATCGGTCCGGGCGGCCCTGATGGCGGGGACGATGGCCGCGACCAGGCCCACGACCACGGCCAGCACCACGAAGATGGCAATCGTCCCCCACGAGAAGCGCAGCACCGGGATGCCGAGGTCGCGGAGGGCGCGCACGACCGCGGCGCCCAGCGCGGACCCGACCACCAGCCCGAGCAGCGCGCCGAAGACGGAGATGACGACGGACTCGACCGTGACCATCTGCGCGACCTGGGTCCGGAGCAGGCCCACCGCCCGCAGCAGGCCCAGCTCCCGGGTCCGCTCGAGAATGGACAGCGCCAGCGTATTGACGATCCCCAGGATCGCGATGACGAGCGCGAGCGCGAGCAGGATGTAGAGGATCGCCTGCGTGGTGTTGACCTGGCTGGCCTGCTGCTGGGCGAAGTCGGCCTGGCTCCGCACGCTGACGTCGGGATTGTCCTTCAGCAGCCCCTGGATCTGCCGCTGGATCGCGTCGGCGCTGGCCCCCGGGGCGAGCACGACGTAGCCCTGGCTCGGCTGCGGCGACGTGAAGTCGGCGGCGCCGTCCTCGACCGACAGGACAGGTCCGGGCAGGAACGACGTCCGCTTGAAGATCGCCACCACGGTGAAGTCCAGTCGCCCGCCGCGCTGGGTGGTGAGCTGGGCGGTGCCACCGACCGAGTAGTGCCAGGTCCTGGCCTCCATGTCGGAGACCGCGATCTCGCCCGGCCTCAGGGTCCGGAGCGCTCCGGCCGTCCGGCTGAGGCTGAAGACGTCGGCCAGCGCGGCGAGGTCGCCGGCCACGACGGGGACGCCGGTCGTGCCGACCTGGCCGAAGTCCACCGAGACGCCTGTGGCGCGGCGCACGCCGGGGATCCGGCTCGTCCGGTCGATGATCGCCGGGTCGAAGGTGGGCGGCATCGCGCTGGTGGCGTCGCCAGCGATGATGAGCTGCGCGCGCAGGTCCTGCGTCGTGAGCTGGTCGAGGCTGGCCTTGAGCGAGGTCGCGATCACGCTCACCCCGGTGACGAGCGCGATGCCGATCATGAGGGTGGCCGCCGTGATGGCGGTCCGGCGGGGGTTGCGGGACGAGTTGCGCTGGCCGAGCTTGCCGGGGATGGACCAGGCCAGGGGCCTTCCCAGCAGGGACACCACCGGCCTGCTGATCGCCGGCGTCAGCATCGCGATGCCGGTGAACATCAGCAGGACTCCGGCGATCAGCGTCCAGAGCCGGCTGTCGCCGAGGTCGGCGAAGAGCGCCAGGGCCACCGCGATCGCCCCGCCGAGCGTCGGGACGAGGCCGGCGATGGTCAGCGCGGTGAGGGGCCGGTCGGGGGTGGCGGCCTCGCGCATCGCCGCGACGGGCGCGATCCGCGACGCACGCCGCGCCGGCAGGACCGCCGCGACCGCCGTCACCACCACGCCGACGACGTAGCCGGCGACGATCGGCGCGGCGGGGACGCCGCCTCCCGGGCTGGGCAGGTTGCTGCCGCCCGAGGACTCGAACAGCTTCCGCAGCAGGGCTCCGAGGCCGAAGCCGGCCAGGACTCCGATGGTGGAGGCGACCAGGCCGATGACCACTGCCTCGATCAGCACCGACCCGAGCACCTGGCCGCGGCTGGCGCCGAGCGCGCGGAACAGGGCCAGCTCCCGCGTCCGCTGGGCGACCAGGATCGAGAACGTGTTGAGGATCAGGAAGACGCCGACGAAGAGCGTGACGCCCGCGAAACCGAGGAGGACGTTGCGGATGATGTCGATGAACCGCTGCAGGCCCTTCGAGTCGTCGGCCGCGACCTGCTTCCCGGTGCGCACCTGGTAGTCGCTGCCGAGGGCGGCCGCGATGTCGTCACGGAGCTTCGTGGGCGAGACGCCCGGCCTGGCGGTGACGTTGATGCCGGTGAAGACGCCGGTCTGGCCGAGCAGGAGCTGCTGGGCGACGGGCTCGGTGAAGGCCACCGTGGTCTCGCCGCCGATGGAGTCCCGGCCGCCGGGGTAGCCGAAGATCCCGACCACCCTGAACGTCCGCTTCGGCTCCCTTGTGAGCACCGAGAGCTGGCTGCCGACGCCGAACCTGCCCAGCCTGGCCACGTTGGCATTGATGGCGACCTCGTCGGGCGCCTCGGGACCGCGTCCCTGGCGGAGCTGGACCAGCGTGCTGTCGTTCCGCCACGCGACGCCCAGGCGCGGCGGCCCCTGCGTCGAGATGACCTTGCCGTCGGGCCCGATCACGCGCGCGCCGTCCACGGCGACCGTGCCGGTCGCCCGCTCCGTACCCGGGACCCCCGCCACCTGGCCGACGACGTCGGCCGGGATCGGAAGGGCGAAGATGGCGCCCGCCGTCTGGCTGGGGTCCACGTGCGGCCTGGCGTTGACCTGGACGTCGATGTTGGCGTCGATGGTCTGGAACAGGGCGTCGAACGACCGGCCCAGCGAGTCGGTCAGGAAGAGCGCGCCCGAGACGGCCATCACGCCGAAGACGACGGCGAGGCCGGACAGGAGCAGCCGGAGCTTGCGGGAGAGCAGGCTCTTGAGCGTCGCGTTGAGCATGTCTACGCCGCGTCCAGGGGCTTCATGCGCTGGAGCACCCGGTCGGCCGTGGGGTCGGCCATCTCGTCCACGATCTGGCCGTCGGCGAGGAAGATGACGCGGTCGGCGTAGGAGGCGGCGTTCGGGTCGTGCGTCACCAGGATGATGGTCTGCCCCAGCTCTCGGACGGAGTTCCGCAGGAAGCGCAGCACCTCGGTCCCCGAGCGCGAGTCGAGGTTGCCGGTCGGCTCGTCCGCGAATACGACCTCCGGCCTCGACACCAGCGCCCTGGCGCAGGCCACCCGCTGCTGCTGGCCGCCGGACAGCTCGCTCGGCCGGTGCCGGAGCCGGTCGGCGAGGCCGAGGCTTCCGACCACGCGATCCAGCCACTCCCGGTCGGGCCGGCGGCCCGCGATGGCCAGGGGGAGGGTGATGTTCTCCTCGGCCGTCAGGGTGGGCATGAGGTTGAACTGCTGGAAGATGAAGCCGACCTGCTCGCGGCGCAGCTTCGTCAGCGCGCGGTCGCCGAGGCCGCTGACCTTCGTCTCGCCGATCCACACCTCGCCCTGCGTGACCGTGTCCAGGCCGGCGAGGCAGTGCATGAGGGTTGACTTGCCAGACCCGGAGGGACCCATGATGGCCGAGAACTGGCCGCGCAGGAAGTCGACGGTCACCCCGGCGAGGGCCGTGACCCGGGTCGCCTCGGTCGTGCCGTAGACCTTCCAGACCTCGACCGCCCGCGCGGCCATGTTGCTATTGCTCACGGGCGCATTTTGCCACTTTCGCGCATCCAGCCAAAACGCCCATGCGGCCGCTGGGCACGCGGCGCTGCCGTCCGCCCCCTGGACTCGGCGCTCCTCACCGGCCGCTACCCGGTCGGCAGCGCGATCTCGAGGTCCAGCGTGAGGTCGTCGCGCGCGTGCAGGGTGACCGGTCGCTGGTACGGGCTCCGGTCGGCGTTGCCCGCGATGACGACGTAGGAGCCGGGAGGGACCTGGATCGAGTAGCGGCCCGAGCCGTCGCTGACGGCGGTGAACGTCCGGTTGGCACCGGCGTCGGCGAAGTGGACGGAGATGCCGTCGACCGGCCGGCAGCTCGACGCCGCCGGCCGGCAGTCCGGCCACGAGACGCGGCCGCGGACGGTCGCCGTGTCCGCGTTCCCGCTCGGCGGAGGGGACGGTTCCGCCCGGTGCACGGAACCGCAGGCCGCTCCGGCGAGAAGCACGAGCGACCCCACCAGCGCGCCCACGAGCTCGCGCCGGCCGATCACCCCCTCGTCTCCCGCCGGAGGCACGCTCACGCCGACCCGGACGTTACGCCAGGGCGGGACCCCGGCGTCAGCGGGCGGTGGGCAGGCGCGTCACCGGTTTCGCCGGGCGCTGCGGTGGCGGCCCACCGACCTGCGCGTGGGCGCTGCCGCTCCTGACGGCGAGACCCCCAACGGTGTACATGGCCTCGTCGAAGGCCTGGCCGTTCGTCGGAGTCCTGCCGACGGCGAAGATCGCGATCGCCCTGCCGGCCACGAACGAGCAGGAGATGTAGTCACCGACCATAGAGCCCTGGCTGGTGCTCGCGATCTGCGACAGCGCCATCGGCCCGGCCACGGTCTGCGGGGCGCTCCAGGTGGAGCCTGCGTTCGTGGACGAGATGAAGCCCACCTCCAGCTGGCAGGTCGAGGCGCTGCAGGCGGCGTTCGGATAGAAGTAGTAGTACAGGCCGAGATGGACGGTCCCGCCGGAGGTTGCGGGATCGGCGGCGATGCCGGGGATGAAGTGATCGACGCCGCTGCTCACCGCGTCGATCGGCACCCGCGCCGGGGACGTCCACGTCGTGCCGTCGGTGCTCGTGGAGAACACGATGTCGTTGCTGGGGCAGCCGGAGCGGAAGCGGCAGTCCTGCCACGCAACGTAGATCATGCCCGAGCCGTCCATCTCGGCCGAGGGCAGGCCGCCGCCCGAGCGGAGGCCCCCGGCGACGGTGTGCGAGCTGACGGAGGAGACCAGGACGCTGGCGTTCCACGAGGCGCCGCCGTTGGTCGAGCTGAACGACCGGATCGAGGAGCCGTTCGTGGAGAACGGCACCACCACGGTGCCGTTCGGCTGGACGAGGGGCTGGCCCCCGAGGCCGCTGGGGCTGCCGGCGGGCGATACCGGCGCGGACCAGGTCAGGCCGCCGTCCGTCGAGGTGCTCATGATCACCCGGTTGCCGCTGGACGTGATGTCCACCTCGATGTAGCAGTTGCCGAAGTGCGGGCTGGTGGACGTGTTGTCGCAGGTGACCCATTCCTTGTCATAGCCCTGCCCGTCGTTGCCCACCGCGACCACCGGGTTCTGCCACGTCATGCCGCCGTCCGTGGAACGGCTCACCGTCACGCCGGCCCCGTTGACGTTGGCGTCGAGGACCAGGCCGGTGATGAGCCAGACGCCGTGCCGGGAGTCGAACGTGACGCTCGGATCGCTGACGCGGGCGAAGCTGCCCCCGCCCTGGAAGACCGTGATGCCCGGGAGGAAGCCGGTGTGCCACGTCGCGCCCCCGTCGGTGGACGTGTTGAAGCTGATGTCGGACGCGCCGCCGTCGAAGAAGCGGCCGACCTGGGACGAGCTGACGATCGTGCCGCCGAAGGAGTACGTGTCCGGCT
This sequence comes from Candidatus Dormiibacterota bacterium, assembly GCA_046727275.1. Lineage (GTDB taxonomy): Bacteria > Chloroflexota > Dormibacteria > Dormibacterales > Dormibacteraceae > CF-161. The sequence goes on from JBKPCH010000045.1 coordinate 5,250, forward strand.
CGACCTCGGTCGCGTGCTGGCTGGTGGAGTTGGTGAAGGGATCGGTGCTGACCCGGACCGGGCCCCCGCCGGCGCCGTTCACGGTCAGCGCGAACGGCGTGGCCTGCGTCGCCGAGGTGCCGGTCCCGGTGACCGTGATCGTGAAGGTGCCGGCGGGCGTGCTCGACGAGGTCGTGACGGTCATGGAGGAGCTGCCGCCCGCGGTGATGGAGGCCGGGTTGAACGTGGCCGACGCGCCCGACGGCGCCCCGGTCGCCGACAGGCTGACCTGCTGGGCCGAGCCGCTCGTGACCGCGGTGCTGATCGTGGAGGTGGCCGACGCCCCCGCGGTCACGGTGGCCGAGGCGGGGCTGGCGGAGATCGAGAAGTCGTTCTGGACGGCGCCGCCGTTGAGCGCCACGTCGTCGTACCTGGTGAAGGTGGGGTCGGGCGGGTTGGCGAAGTTGTCGTCGTGGCTCGTCAGCGTGAGCGTGTAGCTGTGGCCGGCTGTGACCGGCGCCGTCACCTGCTGCCAGGCGCCGGTGTTGGTGCACGTCCTGGCCAGCGGGGTGGTCGTCGTTCCCGCCGTCGTGTCGGCGAGCGTGGCGGTCGCCCAGTCGAACTGGACGGTGTCAGGGCACGTGACGTTGTACCAGAACGACAGCTGGGTCGAGCCGCTCGGGACCGCGAAGCTCTGTCTGATGGAGGAGTCGCCGTTGGTCGGGGACGTCGATCCCAGCAGGGCGGCGAAGCTGCCGCTGTGCGGGCCCGAGGTGGTCACGCCGGTCGTTCCGGAGGCCGTCCAACCGCTGAGGTTGCCTGCCTCGAAGCCGCCGTTCGTGATCCCCGTGGGCGGCGGCGGAGCGGCGGCCAGGACCACGTCGTCGAAGTTCGTGAAGGTGGGGTCGGGAGGGCTGGCGAAGTTGTCGTCGTGGCTGATCAGCGTGAGCGTGTAGCTGTGGCCGCCGGCGACCGCGGCGGTGACCTGCTTCCACCCCTGGCCGTTCGTGCAGGTCCTGGGGAGGACGGTCGCCGTGGTGCCCGCGGTGGTGTCGGCGAGCGTGGCTGTCGCCCAGTCGAACTGCACGGTGTCCGGGCAGGTCACCCGGTACCAGAAGGACAGGGTGCCGCCGCCGGTCGGTCCCGTGAACGACTGGCGGATCGAGGAGTCGCCGTTGGTCGGCGAGGTCGAGCCGACCATCGCCGCGAACGTGCCGCCGTGCGGGTTCGACGTGGTGACGCCGGTCGCCCCCGAGGTGGTCCAGCCGGACAGGTTGCCCGTCTCGAAGTCGCCGTTCGTGATCGTGGTCGCCGCGAGGGCCGGCGTCGTCGCCGGCGTCGCACCGCCGAGCACGACCACCACGGCGGCCGCCGTCCACGAGGCGGCGAGCGTCCGCAGCCGGGGAGGGAAGCGTCGGGGCCCGCCAGTGTGACCTGCCATGTTGTCCTCCTCCGGGCGGGTGCATCCCCGCCCCCCTCTCTTCGCCAGGCTCGGGCTCCCGGCGCGTGCGGCGACCGCTCGCGGGGATAGCCCTCCGTGATTCTATTCGACCAGGCAGGTCTCGTAGACCACGCCGGTGGGCTGGTGGCGGTCCTGGACACGGGGCCGGTGCCGCTGTAGGCTACCGGCCGCGGATCGCCGAAGGAGTGACGCCCGGGGCGACCAGGAGGTGCCATGCCGATCGCAACCCCTGACGCGTACGCGGAGATGCTGGACCGGGCCGGTGCCGGCAGCTTCGCCTACCCGTCGGTCAACGTCACCTCCTCCGAGACGTTCAACGCCGCTCTCCGTGGCTTTGCCGAGGCGGAGAGCGATGGCATCGTCCAGGTGTCGCCCAGCGGCGCCGCGTTCCTGTCCGGCGGCAGCGTAGAGGGGATGGGCACCGGCGCGATCGCCCTGGCCGAGTTCGCGCACGTCGTCGCTGCCGGGTATCCAGTGACCGTCGCGCTGCATACCGACCACTGCCCGCCGGACCGCCTCGACGCCTTTCTGCGCCCGCTGCTGGCCCGGTCCCAGGAGCGCGTGGCGGCGGGTGGAGTCCCGCTCTTCCAGTCGCACATGTGGGACGGGTCGTCGCTGCCGCTGGAGCAGAACCTCGCCGTCGCCGCCGAGCTGCTGGTGGAGTGCGTGCGGGCGCGCGCGATCATGGAGCTCGAGATCGGCGTGGTGGGCGGCGAGGAGGACGGGATCACGGCGGCCGTTGGCGCGAAGCTGTACAGCACGCCCGAGGACGCCCTCCAGGTCGCCGACAGGCTGGGACTCGGCGAGCGTGGCCGCTACCTGCTGGCGGCGACGTTCGGCAACGTCCACGGGGTGTACCAGCCCGGTCACGTCCGGCTGCGGCCGGAGATCCTGCGGGACATCCAGCAGACGGTGGGCGCGCGCTCCGGCCGCGGGCGGCCCTTCGACCTGGTCTTCCACGGCGGCTCCGGCTCCAGCCTGGACCAGATCCACGAGGCCGTCGGGTATGGCGTCGTCAAGATGAACCTGGACACGGACCCGCAGTACGCGTACACGAGGGCGATTGCCGACCACGTGTTCCGCAACTATGACGGCGTGCTCAAGATCGACGGGGACGTGGGCCGCAAAGGGGTGTACGACCCGCGCTCGTACGGCCGCGCTGCGGAGTCGTCGATGGCGGATCGAGTGGCGCAGGCATGCCGGGACCTGGGCTCGGCCGGGAGGCGCCTCGGGGGCTGAGCGCCGCCGCCACGGCTTCCACCAGCCGGCCGGCGCCGCGAGTCATCACGAGAGAAAGGCGAGCGGATCCTGATAGGCGCCGTTCTGCCGGATCTCGAAGTGCAGGTGCGGGCCCGTGGAGAAGCCGGTCGAGCCCTCCGCCCCGATCGTCTGGCCCCGCTGGACGGCCTGGTTCACCGATACGGAGATCGCCGACAGGTGCGCATACAGCGTCGCGTACCCATTGCCGTGGGTGATCACCACGTAGTTGCCGTACCCGCCGCCCCAGCCCCAGTTCACGAAGGACACGATGCCCGTGTCGGCAGCCCCAATCGGCGTGCCATAGCTGGCTGCGATGTCGATACCCGTGTGGAAGTGGCGCGTGGGGCAGCTGGGGTCGTAGGGCTCGCCCAGAAAGTCGGTGCAGCCGAAGGGTTGGGTGATCGGGCCGTGCTCCGGCCATCCGAAGCGACCGGTGCCGCCCCCGAGAGCCCGGGCCTGGGCGTCGTATTGGGCCTGGAGCTGGTTGACCAGGGCATCGATCCGGGCCTTCTCGGCTTCCAGCTCCTTGCGCTGGGCATCGAGCTGAGCCGCCAGCTGGTGGTAGTAGTCGAGGGCTTGCAGCTGCGCCGTCCTCGTCCGCTCCACCTGGGCCTGCTGATCACGCTGCTGCCGGAGAATGGCCGCCTGCTGGTCGTGCTGCTCCTGCAGCTTCTGCCGGAGCCGCCTGATCTGGTCGCGCTGCTGCCGCAGTGCGTCGACCAGGTGCTGGTCGCTCTGAACGATGGTCTGCATCATCGCGATCCGGTCGACCAGCTGGTTGAAGTCGCGCGAGGTGACGATGAGCTCCATGTAGTCGGCCGAGCCGTGCTGGTCCATCACCCGGATGCGCCGGGCCAGCAGTCCCTTCCGGACCTGGAGATTCGCTTCCTGGCGGGAGATCTCGGCCTCTGTGACCTGGATCTGGCGATCGGTCGCTCCCAGCCTGGCCTGAGTCTGGGCGATCTTCGCCTGCTGTGCCGCGATCTGGGCCTTGAGCTGGTCGATGTAGGCCAGCGTCTGGGTTGCCTTCGTCTGGGTGTTGGCCAGGCTCTGCTGGATGTCCTGGAGCCGGTGATTGGTGTCTGCCTGGCTTTGCTTGGCATCCTGCAGCTGGCGACACACCGTGTCATTCGGGGCGCAGTCGGTGCCGGCCACGGAAGCGGGCGCGACCCCGATCACCAGGACGGTCAACCCAACGGCGAGCAGCGTACCTCGCAGCATCAGAGCCTCACGAACCGGCGGACGCTCACGTAGCCGCCCACCGCACCGAGCGCGGCGCCCGCGACGAGCAGGTCCTGGGCCAGCACGTGCACGAAGCGCGGGTCGTAGGACAGCGGCAGGAAGAACAGCTCCGCGCGAAAGCGCTCGACGAACGGCCGGTACGCGGCCAGCAGCAGCCCGAGCGCCAGCGATGCGGCGAGCGCACCGGTCATCACGCCCTCCGCCACGAATGGCCCCCGTACGAACCACTCCGTAGCACCGACCAGCTTCATGAGCTCGATCTCCTGCCGGCGGTGGTAGACGGCCGTTCGGATGGTGTTCATCACGATCACCACCGAGACGACAGTCAGGCCGGCCAGCAGGCCCAGGCCGCCGATCGTGAACCAGGTCGAGAGCCGGAGCATGTTCGCGATGAAGTCGCCCCTGTAGTCCGTGGGGTCGTTTCGGTCCGCGCCGCGCCACTGCCTCGCCAGCGCATCGATGCGCTTGACGTCGTCCAGGCGGGCGACCCTGACCTCGATCTTGGCCGGGAGCGGGTTCCCCTCGATCTGCTCGATGAGCTGCTGGTTGCGGGGGTCGGACGCGAAGCTCCTCAGCTCCTCGTCCTTGCTGATGAAGCGAACGCTGACCACGTCGGGTCGGGCCTGCAGCTGGCCCTCGAAGTCGTAGACGGCGGCGAGCGGCGTGTTGTCGGCGATGCTGATGGTCAGCACGCTCACCCGCCGCTGGTACGAATCCAGCACCTGGCCCAACGCGTGCCCGAGCAGGAGGCTCGTCCCGGCCAGCACCAGGATCAGCGCGATCGACACGACGGCCGCGACGCTCACGGCCAGGTTGCGCCAGAAGTTTTGCCAGGCGCTAGTGAACGTGTAGAGCAGCTGCCTGAGGAGCCTCATTGTATTTCCCGTCGCGATCGTCGCGGATGATCTGGCCGCGCTCCAGCGCGACCACACGCCGGCGCATCAGGTCCACGATCTCGCGGTTGTGCGTGACTATCACGACGGTCACGCCATCGGCGTTGATGCGCGAGAGGATCTGCGTGATCTCCCACGCGGTCTCGGGGTCCAGGTTGCCGGTCGGCTCGTCGGCGATGAAGAGGCGTGGCCTGTGAACGAGGGCGCGCGCGATCGCCACCCTCTGCTGCTCGCCGCCGGACAGCTCGCAGGGGTAGCTCCGTTCCATCCCCGCCAGCCCCACCATCTCCAGCGCGGCCTCGGCCTCGTGTGCGATCACCCGCCTCGATTCACCAAGAGCTTGCAGCGCGAAGGCCACGTTCTCGTGGACGGTCATTCGCGGCAGCAGCTTGAAGTCCTGAAACACCAGGCCGACCTTGCGGCGGAAGTGCGGAAGGTGACGGCGGCGGAGACTGCCGAGGTCCTGGCCGTGGACGACGAGCCGGCCTCGAGTTGGCTTCTCTTCCCGGATCAGCAGGCGGACAAGGCTGGACTTACCTGCTCCGGATGCGCCGACAAGGAACAGGAAGTCGCCCTCGGGGACCGTGAAGGAGATGTTCCTGAGGGCGTCTGTGCCGTTGGGATACGTCTTCCAGACCTGCTGGAAGCTGATGACTGGCCGGTCGTTACATTCGAACGCGTTAAGCATATGTTGCTATGAGGCTCAGCAGCACCGAACGCCGCTCGGGCCTCACACTACCCCGCCGGGGAGTCTATCCAGACCCCCGGCCCATGTCAATCCCGGCCAGCCGGCCGTGCGGGTGGCACAGATGTGCTACAGCTGGCGCCCACGGCGCAGGTACGCGACCGCGGCCATCAGGACCACGGCAAGCGCAGCGATGCCCAGCGCCAGGTACGGCGTCTCCGGATGCGCGAACAGCTCCGTCCACCCGGGCCTGCTGGCCCCGGCCGGCGAGGCGCCACGGCCGTGCGGGGCGGCCCCGGGCGACGGCGGCAGCGCCGCCGGCCCCTGTGGCTTGCCCCCGGCGTCGTGGTACGTCCACACCGCGACCGCGTGGTCCGCCGGCCGGAACGTCGCCACGACCAGGGTGGGCGGGTCGTCGCCGGTGACCACGAGGGCGGTCACCTCGGGCACCGGCGGCGCCAGCGACGCGAAGTGGCCGCCGGCATCGGACGACACCCACAGCCCGCCATGCGCAGACCCGCCGCCATCGCTCGCGACGTACAGCCGGTCGGCGCGCCGGGGCGCCACCACCAGCGAGGTGACGTCCGTGGCCGGCACCGCATCGCCGCCGGTCAGCTGCTGCCAGCTCGCCCCGCTGTCCCGGGTCACGAAGAGACCGGTGTTCGTGCCCATGAGCAGCGCACGCGCGCCCTGGCGCTGCGCCGGGCCGCCCGCCAGCGCGGCCACCATGCTGCTGCCGCCGACGACGCCCGCCGGGCCCGTTACGGGCACCGCCGCCCAGGTCTGGCCGCCGTCGGTGCTGCTGAACAGGGGCAGCGGCTCCGTGCCCTGCGTGGCGTCGCCGCCGGCGACCACGGTCCCGTTGGCGGAGGTGCCGCTCGCGGGCAGGACGGCCAGGGCGCTGATGCGAGCCTGGGGCAGGCCGGCGCTCGACCAGGGCCCACCGCCACGGCTGCGAAGGACGCCCTGGTCGCCGGCGGCCAGGGCGGTGCCGTTCAGGAACGCGAAGGCCCTCACGGTCCGGCCCTCGCTGCCCTGCTCCGACTGCCAGCTCAGCCCTGCGTCGACGCTGCGCCAGATGCCGGCGCCGCGGGTCCCGGCGAGCAGCGTGCCCGGCCGGGCGGGATCGAAGGCCAGGGCCAGGACCGCGTGACCGGAGCTCTTCCGCACCGGCCTCCAGGACGCGCCGCCATCGGGACTCAGGTAGATCGTGCCGCTGGCCGTGCCTGCCAGCGTCCGCCGGCCGTCGGCCGGGTCGACGGCCAGGGCGAAGACCGGGCCGTTCAGCTTCTCGGCGAAGGCTCCGGCGGGCGCCCACGTGTTGTCCGAGCCCGCGGCCATGGCCGTGAGGCCAGCCACAACCGCGGCGCAGCCGGCAACCAGGACGCTCGCGGCACGCCGGACCAGGGTGGGCGACATGGGTTCGAAGGGCGATTATGCATCCGGCGCGCCGGCCGTCGGGAGTGGGATCCAAATGGCCGGGCGTCGACTAGGTAGGGTTGGGGACGAGTGGCCCCGGTGGGCGGGGCGGGCCCGCGAGGAAGACCGTGCAGCGTTGATTTCGAACCATCGGGCAGAGCAGCGACATCGCCTGCGAGTTCCCAGGCTGGTGGTGATCGCCTGCGGTTGCTCAGTCGTGCTGTGCCTCGTCGCCTGGCTGATCAGCCCCACGCTGTTCCCGCCTCCGTCGACCGATATCGTCAGCCGGTTTCGCGAGAGCGGCAACGGCTGGTTCCTGGGAGGTGCGATCCTCGTCGTCTTCACGCCGTCGATGGCGATCGCGGGCCTGCTGACGAGACACGACCGGATGTGGGATGCCTGCTGCGTCTTCGGCGTGGCGAGCCTGGTCCTTGCGGCGATCCAATTGTTGGCGAGCTACGGTGGGATCTGCCTCGATCCGGGTGACTACTGCCTGGCCACGCCGTGGACGCGCACAGCGCCACTCGCGGCGGCCTTCGTCAGCCTGACCACCGGAGCCGTCGTCGCCATTGTGAGGACGCCACGATCGGACGAGCGGTAGCCTTCCGCGTGCACCTGCCGGGCCACGGGCCGGCTCAACTCGGCGGGGAGGAACCAGCGGTCCGGTAAGGTCGCGGCGAGCCGGCCTGCCCGCCGCACGCCAGGATGTAGGCTGCGGCTGAGATGGCGACGCCGTCACCAACATGCTCAACAAGCTGGGGCTGAGCTCGCGGATCCAGCTGGCCAGCTGGGTGGCCGGAAGCCGGGAACCGGCGGATGACAGGTAAAGCGAGGGTCGTCCCAGGGCAGGTCAGCCGGCGTCGGCGCGGCGAGCCGGCGGGGGGCGGATGGTCAGTCTCGGGGTCTGCTACTATACGAAACGTGCCGTTTCGTTTCGTATAGAGGAGAGGTTCTGATGATCCTGCTCACCGAGGACGGCCACCGCGGGCGCACCTACGTCGTGACCGGACCGGAGGCGCTCTCCGCCGCCGGCGCAGCCGCCCGGCTCTCGGCGGCGCTCGGCAGGCCGGTCCGCTTTGTCGACTGCCCGCCCGCGGAGGTGCGTGCCATTCTCCGCGGCCAGGGCCTGCCGGGCTGGATGGTCGATGACATGCTGGCCTCGATCGAGACGCTGGCGGCTGGCGACGTCGACGAGGTCACGGACGTGGTGGAGCGGGTCGCCGGCCGGTCACCCCGCACCTTCGCCATGTTCGCCCGCGATGCCGCGCCGCTGCTCGCCGCCGGTGCGCCGTCGTGAGCGTCCTGCGGCCGGGACCGGCGTGACGTGAGCCCGGATGGGCGCGGTCGCCCCCGATCCTCGCGAGTCGACGAGGCTGTGCTGAGGGCCGCTCGTGAGCTGCTGGCAGAGGAGGGCTACGGAGGGTTCAGCGTCGACCGCCTCGCGGCCCGAGCCGGCGTCGGCAAGGCAGCGGTGTACCGGCGCTGGTCGTCCAGGGCCGAGATCGTCTTCGCCGCCATCGTGAGCGAGCTGCATGCCGGGCCGCCGGAGGACACCGGATCGCTCCGCGACGACCTGGAGCGGCAGCTGGCAGCGTTTGCCGGAGCGGTCTCCGAGCCGGTCGCGCGCCGCGCGTTCCCGGGCCTGATAGCGGACCTCGCCGACGACGCCTCGCTCGCGGCGCGGTTCGCGTCCGCCGTCACCGAGCCGGTGCAGGCGCGGCTCGCCGCTGTGCTGGACCGGGCGGTGGCTCGGGGGGAGCTTCGGGCGCGGCCGGACGTGCCAACGGTCCACTCGCTGCTGGTCGGCCCGGTCATGGCCCACCTGCTCCTCCCGCTCGGCACGGAACCGGACGGCTTCGTGTCCCGGATCGTCGCCGTCGTAGTCGCGGGGCTCGAATCGCAGGACCGCCGAACCGTCGGCGAGATGGGGTCGCAGGCATACCCTGAGGGCGTGAGCACGACGCGGACCGCTCGACACATCCGGGCGCCCCGCGCCGCCGTCTACCGGGCGCTGCTCGATCCGCACGCGGTGGCGACCTGGAGGGTGCCGGCCGGGATGACCGGTATCGTCCACGAGTTCGATGGCCGCCAGGGTGGCAGGTTCCGGATCTCGCTCACGTACGAGGCGCAGACCGGGACCGGCAAGACCACCCCGCGTTCCGACACGTACCATGGCCACTTCGCGAGGCTCGTACCGAACGAGCAGGTGGTCGAAAAGCTCGAGTTCGAGACGGCCGATCCGGCACTGAGTGGCGAGATGACGCTGACCACGACCCTCGTCGACGCGGATGGTGGCACCGACGTGCTCCTCGTTCACGAGGGGATACCTCCAGGCGTGCCAGTCGCCGACAACGAGCTCGGCACGCGCATGGCACTGGACAATCTCGCGGCTCTGGTCGAATCGAGTTAGGCCAGCCGGCTCCTACGCCCCGCCGGCCAGCTTCATGACGGAGAAGTACCCGTTCAGGAGCAGCAGCAGGCCGGCCGCGCCCAGGCCGCCGCCGAGCACGGCCAGGGCCGCGACCCTGGCCACGATGGCGATCGACGTCAGCACGATCGCGATCTGGAATGCCCCCTGGGCGAACTGGTAGCTGCGGTGCCGGATCGCAGCCGCGTCGCGCTCCGCCTGGTAGCGGTTGGCCTGCGCGAGCAGCCCTGCCTTGAGCGCCCCTTTCGTGTCCGCGTCCTTCTGCGCGTCCGCCGCCTGCCCCGGCCTGTTCAGCGCGGTCAGGACATTGGCGATGTCCGTGCCCAACCGCTGCTTCAGCGAGTCGGCCTGGTACTCGTTGAACGTATCCGTGGCGCGCTCCTGGCTGAGCAGCACGTCCCCGTCCGCCTCACTGCCGAGCAGCGAGGCGATCGCGAGGAGCGCCGCCAGACTCGGCGGCCTCCTTGAGCTTCTCGTGCCGCTCGATGGCCTCGTGGGCCTCGAGTTCCTCCATCCCCGCCCCAGCTGTAGCGGCTGCACCATGGTGGCGCTACCGAACGGCCGTCACCTCGCCGGCCAGCACGCGCGGGTTCAGCCCGCGGCATCATGGCACCTGGACTCGGATGGCCCTACCACCCCTCCTGGAGCGTGAGCCGCAGCTGCGTCAGCTGGCGGCGACCATGGCGTCGGCCGAGGCGGGCGACGGCAGCCTGGTTCTGGTCTGCGGCGAGGCCGGCATCGGCAAGTCCTCCCTGGTGGCCCAGTTCGCTCGGGCGCAGCCGCCGGGCCGCGCGCTGCTCGGCATCTGCGATCCGCTGGGCACGCCCCAGGCGCTGGGCCCGTTCCTGGAGCTCGCCGGCGATCTGGAGCCAGCCCTCGTGCCGAGGCTGCGGTCGTCGTCGGCGCCCGGGCCCCTGCTGTTCGAGGCGCTGTCCGCAGAGCCGCACCTCCTGACGCTGGAGGACATGCACTGGGCCGACCAGGCGACGCTGGACGTCCTCCGGCACCTGGGGCGGCGGGTGACGCGCCTTCCCACCCTCATCCTGGCCACGTTCCGCCCCGAGGACGCGCCGGCTGGGTCCTCGCTGAGCGTGCTGCTCGGCGACCTGGCGACGGCGCCCGGGGTGCACAGGATGGAGCTCGAGCCGCTCAGTCTGGCCGCGACGCGTGTGCTGGCAGGCGGCGACGCGGAGCTGCTGCACCAGCGGACCGGCGGCAACCCGTTCTTCATCCGGGAGGTGATCGCCAGCGGCGGGATCGACGTGCCGGCCACGGTGCGGGACGCGGTCATCGCGCGCGCGTCCCGGCTGTCTGCCGCCAGCCGAAGCGCGCTGGAGGCGGCGGCGGTGGCCGGGACACGGACGCCCGAGGCGCGGCTGCTGAGGTTTCTGGACCGGGACGGCACCCCTCGATGGGCCGTCGAGGAGGCGATGTGGTCCGGCTTCCTCGCCCGGGACGAGGGGGTGGTGCGCTTCCGGCACGAACTGGTCCTCTCGGCGATCGGCGATGCCACCGGCCCCGCTCGCCGGCAGCGGCTGCACGCCGCAATGCTGGCGCTGCTCCGTGAGGAGGCGCTGGGGCCCGACGGAGACGCCGTCCTGGTCCACCACGCCGAGGGTGCCGGCGACGCCGCCGCGGTGCTGGCCTTCGCCCCCTCGGCTGCCGGCCGGGCGTCGGCGCTCAGCGCCCATCGGGAGGCGGCGGCGCTGTACGGCAAGGCGCTCGCGGTGGTGAGCGCGGCCGACCAGCGCGCGCGGCTGACGGAGGCCCGGGCCGAGCAGCTGCACCTGGCCGGATCCCTGTCCGGCGCGCTGGCCGAGCACCGGACGGCGGTCGAGCTGTGGCGCAGGCTGGGAGAGGCGGCCGCGCAGGCGCGGAACCTGGCCAGCGTCTCGTACCTCAGCTTCCTGGTCGGCGAGTACGACGCGATCGAGCCGGCCGGAGACGCCGCCGTCGCCTGCCTGGCCGGGCTGCCGCCGGGCCCCGAGCTGTCCGCCGTCTACGACGGCCGCAGCCGTCTCCGCTTCATGGCGTCCGACCCCGCCGGCGCGGTGCGCTGGGGCGAGCGCGCTCACACGGTGGCGCAGGACCTCGGCGACCACCGGCTCGTGGTCGAGACCGCGGTCACGCTGGGCGCTGCGCGCATGCTGCGCGGTGACGCCGGCGGCCACGCCATGGTCCGGCAGGCCCTCGATGACGCCCGCGCGAGCCAGCTCGAGGACGTCGCCGCTCGCGCCACGCTGTACCTGGCGTGGCTGCCGCTGCTGCAGCGCAGCTACGACGGGGTCGAGCGCCATCTGAGCGACGGCCTCCGGTTCGCCGGCGACCACGAGCTGTCGTACTGGCGACAGCTGCTGGCGGCGGCACGCGTCCGGTACTGGCTCGACCGGGGCCGCTGGCGGGAGGCGGAGGACGGCGGCGGCGAGATCCTGGAGGACGTCGCGTCGAACCGGCTCGCGCTCTCGCAGGTGCTGATCGCCGTCGGCACGCTGCGGGCCCGCCAGGGCCGCGAGGACGGAGACCGATGCCTGGAGCAAGCGGAGGCGCTGGCGCGTGAGCATCCGGAGGTCGAGGCCGTCTCACCCGTGGCTCCCGCGCTGGTCGAGTGGGCCCTGCTGCGCGGCGACCTGGCCCGGGCGCGAGACCTCGCCGTCGCCGGTCTCGAACGGGCCGAGGGTGAGTGGGCGGAGGGCGCGCTCTGGTTCTGGGCCCGCCAGGCCGGGTCGGGAGCGAGCGGTCCCGCGAGCCTGCCCGAGCCGTTCGCGCTGCTCCGGGATGGCGACTGGCGGGCGTCCGCCCGCTGGTGGGAGGCCCGCGGGTGCCCGTACGAGCATGCGATGACCCTGAGCCTGTCCGCCGACGCAGGCGCGCTGCGGGGCGCCATCCGCCTCCTGGACCAGCTCGGCGCGCGGGGGGCGGCGCCGCTCGTCCGGCGCAGGCTGCGGGCGCTGGGCATGGGATCGGTCCCGCGTGGCCCGAGCGCGTTCGCCCGCTCCAACGCGGCCGGCCTCACCGAGCGCGAGGTCGAGGTGCTGTCGCTGGTGGCCGATGGGCTGGGCAACGCGGCCATCGCACGGCGCCTGTACCTGTCGGCGAAGACCATCGAGCACCACGTGTCATCCGTCCTGCGCAAGCTCGACGCGGACGACCGGACGGCGGCGGTGGCGGCGGCGCGCCGGATGGGTGTCCTCGCCCGGCCCCGGTGATGAGGGTTCGGAGGGTCGAATCTGGGGGTGGCGCCCCGATGTGGAAGCACGGCGGCCGCACCTAGCCTGGTGCCATCGATCGCACGATTCAGCAGGAGGAAGTGACGATGAGTGGCAATCCGGTGGCGTGGTTCGAGATCACCGGGCCGGACGCGAAGCGGCTCCAGGACTACTACGGGGCCCTGTTCGGCTGGTCGATGGAGGTCATGGACGGCTACGGAGTGGTGGCTGCGGCCGAGCGGGGTATCGGCGGCGGGATCGGCCGCAGCCAGGACGACGGCTCGGGCATGGTGACGTTCTACGTCGAGGTCGACGACGTGGCCGCCTCGCTGGCGCGAGCCGAGGAGCTCGGCGGCAGGGCGGTCGCGCCTCCGACCCGGGTGCCGGGCATGGACCTGACCATCGCGTTCTTCGCCGATCCCGACGGCCACGTGGTGGGCCTGTCGCACGGCGCGACGGGGAGCTAGGCCGATGGACGCCGCGGCCCTGAGGTCGGCCTACGATCGGTTCATCGACGCCGCTCGCGACCTGCGCGGAACCAGTCCCACCCAGGGTGATTGGGCCCCGGAGCTGGTGCTGGCCCACGTGATCGTGTCCGACCGCATGATCGCGGAGACGGCCGCCCAGGTGCTCAGCGGCGGCCAGCCGCGGTTCGACAACCGCGCCAGCCAGTCCGTTCCGTACCTGGAGGCGGTCGCCGCCGTCGCGGGGAGCTGGGACGG
>JBKPCH010000046.1:0-7733 GCA_046727275.1 Candidatus Dormiibacterota bacterium
GGAGCGGATCGTGGCATCATCGCGCCCATGGCCACGAGCCCGATCGCGCGCAAGCTGCAGATCAAGCCCCATCGCCAGGTCGCCGTCGTCAACGCGCCGGAGGGCTACGCCGCCCTGCTCGAGCCGCTGCCGGAAGGGGCCCGGCTGCTGGAGGCGCCGGCCGGCGGCGCCGACGTCGTCCAGGTCTTCGTCCGCGACCAGGCCGAACTGGAGCGGGTCGGCCGGCCGGTCCTCGGATCCTCCGCCCGGGCGGCCTGCTGTGGGTCTGCTACCCGAAGGGCGGGAGGAAGGCCGGCACCGACCTGAGCCGGGACGTGCTGTGGAAGCTGATGAGCCGCGACGGCCTCACCGGAGTCACGCTCGTCGCCATCGACGACACGTGGTCCTGCATGCGCTTCCGCCCGGCCGCCGAGGTCGGCACCTAGCCTAGCAGCCCCTGGCGCCTCGGGGACCGGCGCCCGCCCGCGACCGCTGTAGTGTTATGCCAACCCTTGGACAGGCTCGACGCACGGTGGCTGGCGGTGGCGCGGGGTGACGTGCCGGCGGACCTCGTCGTGCGCGGTGGCCGGGTCTTCTCGGTCTTCACGCGGGAATGGCTGGACGTCGACATAGCGGTCCACGACGGCCATGTCGTGGGGCTGGGCCGGTACGACGGCGAGCGCGTCCTGGAGGTGGGCGGGGCCCACGTCGTGCCCGGCCTGATCGACGCCCACGTCCACATCGAGTCCTCCAAGGTGACGCCGGACCAGTTCGCCAGGGCGGTGCTGCCGCGGGGCACGACGGCGATCGTGGCGGACCCCCACGAGATCGGCAACGTCCTGGGCTCCGACGGCATCCACTGGCTGCTGGACACCCTGGAGGGGCTGCCGCTGGACGTCTTCGTGATGGCCCCGTCCTGCATCCCCGCGTCGCCGTTCGAGTCGCCCCGCCAGGAGCTGGCGCCGGGCGCCATCGCCGGCCTGCTGCGCCGGCGGCGCGTCATCGGCGTGGCCGAGATGATGAACTTCCCCGGCGTGGTGGGCGGCGACGAGACGGAGCTGGCCAAGCTGGACACGGGCCTGACGGATCACTTCGACGGCCACGCCCCGGGCCTCCACGGGCCCGCGCTGAACGCCTACGTGGCGGCCGGCATCGCCTCGGACCACGAGTCGACCACGTTCGAGGAGGCGCTGGAGAAGCGGCGCCTGGGCATGGTCATCATGCTGCGAGAGGCGTCCAACGCCCGGAACCTGGTCGACCTGCTGCCGCTCGTGACGCGCTACGGGCCGGAGGGCCTGATGCTCTGCACGGACGACCGGGAGCCGGACTTCCTGGTCTGGGAGGGCCACATCGACCAGATGCTGCGGACGGCGGTCGCGCACGGCGTGTCGCCGGAGGACGCGCTGGTCATGGCGACGTGGAACCCGGCCCGCTTCCACCGGCTGCCCCGCCTGGGCGCCATCGCGCCCGGCTACCAGGCCGACCTGGTGGTGCTGGACGACCTGGAAGGCTTCCGGCCCAGCCTCGTCCTCAAGCGTGGCCGGGAGCCGCGGTGGAGCTCGCTGCACGTCCCGGAGTGGGTGCGCCGGACCGTCCGGTCCGCGCCGGTCGACGCCGGCTCGTTCCGCCTGCCGGCCAGCGGCTCGCGGGTGCGCGTCATCCGCGTCATCCCGGGCCAGCTGCTGACCGGCGAGGAGATCGCGGAGGCGAGCGTCCGCGACGGTGCCCTGGTCGCGGACCCGGCCCGGGACCTGGCCAAGGTCGCGGTCGTCGAGCGGCATCACGCAACCGGCCGGGTGGGCGTGGGCTTCGTAGCCGGCACCGGGCTGCGCCACGGCGCCTTCGCCTCGACGGTCGCCCACGACGCGCACAACATCGTGGTGGTCGGCGTCGACGAGGCGGACATGGCGGCGTGCGTGGACCGGCTGGCGGCGATCGGGGGCGGCATCGTGGTGGCGGCCGGGGGGCGGGCGGTGGACGAGCTGCCGCTGCCGGTGGCGGGCCTGATGAGCGACCGCCCGGTGGAGGAGGTGGCGACGGTCCTGCGCCGCCTGGAGGGCCGGCTGCGCGAGATGGGCGTGGACCTGGAGGCGCCGTTCATGGCGCTGAGCTTCCTGGCGCTGTCAGTCATCCCGAAGCTGAAGATCACGGACCGGGGCCTGGTAGACGTAGACAGGTTCCAACTGGTCCCCGCAGTCTTGTGATGCGTGCATTTGCTAGCAAATGCACGCATCCGGCGCCGTCGATACGTGCATTTGCTAGCGGATCAACCTGACAGTGCGGCGCGCACGAGCCTGACGACCGACTCTGGCGTATTGCGAAGGTCCGAGGCGGTGAAGCGGAGGAGGCGGAGCCCAGCGCTCACCAGCCGGTTCTGCCGGCGGTCGTCTTCGACCAGGCTGTCCCGGTGCATGCCCCCGTCGTACTCCAGGCACAGCCGATTCGCCCGGTAGTAGAGGTCGGGCCGGCCGAGGAAGCGACCCGCTTCGTCGTAGAGCGGCACCTGTGCTTCGGGCCGAGGCAGCCCGGCCAGCACGAGCAGCATGCGCAGCCGGGTCTCCATCGGCGACTCGGCGGCCGGCTCGGATAGCTCGGCGACTCGTCGCAGCCTTGCGGTGCCCTTGCGCCCGCTCCGGGCGGCGACATGCGACCGCAGCTCTGAGACGTCGAGGAGGCGCTTCTGCAGCGCCATGTCGACGATCACCACTGCCTCGATCAGGGGCAGCCGGCAGCCGAGGTCGCTCACGGTGCGCAGGATCGAGGTGACCGGCAACCCACGCCGTGTCACGACATCGGCTGCGGGAAGCGGGGCGCCGCGAACGGACACGCCCCCGCGCAGCATGACGCCGCGTGGCCGGGGGAGCGTGGCCTCGACCGGATCGCAGGGCGGCACATCGACGCCGTGGAGCCAGGCAGCGGTCCGCCCGGAGAACACCGCACCGGCGGGCAGGCGGTGTCGGACCGCTGCCAGCATGAGCATCGGGTTTTCCGCCAGTCCGGCCCAGACGTAGACACCCGGGCCGACGCGGCGCCAACTCCGCCCCTGGAGCTGGCGCCGGGTCAGCCCGGCCCGCCTCGCCTCCGCGAGCGTGAACGGTCCGCTGGTGAGCTCCGCTGGGACAACCGGCCGGGGCGGCATGCGCTGGAGAATGCACCGCTCGCGAGCGGCAGGCAATCCCGCCTGTTAACGCGGGCTGAACCGGATCACGTCCACGCCGCCCGAGTACTGGGCCACGTACACCAGGCCGGCGCGAAACGCCGGGGCCGCCGCGACCGCGCCTCTCGGGGCGAAGTAGCCGACCTGGGTCGGGTGGCGGGGGTCGCGGACGTCCAGGAAGCGGACCCCCTGCGCGTAGAACGCCTGCGCCACGAGGCTGCCGTCGCCGACGCCCGGCAGCGGCTCCAGCCAGTGGGCCGAGCAGGCGCCCGCGCCGGGGACCCGGCCCGGGGCCTCCGCGGTCTGCAGCCCCGGGCTGCCCGCCGGCCCCCAGCTGCCGACGACCTGGAGGCGGAAGGGGTGCTCTGGCGTGGACCGCCAGCCCTCGCCGTGCAGGCTGCCGGCCAGCGACACGACCAGCAGCTGGCCCGAGTCCTCACAGCTGGGCCCGAAGTCCTCGTCCGCCACCAGCAGCAGGCCCCCGGCCGGGAAGCCGCCCAGGGCTCGCATCGGCCGCCACGAGTCGTGGGCGAAGGTGTACCGCTCGTCGTTGGGGCTGACCACCTTGCCGCCGGCGTACGGCACCGGGGCCGCCGGCGTGGCCCGCCGCGGCGCGCCCGTCAGCGGGTCGACGTGGACGCCCGCGACCCAGTAGCCGCGCACGCCGCCGGCGCCCGACGTCCAGGCGACGCCGGCGGCGTCCACGTCCGTGTCGTGGACGTAGTCCGGCGCGCCGTCGTTGCGGGCGTCGTCGACCTGCCCAGGCAGGCTGACGGGATGCGCCGGGTCGCTCAGGTCGGTCACCCAGGCGCCCTTCCGGCCGGCGTCCCAGAGGTAGCGGCAGCCGTCGAGGCACTGGACGGTGTGCCCGGCCGGCTCCTGGTGGAACGCGAGCACCCGCAGGTGCCGGGGGTCGCGCGCGTCGACGACGTAGATGCCGGCCACGCCCGAGCGGAAGGCGGACGGGTCCCGCGCCAGCAGCACCAGGCGGCGCTGCTGGTCGACCTGCAGGTGCTCGCCCTCCCAGAAGCCGGCATCGATCCGGTCGCCGGGCTGGGCCAGGGCGGCGGCCGGCAGCGTGCCCAGCGGCCGGGGGTGGGCCGGGTCGGCGAGCGACCACGCCATCAGGCCGAACGCGCCGTCCGCGAACAGGACGTCGCCGCCCGGGTAGCGGATGAAGGCGAGGCCGGCGGCGGGGGAGGGGGTGGGCAGGTGGGCCAGCCAGGCGACCCGGTCCGCGTCTGCGACGCCCGGCGGCGGCCGCGCGGCGGCCGGGACCCCGGGTGCCGGCCCGCCGGCCGCGGGACTCGCCGAGCCCCCGGCGGGAACGGCCAGCAGCACGACGGCCATCAGGGCTGCCCAGAGCGGCGTTCGCAGCCACATCCTGATCCTCCAGTCTGCGGCTCCCCGGCGGAATCGGCTCAGCGCAGGTCGCGGCGGGCCAGCTTGCCTCCCTCGCCCCGCGGCAGGCGGTCCACGAAGGACCACCGCCTGGGCACCTCGAACGCCGGCAGGCGCTCGCGGCACCACCGGTCCAGCTCCGCCTCGGGCGTGCCGGTGGCGACCACCCACGCCGTCACCACCTCGCCCCAGAGCTCGTCCGGCCGGCCGGCCACCGCGGCGTCGGAGACGGCCGGGTGCGCCAGCAGCACGGCCTCTACGTCCTCCGGCCGCACGTTCTCGCCCCCGGTGATGATCGTGTCGTCGCAGCGCCCGAGCACGGTCAGGACCCCGTCCTCCAGCCGCCCCAGGTCGCCTGTCCGGAACGTGCCGCCCGCCGGCGCCGGCGCCAGCGACGGGTGCAGGTAGCCGGGCGACACGGACCGGCCGGAGACGACGATCTCGCCGTCCTCGACGGAGATGGACGCGTGCGGGCAGGCCAGGCCGGCGCTGCCGGCCAGCTCGGCGGCCCGCCCGGGGGGCACGATCGCCACCTGCGAGCAGGTCTCGGTCAGGCCGTACGTGGGGCAGACGCCGAGGCCCAGCGCCGCCCACTGGCGGACCTGCTCGGCCGGGGCGGGGGCGCCGCCGACCAGAATCGCCCGCAGCGTCCGCAGCGCTCCGGCGCCGCCGGCGTCCAGCAGCCGGGTCAGCATCGTGGGCACGACCGAGAGCAGCGTCGGGCGCTCGGCCTCGATCGCCTCCAGCACCGCCCGCTCCTCGAACCGGCCCACGGTGACGAGGGGCTGCCGGGAGGCCACGGCGCGGAAGAACATCGCCAGGCCGCCCACGTGGTGGGGGGAGAGGCACAGCAGCCAGCGGTCGCGGTCGGTCGTGCCCAGCGCCCGCTGGCAGCCGAGCGCGGAGGCGACGTGGTTGGCCAGCGTCAGCCGGACGCCCTTCGGCCGCCCGCTCGTGCCGGACGTGTAGAGGACGCAGGCGTCGCCCTCCGGCCCGGCCGCCGCGTCCGCCAGCGCCTCCAGCTCGCCCTCGCGCACCAGCAGCCGGGGCCGGCTGTCGGCCAGGATGCGCTCCACCTCGGCCTCCGGCGCGCGCGGCGAGATCGGTACCAGGGCTGCCCCGGAGCGCAGGCAGGCGTGCAGCAGCGCCGCGAAGCGGATGCCGGCCGGCTCGACGACCGCCACCCGCTCGCCGGCCCGCAGGCCCTGCGCCTCGAAGCGCGCCGCCCACGCGTGGGCCAGCCCGTCCAGGTCGAACCAGGTGGCCCAGAAGCCGGCGGAGCGGTCGACCACGCCCCGCCGCTGGCCGTGCCGGGCGGCGAGGTCGCGCAGTGGATCGGCTACCATGGAAACCATACTAGCGATCGCTCTAGGAGTAATAACTTGAACGGTTGGGTGCGGAGCGGCGAGTACGAGGACATCTGGTACGACACCATGGACGGGATCGCGAAGGTCACGATCAACCGTCCCGAGGTTCGCAACGCCTTTCGGCCGAAGACGCTGTTCGAGCTGAGCCACGCCTTCAACGCGGCCAGGGACGACCCCGAGGTCGGCGTCATCATCCTCACCGGGGCCGGCGACCAGGCCTTCTGCTCCGGCGGCGACCAGCGCGTCCGGGGCGACGACGGCTACCGGGACGACCACGGCGTCGGCCGCCTCAACGTGCTGGACCTCCAGGTCCAGATCCGGCGGACGCCCAAGCCGGTCATCGCGATGGTGGCCGGCTACGCGATCGGGGGCGGCCACGTCCTGCACGTGGTCTGCGACCTCACGATCGCCGCGGACAACGCCCGCTTCGGCCAGACCGGCCCCCGGGTCGGCAGCTTCGACGGCGGCTACGGGTCCGGGCTGCTGGCCCGGATCGTCGGCCAGAAGAAGGCCCGCGAGATCTGGTTCCTGTGCGAGCAGTACGACGCCCAGGAGGCGCTCGAGATGGGCCTGGTCAACAAGGTGGTGCCGCTGGAGCGCCTGGAGGAGGAGACCGTGGCGTGGGCGCGCCGGATGCTCCAGCACAGCCCGCTGGCGCTCAGGATGCTGAAGGCGGGCCTGAACGCGGCGGACGACGGGCTCGCCGGCATCCAGCAGCTGGCCGGTGACGCCACGCTGCTCTACTACCTCAGCGAGGAGGCACAGGAGGGGCGTGACGCCTACGTCAGCAAGCGCAAGCCCGACTTCTCCCGGTTCCCGAAGCGACCCTGACCGGCCGAGCGCGGCGCGGGTCTGGTGGGGAGCGGCGCGGCCGGCCACCCTGGCGGCATCCGTCGCGCCCGTCCTGGCCGGGACCGCGATCGCCGTCCACGACGGGCGCGTGCGCACGCTGCCCGGCCTGGGCGCCCTGCTGGTCGCGGTCGCTATCCAGGTCGGCACCAACTACGCCAACGACTACTCCGACTTCGTCCGGGGCGCCGACCGCCGGCGAGTGGGCCCGCTGCGCGCCGCCTCCTCGGGGGTCGTGGTGCCGGGGCACGTGCGCCTGGCCGCCCTCGCCTGCTTCGGCGTGGCGGCGGTGGCCGGCCTCGCCGTCAGCCTGGTCACCAACCCGGTCCTGGTGCTCTTCGGCGCGCTGGCTGTGGTCGCGGGCTGGCTCTACACCGGCGGCCCCCGGCCGTACGGCTACGCCGGCCTGGGCGAGGTGTTCGTCTTCGTCTTCTTCGGCCTGCTGGCCACCGCCGGCACGACGTACGTGCACGAGCTGCGCGTGCCGCCGGCGGCCTGGGCGGCCGGGTGCGCGACGGGGTTCATGGCCTGCGCCATCCTGGCGCTGAACAACCTCCGGGACATCGAGACCGACGCCGAGGCGGGAAAGCGGACCCTCGCCGTGCGCCTGGGCCGGCCGGGGACCCGGGCGCTGATCGCCGCCCTGCTGGCGGCCGCGCTGCTGATGGGCCCTCTGGCGGCCGCCCTGGGCTGGGCGCCCTGGTGGGTGGCGCTGACGCTGCTGGCGCTGCCGCTGGCCGCCGTGTCGGTATGGGCGTCCCGATCGACGAGCCCGCCGGTCCTGGTCGGCGGGCTGAAGCGGACGGCCGAGCTGGAGCTGGTCTGGGCGCTGCTGTGGACCCTGGGAATGCTGCTGTGAGCGCCATCATCCCCCTCCCCCCTCGCGGGGGAGGGCAGGGGTGGGGGGGAAACCAGCCACTGGGGGCTGCCGCGGCGGTGCTGGCACGAGGCGCGCGCCCCCCCCCCCCCCCCCCCCCCCC
>JBKPCH010000047.1:0-25480 GCA_046727275.1 Candidatus Dormiibacterota bacterium
TCCTGGTCCCGCTCGTGGTCGGGGGCGCCGAGCTGGTGGCGTGGAGCCGGCCGGCGCCCGGCGCGGCCGTGCTCGCCGTCGGCGGTGGGCAGGCCATCCTGCTCACGGGCCCGGGCGGCGCCGTCCTCGTCGACGGGGGGCCGAGCCCCGCCCGCCTTGCGGATGAGCTCGGCGGCCGCCTGCCACCCTGGTCCCGGCGGCTCGCCGCCCTGGTGATCACCGGACCCGGGCTCGGTCACGTCGGCGGCCTGGCCGGGCTCGGCTACCCGGCGGACCTGGTGGTGGTCCCCGCCGGTCAGCCGGCCGGGACTGCCTGGCGGACCGCTGCCCTGGGCCAGGCTGCCCGCGGCGCGAGGGTCGCGGTCGCCTCCGCCGGCGAGCGCCTGGACGTGGCCGGACTCCGGCTCGAGGTGCTGAGCCCCGAGCCCCGGCCACCGGAACCCGAACAGCTCTCGCTCCGGGTGGTCGGTCCGAACGGCGCCAGCTTCTGCGACCTGGCCGACCTGGACCCCGATGCCCAGGCTGCGGCCGCCAGCCACCTGACCGGCGCCTGCGACGCCCTGCTCCTGCCGAACGGCGGCCGCAGCTCACCGGCCCCGGAGCTGCTGGCCGCCGCCCGCCCGCGCCGGCTGGTGGCCTCGGACGCGGGCGGCCAGCTGGCCCGGGACCTGCCCCGCGGAGCGACCAGCCGCACCAGCCAGGAGGGCACGATCGTGCTGCCGCTGTAGCACCGCGACCAGCCTGCGGCCAGCGCCCCGGTGGCAACGACGGCCCGCCGCCGGCCGGCGGCGACCCGCCGCCCGCGCCGTCCGGCCAGGCACCCGGCCGACCGCGTACCCTCCGACCGTGCCCTCCGCCAGGGCCGCAGCGCGGCCGATCCTGCTCCTCCACGGCGAAGAGAGCTTCCTGGTCGACGACGAGGCGCGGCGGACCCTGGCCGAGTGGCGGCAGGGGCTGGTCTCCGAGTTCGGGATGGAGGCGCTGGACACGGCGAGCCTCACCGCCGCCCGGCTTCGGGACGCCATCCTGCAGGTGCCGTTCCTGGACCCCTATCGCGTCGTGTCCGTGCGCGGCGTGGCCCCGCGCCGCGCCGACGGCCTCGCTGGGGCGCTCGCGGACGTCCCCGACTCGACCCGGGTGCTCCTGACGGCCGCGGGCCGCCTGGGCGCGGCCAGCAAGCTGGTCCAGGCCGTGACGGCCGCTGGCGGGCGGGTCACGGAGCACCAGCCCCTCAAGGCGCGCGCGCTGCAGACCTGGATCTTCAACCGCACGAAGGCCTACGGCCTGTCGACGGCGGCCGGCGCCACGCTCGTCCGCGTGGCGCGGCCCGACCTGGGCGTCATCGACTCCGAGCTGCGCAAGCTGGCCGCCTACCAGGCCAGCGGCAATGTGCTGGACCAGGCGGCCATCGAGGAGCTGGTGGTCGCCGGCCGGCAGGACGAGATCTTCAGGCTGACCGACCACCTGCTGCCCCGGCCGGCGGCTCAGGCATGGCGGGTCCTCGCCGGCCTGCTGGAGCGCGAGCAGCCGACGACGATCGCCTACCGCCTGGCGCGGCACCTCGCCCTCGTCCTGGACGTCAAGTCGCGCCAGGACCGCGGGGAGAGCCTGTCCGCCATCCAGGCCGCGATGCGCGAGCACTCGTTCGTCGTCCAGAAGGCCTACGAGGCGGCGCCAGCGGTCAGCGCCAGCCGCCTGGAGGCAGGCCTCCGGACGCTCCTCGCCTACGAGTGGGAGGTGAAGTCGGGCCAGATCGAGGCGGCTCCGGGCCTGGAGGCCGCGCTGGCCAGGCTGTAGCCGGAGCCGCGGGGGCGAGGCCGGCCTCGCCCCCGGAGGTCAGCGCTTCCTACTCGGGGCCTTCGACCGGCTGGCGCGGCCGGTGCCCTTGGCGGGCGTCGCGGGCGGCGGAGGCGCCGCCGGAGCGGCAGCCGGTGCCTCGGCGTTGAACTGCCGCATCAGCCGCGCCTTGCGGCGAGCAGCGTTGCTGCGGTGCAGCACGCCCTTGGCGACTGCCCGGTCGAGCGCCGAGATGGCGACGACCACGAGCTCCTCGACGCCCTCGGCGCCCTCCGCGATGCCGCGGCGGAACTTCGTGACCTTCGTCTTGACGGCAGACTTGATCGACCGGTTGCGCTGCGCGCGCAGAGCGCTGCGCCGCGCGTCCTTCTTGGCAGAGGGTGTGTTAGCCAGGGATCGTCCTCCGGTTGGGGGTCAGCACGAAGCTAGGATTATAGCCCGATGCCCGAGTTCGAACTGGACGGCAAGCGCCCGCGCGTGCACCCGGACGCGTACGTGGCCCCCACCGCCGCACTGATCGGCGACGTCGAGGTGGGCGCCGGGGCGAGCGTCTGGTTCGGAGTGGTCCTCAGGGCCGACGAGGCCGCCATCGTGATCGGACCGGGCAGCAACGTCCAGGACAACTGTGTCATCCACTGCGCCGCCGGCCTGCCCACGACGATCGGCGAGAACGTGACCGTCGGCCACCAGGCCTGCCTGGAGGGCTGCGTCGTGGAGGACGGGGCCGTCGTCGGCATGGGCGCCATCATGCTCCAGCGCAGCCGGCTCGGCGCCGGCTCCATGCTGGCCGCCGGGGCGGTCCTGCCCGAGGGCCGGGAGGTGCCCGCCGGCCACCTCGCCGCCGGCGTCCCGGCCGAGGTCAAGAAGCCGCTCGCCGGCTCGTCCGCCCGCTGGGTCGGCTGGACCGCGGAGCACTACCGGGAGAACGGCCGGCGCTACCAGCGGGCCCTGCGCCCGCCCGATTGAGCCGCCCGGGATCGAGCGTGGACGTCCCGGCGGGAAGCCTGGTCCTGCCGGCCCACGCCAAGCTGAACCTCGACCTGGCCGTGCTGGGCCTGCGGCCCGACGGCTACCACGAGGTGCGCACCCGCCTGCAGGCGGTCTCCCTCCACGACCTCCTGGCGATCGCACCGGCCGCCCGCACCAGCCTGGAGGGCGGCACCGGCGCGGACGACCTGGTGCTCCGCGCGCAGCGAGCGCTGGAGGCCGCCGTCCGTCGCCCGCTGCCCGTCCGCTTCCGCCTCGCGAAGCGCATCCCGGTGGGGGCCGGCCTGGGTGGGGGCAGCGCGGACGCCGCGGCCGCCCTGCGCGGACTGCGCCGCCTCTACTCGCTGGAGTGCGACCTCCGGCCGGTCGCGGCCTCGCTGGGCGTGGACGTGTCGTTCCTCCTCGCCGGGGGAGCCGCCACGGCGACGGGCCGCGGAGAGGCGCTGACGCCCGCCCCGGCCGCGCACGGCTGGTTCGCGCTCGCCTGGCCGCGCATCGAGGTCCCCACGCCGGCCGTCTACCGGGCCTGGGACGAGGTGGGCGGCGATGGCGGCAACCAGCTGACCCCGGCCGCCTTCGCCGTCCGTCCGGACCTGGCAGAATTCGCGGGCATGTTGGGCGAGGGATGGCGGATGACCGGCAGCGGGTCGGCCTTCTTCCGGCACGTCGGCACCCGGGCGGAGGCCGAGCGCTGCGTCGGCGGGCTGGCCTGCTGGACGGCCGTCGCCCGGCCCGTCCCGGCCTGGGGCGACGGACGCTGATGCGAACGGCCCTGGCGGTGCTGGCCGGCAAGGCCACGGGCGCCCTCTCCCGCGCCAGCGGGCGGGGAGGCGGCACGACCTTCCCCGGCGACGTGGCCCGGGCCATCCATCCGGGCGTGCTGCGCAGCCTCGCGTCGGACCTGAAGGGCGGCGCCGTGCTGATCACCGGGACCAACGGCAAGACCACGACGTCCCGACTCGTGTCGGGCCTGCTCGAGGGGCTGCCGGCGCGAGTCGTGGCCAACCGCTCCGGAGCGAACCTGATCTACGGCGCCACCGCCGCGGCCGTCGCCGGGGCCGGCCTCGACGGCCACCTCCGCGCGGAGTGGGGCGTCTTCGAGATCGACGAGGCGACCCTGCCGATCGCGATCGAGGAGATCCGGCCCCGCGCGGTTCTGGTCGGCAACCTGTTTCGTGACCAGCTCGACCGCTACGGCGAGCTGGAGCTGCTGGCCCAGACCATCCAGCGCGGGCTGGCCCGCCTGCCCGCAGGCGCCCACGCGGTGCTGAACGCGGACGACCCCCGGGTCGGGGAGATCGGCCTCCACCTTCCGCGGCCGCCCATCTGGTACGGCCTGGACGACCCTCGCGTCGCCGCCGCGGGGCTGCCTCATGCGGCCGATGCGCGCACCTGCCCACGGTGCGGGGCCAGCCTCCGGTTCGAGGTCGTGTACTACGGCCACGAGGGCCTCTACCGCTGCCCGAACGGCGACTTCGCCCGTCCCGAGCTGGACCTGGCCGGCCGGGACGTCGAGCTGGACGGGCTCGACCGCGTCGCGCTCACGGCTGCCGACACCAGGCTGGAGGTGCCGCTGGGCGGCCTGTACAACGCCTACAACGTGCTCGCCGCCTTCGCCGTGGGCGGAGCGCTGGGGCTGGAGCCCGCCTACATGGCGGACCGGCTGCGTGGCGCGGCCGCCGCCTTCGGCCGCCAGGAGCGCTTCGAGCACCAGGGCCGCCGGTTCACGATGATGCTGGCCAAGAACCCGACCGGCTTCAACGAGCTGCTGCGCGAGTCGGAGCGGGCCCGGGGCAGGCACTTCCTCATCGGGCTGAACGACCGCATCGCGGACGGGCGGGACGTCTCGTGGATCTGGGACGTCGACTTCGAGCTGCTGGCGGGACGCGCGGACGTCGTCGTCCCCACGGGGCTGCGCGCCGACGACCTGGCGGTGCGCCTCAAGTACGCGGGGGTGCAGGCCGCCGCGCCTCCCGAGCCGGACCTCGGCGCGGCGGTGGACCGGCTGATCGAGGCGGTCCCGGCCGGCGGCGAGGGCTTCCTGCTCTGCACGTACACGGCGATGCTGGACCTCCGGGCCGAGCTGGTGCGGCGGGGCTGGCTGCGGCCATACTGGGCGACGTGACGCGCGCCGGAGAGACGCTGACGATCGGCTGGCTGTACCCCGACCTGATGAACATCTACGGGGACCGGGGGAACATCCTGACCCTCTGTCAGCGCGCCCGCTGGCGCGGCCTCGACGCGCGCGTGCTGGAGCTGGAGAAGGGGCCCGCTCCGGGCATGGAGAACGTCGACGTCTTCTTCTTCGGCGGCGGCCAGGACCGGGAGCAGGAGCTGGTCTACGACGACCTGCTGGAGACCAAGGCCGTCCGGCTGGGGCAGGCCGTGCAGGACGGCGCCGCGGTCCTGGCGGTCTGCGGCGGCTACCAGCTGCTCGGTCACAGCTACGAGACGGCCACCGGCGAGGATCTGCCGGGCATCGGGCTGATCGACGTGCGGACCGCCGCCGGACCCCGGCGCTGCATCGGCGACGTGGTGGTCGAGTCGGACGAGTCGCTGGGTCTCAGCCCGCGCACGCTGGTCGGGTTCGAGAACCACAGCGGGCGGACGTTCCTGGGCGAGGGGCTGCGGCCGCTCGGCCGGGTGCTGAAGGGCAGCGGCAACAACGGCGAGGACGGCACCGAGGGCGTGGCGGCCGGCAACGTGTTCGGCACCTACCTGCACGGCAGCCTGCTGCCCAAGAACCCGCACCTGGCGGACCTGATCGTCGAGCGCGCGCTGGGCCGCCGGCTGATCCCCCTCGACGACGAGGCCGAGCTCACCGCCCACCGCCGGATCGTGGACCGCGAGCTGGCCCACCGCTAGTCCGAGGCGTACCGCCCGCCGTGAAGGGGGCGGTCGGCCGCGAACGAGATCACCACCGTGCCGGCCGCAGATGAAGCCTGTCCACGGCGCCCCCCATCCAGAACGGACCCCCCTCCCGGGGGTCGCTGACCAAGCTGCTCGTCACGATGGCGGGGTTTCGGTCGGGCGTCAAGATGGGTGGTTAAACCCGGCCACGTTGAGGCCACAGCGCCGGGGCCGCCAGCGGCTGGTCAGCTGGCCGAGGCCGGCAGCCCGTTCGGGGGCGTCCGCGCCTCCAGCTGGGGCAGCGCCTCCCGCAGCACCTCGTCGATCGACTCCACGAGGACCAGCTGGAGGTCCTCGCGGAGGTCGGCGGGGACGTCGTCCAGGTCCACCTCGTTGCGCCGCGGGATCAGCACCCGCCGGATCCCCGCCCGGTGCGCGGCCAGCACCTTCTCCTTCAGGCCGCCGATCGGCAGCACCCGGCCGCGCAGCGTGATCTCGCCGGTCATCGCCAGGTCCTCCCGGACCGGCTGCGAGGACAGGATGGACGCCATCGCCGTCAGCACGGTGACGCCGGCCGACGGTCCCTCCTTGGGCTGGGCGCCCGCGGGCACGTGCACGTGGATGTCGCTGTCCTCGAAGCGCTCCCTGGCGATGCCCAGCTCGGCGGCCCGCACCTTGAGGTAGGACAGCGCGGCCGCCGCTGACTCCCGCATCACCTCGCCCAGCTGGCCGGTCAGCCGCAGCTCGCCCTTGCCGGGCATGAGCGCCGCCTCCACGAACACGATCTCGCCGCCCGTGGGCGTCCACGTCAGGCCCGTGGCGACGCCCGGCCGGTCGATGCGCTCGGCGGTCTCGTCGAAGTACCGGCGCTTGCCCAGCGCGTCGCGCACCCGCTCGGCGTCCACCGGGATCGGGCCGGACGCCTCGCCGGCCGCGATCAGGGCCGCCGCGCGCCGCAGGACGCCGGCGATCTCGCGCTCCAGGCTGCGCACGCCCGCTTCCCGCGTGTGCTCGCGGATGATCAGCCGGATCGTGTCGCCAGCGATGACGACCTCGTCCGGCCGCAGCCCGTGGGCCTCCAGCTGCTTCGGCAGCAGGAAGCGCTCGGCGATCTGGACCTTCTCCTCCTCCGTGTAGCCGGAGAGGTGGAGCGTCTCCATGCGGTCGCGCAGCGCCGGGGGCACCGTGTCCAGCGTGTTGGCCGTGGTGATGAACATGACGCGGGAGAGGTCGAACGGCACGTCCAGGTAGTTGTCCCGGAAGTCGCGGTTCTGCTCGGGGTCGAGAACCTCCAGCAGCGCGGACGAGGGGTCGCCGCGCCAGTCGGCGCCGATTTTGTCCACCTCGTCCAGCATGAACACGGGGTCGTTGGACTCCGCCCTCCGGATCACGCTGATGATCCGGCCCGGCATGGCGCCGATGTACGTCCGCCGGTGGCCCCGGATCTCGGCCTCGTCGTGCACGCCGCCGAGCGACGCGCGCACGAAGCGGCGGCCCATCGCCCGCGCGATCGACTGGCCCAGCGAGGTCTTGCCCACCCCGGGCGGCCCGACGAAGCAGAGGATGGGCTCCCGGTGCCGCTCGCCGGTGCCCCGGTCCTGCTTCAGCCGGCGGACGGCGAGGTGCTCGACGATGCGCTTCTTGACCCTGTCCAGGTCGTAGTGGTCGGCGTCCAGGATCCCGCGCGCTTTGACGACGTCCAGCTCGCCCTCCGTCGACACGTTCCAGGGCAGGGACACCAGCAGCTCCAGGTACGTCCGGATGACCGAGGACTCCGGCGAGGCGTTCGGGATGCGCTCCAGCCGGCCCAGCTCGCGCTCGGCCTCGCGCCTGGCCTCGGCCGGCAGCCCCGCCTTCTCGATGCGATCCCGCAGCTCCACCTGCTCGGCCGCGTCGTCGCTCAGCTCGCCCAGCTCGCGCTGGATGGCCTTCAGCTGCTCGCGCAGGAAGTACTCCCGCTGCGAGCGGCCGATCGACTCCTCCGCCTGCGACTGGATCTTGCGGCCCAGCTCCAGCACCTGCAGCTCGTGGCCCATCAGGCCCAGCAGGAGCTCCAGCTTCTCCTGCGCCCCGGGCAGCTCCAGCACCTGCTGCCGCTGCTCGACCGAGAGCCGGACGTGGTGGGCGATGAAGTAGGCGAGATGCAGCGGGTCGTCCAGGCTGAGGGCGGCCGCCAGCAGCTCGCCCGGCAGGTACGGCGCGATCGCCACGAGCTGCTGGAACGAGGTCATCGCGCTGCGCACCAGCGCCTCGTGCTCGATCCCCGGCTCGGCCACCCACGGCTCCTCTGGCAGCGGCTCGATGCGCGCCACCAGGTAGGGATCGGCCGACGTCTGCTCGGCCAGGCGGACGCGCTGCACGCCCTGCACGGCGAGCTGGATCGTGCCGTCGGGCATCTTCAGCAGGTGCTGGATGCGCACCACGGTGCCCACGTGGTGGACCTCGTCCCACCGGGCCTCCTCCACGTCCTCGTCGTGCTGCGCGGCCACCGACATGAGGCGGTCGCCCGCCGGCAGGTCCTCCAGCAGCCGCAGCGAGCGGGGCCGGCCGACGGCGAGCGGCACGAGCACGTGGGGAAAGACCACCGTGTTCTTCAGCGGCAGGACGGGCAGGACCATAGACTCGTCGGGCTGGGGCCGGCTGCGCGCTCTCGGCATCAGCCCTCCCCTGGCACGATGACGCTGGACAGCAGCTGCTTGAAGAGCGACGTGTCCGCGTCGCTCCCGGACTGCTGCTTGAAGTCGAACAGGTAGGCCACCTTCGTCTTCGGGAACTGCACCTTGACGGCGTACTCGAAGCCGCCGCTGTCCGACTTGTAGATCGTCAGGAACGTGGTGCGCCCGTACACCTCGATCGGCGACTCCTGGCGCACCTCCTTGCCGGCGGCCGTGGGTATCGCCGTCAGCTTGGCGGGGTCGTCGGCGGTCTGCACCAGCAGGGAGCCCCCGTCGGGCCCGCTGGAGCCGGTGAAGGTAGCCGGGTTGCCGCTCGCCGGCGACCACTCGGCGGGGAAGAGGATCGAGTAGCCGGAGCCCTGCTCGACGTGCAGGGCCACCGCCCGGTGGATCACCAGGTCCGGCCGGTCGACGACCCATCCCTCGTACTGGCCGCTCTGCGTCTTGACGTGGAGCCAGGTGTCCTGCCCCACGGTCCGCTTCTCCGAGATGTCGAGCTGGGCCGTCTGGGTCAGCGTGGTGATCCTGTCCGCCCCGGGGTCGGGCGCGGAGCGCACGTTCAGGCCGACCGTGCTGAGCACCCAGACGCGGGTCGCCGTGAGGCCGGACTTCGGCGGCAGCTCGGTCACCTGGACCCGCGGCGCCGACGCCGTGGACGCCGTGGAGGGCGGGTTGATCACGCACGCGGACAGGGTCCCCGCCAGGACGAACGCCGCGATCGCCAACCGTATAATCGGCAACACCTTACCTCTTGAGGGAAAGACCACTCTCGGCCGTCATCCTAGCCGCCGGTCTGGGCACCCGCATGCGGTCCCGCATCCCGAAGGTGCTGCACCCGATTGGCGGTCGGCCAATGATCGACCTGGTGCTGGAAGCCTGCGGCGGGGCGGGCGTCCAGGACGTGACCGTGGTCGTCTCGACCCACCACCAGGCCGTCGCCGCGCACCTGGAGGGCGTCTGCGAGGTCGCCTTCCAGTCCGAGCAGCGCGGGACCGGGCACGCGGTGGCCCAGGTGCCCGCCGAGCGCCTGGCCCGCGGCGACGTGATGGTGCTGAACGGCGACCTGCCGCTGGTCCGCCCGGAGACGATCGGCCGCCTCCGAGACCTGCACCGGGCCTCCGAGGCGCCCGCCACGCTGGCCGGCGTCGAGGACCCGACCCGGCCGGACGGCCGGATCGTGCGGGCGCCCGACGGGACCCTCGACCGGATCGTCGAGTACCGGGACGCCACTGACGAGATTCGCGCCATCCGTGAGATCAACGTAGGCCTCTACTGCTTCAACGGCGAAAGCCTGCTGGAGGCACTGAGCAAGCTGCAGCCTGACAACGGGGCTGGCGAACTCTACCTTACCGACGTCTTCCGCCACCTACGGCCGGCCCACGTGCTGCGTATCGACGATCCGGGCGAGGCGCTCGGGGTGAACGACAGGGTCGAGCTGGCCCGGGCGGAGGCGGTCCTGCGCCGGCGCCTCCTGGAGGACCTGATGCGCGCCGGCGTGACCGTGGTGGACCCGTCCACCACCTTCGTCGAGGTGGGCGTGCGCGTCGGCCGCGACACGGTGCTGGAGCCGTGCACCGTCCTGCGGGCGGGGACCGTGATCGGCGAGGGCTGCCGGATCGGCCCGTTCACCGAGGTCCGGGACTCCGTGATCGGGGACGGGGCCCGTGTCGAGCACGCCTGGCTGGAGGGCGCGGACCTGGGCCCGGGCTCGGACTGCGGGCCGTTCGCCAAGCTCCGTCCCGGCACGCGCGTGGCCGAGGGCGTCCACATCGGCAGCTTCGCCGAGCTGGTGCGCTCCACCGTGGGCAGCCGCAGCAAGGTGCCCCACGTCTCCTACCTGGGCGACGCCGTGGTGGGCGAGGACGTGAACGTGGGGGCGGGCACGATCACCGCCAACTACGATGGGGTTCGGAAGAACGCAACCGTGATCGAGGACGGCGCCTTCATCGGCGTGGACACGATGCTCCGGGCGCCGGTCCGCGTGGGCCGGGGCGCCAGGACCGGCGCCGGGTCCGTGGTGACACGTGACGTGCCGCCCGGGACGACGGCGGTCGGGATGCCGGCCCGGGCCATTCGCCGCCGCGACCGCGGCGAGGCCGCGGACTCACCTGCCGGTGGTGAGGGCCGCCCCGGAGGATGACGGTGATCGGAAGACCGCTGACGGCCGCGGAGTTCACGAGCGAGGACACCTCGCCGTGGGGCGAGCTCAAGCTCATCGCCGGAACGGCCAACCCGGACCTGGCGAGCCTGATCTCGCGGGAGATCGGGGTCCCGCTGACGGACCCGCGCGTCCGGCGGTTCCCCGACGGCGAGATCGACATCAAGATCCAGGACTCGATGCGGGGGCACGACGTGTTCCTGATCCAGCCGACGTGCACCCCGGTCAACGAGAGCCTGATGGAGCTGTTCATCCTGCTGGACGCGCTGCGCCGCGCGTCGGCGGGCCGCATCACGGCCGTCATCCCCTACTACGGCTACGCGCGCAAGGAGCGCAAGTCCCAGCCGCGGGAGCCCATCAGCGCCAAGCTCATGGCCAACTTCATCACCCTGGCAGGAGCGGACCGGGTGCTGCTGCTGGACCTTCACGCCGAGGCCATCGAGGGCTTCTTCGACGTCCCGACGGACCACCTCACGGCCCACAAGATCCTGGCCGCCCACATCCGCGGCCACAAGCTGGCCAGCTGCTCGGTGGTGGCCCCGGACGCCGGCGGGGCCAAGCGCGCCGAGCACATGGCCAAGCTGCTGGGGGCGCCGCTCGTGTTCGTCTACAAGCGCCGCCCGAAGGACGACGCCGTTGAGATCCTGGACATGGCCGGCGACGTCCACGGCCGCGATTGCATCGTGGTCGAGGACATCATCTCGACGGGCGGCACCATCGTGGAGGTAGCCCGCGCCCTGAAGGAGCACGGCGCCCGCCACGTCATCATCACCTGCACCCACCCGGTGCTCGCGGGAAGCGCCGTGGAGCGCCTGCGCGAGGCCCCGATCGACGAGGTCGTGGTCACCAACTCGATTCCGGTCCCCCTCGACAAGATGGGGCCGCCGCTCACCGTCCTCAGCGTCGCTCCGCTGCTGGCCGAGGCCATCGTGCGCGTGCACGAAAACCGCAGCGTGAGCGAGCTCTTTCGATAGCAGGGCGGTTCATTACACATGACCGCGCAGACCTGGGGCGAGGTCACCCTCCTCGTGGTGTGCGTCCTGGTGGCCTCGCTGGCCTCCGGCACCGAGACGGCGATGACGTCGGTCGGCCGCCTCCGGGTCCGCCACCTGGTCGAGGAGGGCAGCAAGGCTGCCGCCGTGCTGGAGCGCCTTCAGCAGGACCCCAACCGCTTCCTGTCCACGGTCCTGGTGGTCAACACGGTGGCGCTGATCCTGGCCTCGTTCGCCACGACGCTGCTCAGCGTCCAGTTCGTGCCGCGCTGGCTGGGCTTCTGGGGCGACCTGCTGGTCTCGCTGACGCTGTCGGTCTTCCTGCTGATCTTCGCGGAGGTCACGCCGAAGACGCTGGCCATCCGCCGGGCGGAGCGGCTGGCGCTCATGGCCGCCGGGCCGGTCGAGACGCTGTCGAACTTCCTGCGCCCCGTGCTCTGGTTCATCACGCTGGTCTCCCGCGCGATCACCGGCGGCCGGGCCGCCCGCGCCCCGTACCTGACGGAGGAAGAGCTGATGACCCTCCTGCACGTCTCCGAGGAGCAGGGGGTGATCGAGGAAGAGGAGCGGGAGATGATCCACGGCATCATCCAGATCGGCGACAAGGCCGTTCGGGAGGTGATGGTGCCGCGGACGGACATCACGGCGATCCCGCGCGACGCCCAGCTCGACGAGATCATCCGCGTGTTCCGCGAGTACCGGCACACGCGCATGCCGGTCTACGACGGCGACCTGGACCACATCGTCGGCCTGGTCAACGTGAAGGACCTCCTGCTCGTGGTCGTCGACAATCCGTCCGGGTTCCGTCTCGAGCAGGTGATCCGGCCCATCCGCTACACGCCGGCGTCCAAGAAGGTGGACGAGCTGCTGCACCAGATGCAGACCGAGAAGGTGCACATGATGATCGTCCTGGACGAGTACGGGGGCACGGCCGGCCTGGTGACGCTGGAGGACCTGCTGGAGGAGATCGTCGGCGAGATCCGCGACGAGTACGACTCGGCGGAAGAGGACCCGATGCTGATCATCAGCCCGACGGAGGCGGTCGTCGACGCCCGCTTCTCGATGGCCGAGCTCAACGAGCGGCTGCAGCTGGGACTCGAGGAGAGCGAGGACTACGACTCGGTCGGCGGCTACGTCTACGCCACGCTCGGCGACGTCCCCGAGGCGGGGGAGAGCTTCGACGCCGGCGGCGTCCACTGGATCGTGGACAAGGTCGACGGCCGGCGGATCGTCAAGGTGCGCCTGCAGTCGCAGCGGCCGTGGCCGGAGCAGGTCCTGATCGACGCGGGCCTGGAGCCGCCGCCGCCGCGGGAATCGGCCCCGCAGAACGGGGTCGAGACGCACGCCAGGGGGGCCGCCGAGCATCAGTAGCTACCGGGACGTGGCGGTGGTCCTGCGCAAGCTGGACTACGGCGAAGCCGACCGGATCTACACGCTGCTGACGGCCGAGCACGGCAAGGTCGGCGCCATCGCGAAGGGCGTCCGGCGCACCTCCAGCCGCCTCGCCTCCGCGCTCGAGCTCTTCGCCGAGATTGACGTGCAGCTGGCCCGCGGCCGCAACCTGGACGTGGTCGTCCAGGCCGTGCGGGTGCCCGCCCCACGCCTGGAGGCGAGCGTGGACCGGATGGCCCACGCCGCGCTGATCGCCGAGCTGGCCGACCGCGTGAGCGAGGAGCGGCACCCGATGGACGGCCTGTTCCCGCTGACGGCCGGCGCCCTGCGCGAGCTGGCGGTCGAGGCGGACCCGCGGCGGGCCTCGGCCTGGTTCATGGCCGCGGCGCTGGACCTGCTCGGCTACGCGCCGCAGCTGCACGCCTGCGCCTCGTGCCAGCGGCCGCTGCCGGCGGCGCCGGCCGGCTTCTCAGCCGCGGCCGGCGGCTTCCTGTGCGCGGACTGCGCGCCCCCCGGCATGCACCCGGTGCCGCTGGCGGCGCTGAAGGTGCTCCGGGTGATGGCGAGCGGCGACGCGGAGCTGTACCGGAGGCTGCGGCTGGACGGCCTCCTGGTGGGCGAGGTGGAACGGGTGCTGGAGGCGCAGCTGGAGTACCACCTGGACCGGCAGCTCAAGTCGCTCCGCTTCCTGCGCCAGATGCGGATGTAGCGGGAGGCGCGACGCCGGCGCCGGCCGGCCGCTCAGCGCGTCAGCGGCTGGCCCATGGCCGTGTAGCGGTCGTACTGCAGCCGGAACAGCTCGATCGCGCCGGCCACCGCCTCCGGGCCGGTCAGCGGGCAGCTCACCCAGCCGGAGTCGGGCAGGACGTGGTGGGGCCGGGCGCGCCCCGCCGCGATGACCTCGTCGTGCAGGCGGCGCGGCAGGGGCAGGTCCGCCAGCCAGTCGCCGTGCACGTGGCCCAGCTCCCGCCGTCCGTAGCGGTACTCGGTGCCGCCGAAGCGGTGGGGCGCCGCCTCCACGCCCGGCCACGATGTCACCGCCTCGCGGATCGCCTCGGCCGCGCTCTTCGTAGGGCTCACGAGCTCTGCAACCGCCGGACCGGCCCCGAGGCTTCCGCCTCCAGGGCCTCCAGCGCCCGCCGCGTGGCCAGCGTCGCCGGGTGCTCGTCGCCGAGCAGGCAGCGGCGGGCCTCCAGCACCTCGCGGTAGGCTGTCGCGGCCTCCGCCGACCGCCCCTGACCGGCCAGGGTCCAGGCCAGGCTGTGGCGCGTGCCGAGCGTGAACTGGTGGTCCTCGCCGAGCACGCGCTCCTGGGCCGCGAGGACGTCCCGGTAGGTCGCCTCGGCCTCGGCCCACCGCCCCTGGTGTGCCGCCGTCCAGGCGATGCTGCTGGTGGTCGCCAGGGTGTGCGGGTGGTCGTGGCCGAGCACGTGGCGGCGGGCCTCGAGGACGTCCCGGAAGGCCCGCTCCGCCTCCGCCCACCGGCCCCGCCTGGCGATCGCGGTGGCGATGCTGTGCCGGGTGGCGAGGGTGGAGGGGTGGTCGTCGCCGAGCACGCGGCGCCTGGCCTCGAGGACCTCGACGTAGGCGGCCTCCGCCTCCTCCCAGCGCTCCTGGTTCGATATCGCCATCGCGATGTTCTGGCCCGCGGTCAGCGTCTCCGGGTGATCGTCGCCGAGCACCCTCCTGGCGCTGTCGAGGACGCCGCGGAACGCGCTCTCGGCCTCGGCCCACCGCCGCTGGTTGGCGACCGTCCAGGCGATGCTGTGCCGCGTGGCCAGCGTGGAGGGATGGTCGTCGCCGAGCACGCGCGCCCGCGCCTCCACGATGTCGCGGAAGCCGGCCTCGGCCTCCGCCCAGCGGCCCTGGTCCGCCACCGTCCTGATCAGCTCGTGGCGGGTCTCCAGCGTCGCCGGGTCGTCGGCGCCCAGCACCCGGCGACGCGCCTCCAGCACCTCGCGGAAGGCGGCCTCGGCCGCCGTCCACCGGCGCTGCCGGGCCGTCTGGTAGGCGAGGTGGTGGCGGAGCGCGAGGACCGCCGGGTGGTCCTCGCCCAGCCGGGGGGTGTGCGCCAGCGCGGCCTCCGTCAGGTCCGCTGCGACGGTCATCGTCCCGCTCCAGTGGTACGCGCCCACCACGAGGCCGGTGGCCTCCAGCAGTTCCGCGAGGCGCCCGGGGGGAAGGTGCGCCGCGGTGGCGTCGAGCAGCGCGTGGACGTGCGGGGTGAGCTCGCGAAACCGCGGCCAGTCGGCCGGACGCTCGGGGTCGAGGGCGCTCACGGCGGCGACCGCGAGACCAGCCGCAGTCCCCCACACCAGGTCCGGGCCGGGATCCCGGGGCGCCGGGGCGAGCAGGTGCGCGCGGTTGGTGTCGGCGATGACCGGGTGGACGCTCATCGCCCGCCGGCCGGCCAGCGTGTCGGCGAGGCCCAGGCGCGCCAGGGCGCGGAGGGCCCGCTCCAGCCGCATGTCGGTGTGGCCCGGGCGCGGCACGTCCTCGGCCGGCGCCGTCGCCAGGAGTGCGGTCATGCGGCCCGCGTCGAGCAGGTCCAGCGGGATGGGGACCGCGGGCGCGAAGCACGACAGCAGGCGCAGCACCGCGCGGGCGTGGGGCAGGCCGTGGGCCGCGAGGTCGTCCAGCGACAGCTCCCACGTGCGCATGACGGTGGCCCGCGGGTCGCCGGCCCGGGCCGTGTCCGGGTCGGGGCTGAGCAGACGGGCGCCGGCCGGCTCGTCATCGAGCGCCTGGCGGTAGCTGGCGAATGAGGACCAGCGGGTGATGCCCGAGCCCAGGTAGCTGCCGGCCAGGTGCAGTGCCAGGGGCAGCCCGCCCAGGCGCCGGCTCAGCGCCTCCGCCCCCGCCTGGTCGCCCGCGTGCGGCGCCAGGTCCAGCAGCATCCGCGCGCCCTCGTCCTCCGCGAGCGGCTCCAGGCGGTGGACCCGTGCCTCCCGGCCCCACGTCGCCGGCTCGACCTGCCGGGTCGTGACCAGGACCAGGCCGCGGTCGGAGGAGCGGATCCAGCCCGTGCCGTCCGGCGTCGAGGCGCCGGGCGCGGCCAGCAGGGCGGGCTGGTCGGCGTTGTCGACGACGAGCAGCCACGGCCGCGGCGACTGCTCCAGCAGCGCCCAGAGCCGGTCCAGGCCGTCGCCGGCCTGCGTGGCCAGGGCCTCGAGGTCCGTCTGGCTGCCTCCCAGCCGGCGCGCGACCGTGACCATCCCGCCGACCAGGCTCGAGGCGTCCGCGGCAGACACCCACCACACATCCCGGTCGGCCCGGACCAGCCGGGCCAGCTCGGCCGCCACGGTCGACTTGCCGACGCCGCCCAGGCCGGCCAGGACGACCAGGCCGCGGTCGTCCAGCAGCGAGCGCAGCAGCGCCTCGCGGCCCCGGACCTCGACCGGCAGCCGCCCCAGGGGCACCGTCACGGACGCGCCGGACACGCCGCGATCGCCGGGCGGCGCCGGCTGGGCGGGCTCGTCGCCCGGCACCCTCAGCTCGACCAGGGCCTGGTAGAGCCGGGTCTCCAGGTCCGCCGGCGACGCCACCGTGGTCACCGTCAGGCCGGCCTCCAGGAGGCGGCGCCGGAAGGCGTCCTGCCGGTCGGCGTTGCTCCGGTCGAAGATCCGGCGCGCCGCCCGGACCAGGGTGGTGTGCTCGTCCAGCAGGAAGACCAGCCGCGGCAGCTCCGCCTCCGTGGCCGCGTCGAACTCGAGCTCCGTGTACGACAGCTCCTGCCGGTCGGAGACCTGCGTGCCGTACCGGAGGCCGATGATGCCGACGTACACGTCGGCGCCGGTCACCATCCGCCGGCAGTACTCGGCGGGCAGGGTGCTGCGCGCGGTGAAGTAGGCCATGTCGACCACCGCGTCGCCAGCTCTGTTGACCGCCGCCTCGGCGGCGGCCACGAAGGAGCGGTCCCTGGGGTACTCGCGAAGCTCCGAGGTGTGACTCAGAAAGACGCGCCGGGCCCGACCAGCCACATCCGGAGAGCCTACTAGCCCATTCGCAGAAATGCCGGTCCGCGTGGGGCTTCGCCGTCGGCAGTGCCGGCTGGGCCGGGCCGGCCGGGCGTTAGTGCAGCTCGCGCCAGGCCAGGGCGGTGGCGCCCAGGTCGCGGATCGTCGCCAGCAGGCCCAGCCGGTTCGCCTTCACCGCCGGGTCCTCGGCCATCACGAGCACGTCCGTGAAGAAGGCGTCGATCGGCTCGATCAGCGACTCCGCGACCTGTGTGAAGTGCCGGAAGGAGTTGCCGTTCGCCCGCAGCCGGCGGCTGGCCTCGGTCACGGCGTCGTGCAGCCGGCTCTCGGCCGGGCTGTCGAACAGGGCCGGGTCGTACGCCGCCGCCGTGCCGTCGGGGATGATCCGCTCCACGCGCTGCAGCGCAGTGACGAGCTGCTGGAACCGGTCGTCGCCCTGCAGCTCGTCCAGCTCGCCCAGCACCTGCCGCGCCCGCAGGGGCGTGCCCGCCAGCGGCGCGACGGCCCTGACGTGCTCGAACGCGTGGCCGGACTCCAGCAGCTGCTGCTCGAAGCGGCGGGCGACGAACTGCAGGGCCTCCTCCAGCGCGACCGGGGGCACCTCGACCGGCTGCCGGGCGGCGGCGACGGCCAGGCCCTCCGGCACCGTCACCGGCGCCAGCCGCTCCTGGGAGAGGAGGATGGCCGTGACGCCCAGCGCGGCCCGGCGCAGCCCGAAGGGGTCGGAGCTGCCCGTGGGCACGAGGCCGATGGCGAACAGGCCCGCCAGCAGGTCGAACCGGTCGGCGAGGGCGAGGACGGCGCCGGGCAGCGTCGCGGGGAGCTGGTCGCCGGCGGCCCGGGGCAGCTCCATCTCGAACAGGGCCACGGCCACGGCGGGGCTCTCGCCGGCCCGGAGCGCGTACTCCCTCGCCATCACGCCGGCCAGGCTGGACAGCTCGATCACCATCTGCGAGGCCAGGTCGAACTTGGCGAGCTCGGCCGCCCGGCGGAGGGTGGCCCGCTCCTCGTCCGTCAGCGCCAGCCGGTCCGCCAGCTCCAGGGCGATCGCCCCGATCCGTCCGGCCCGATCGGCCATCGAGCCCAGCCGCTCCTCGAACGTGAGCTTGGCCAGGCCCTCCTTCATCCGGTCGGGCGGCACCTGGAGGTCCTTCTCCCAGAAGAACGTCGCGTCCTCGTAGCGGGAGCGCAGCACGGCCTCGTTGCCCGCCCGCACCAGGTCGTGGTCGCGGGGCCCGTTGGCGAACGCCACGAAGTGCGGCAGGAGCTCGCCGCCGGCGCCGCGCACGGGAAGGTAGCGCTGGTGCTTCTTCATGACCGTGGTGAGCACCGGCGCGGGCAGACGAAGGTACCGCTCGTCGAAGTGGCCGAGGATGCCCGTCGGCTGCTCGACCAGGTTCGTGACCTCGTCCAGCAGCGCCGCCTCGCCGGCCGCGTCGATGGCGCCACCGGCGCCGGCGGCGAGCTCGGCCGCCTGGGCCAGGATCGAGCTGCGCCGCCGCCCGGCGTCGTTCACGATGCCGTGTCGCTCCAGCACTGCAAGCAGCTCGCCGGCCGCCGCCACCGTGACGACCGGCTCGGGGTCCGTCCTGAGCACCCGCGTCTCCCGGCCGGAGGCGAGCGTGGACACGGTGAAGGGCACCACCTGGTCGCCGAGGAGCGCCAGCAGCCAGCGGATGGGGCGGCTGAATGTCAGGCCCGGCGCCGACCAGCGCATGTTCCGCTCGGAGCGGAGGCCCGAGACGACCTCCGCCAGGATCGGCCCGAGCACGGCGGCCGCCGGCCGGCCCGTCACCTCGCGCACGACGGCGACGAACTCGACGCCTTCGTGGGTGACGCGGCCGAGCGCCTCGACGTCGACGCCCTGGCTCCGCGCGAACCCGGCGGCCGCGCGGGTGGGCCGGCCCTCGGCGTCGTGGGCGGCGCTGACGCGCGGCCCGCGCGCGGTCTGCCGGTGGTCGTCCTCGCGCGGCTGCACGTCCTCGACGATCGCGACGATGCGGCGCGGCGTCCCCAGCACCGTCGTCTCGCCGTGGCCGAGGCGCGTGGCGTCGAGCCTTCGGACCAGCTCGGAGCGCACCGCCTCGGTCACGCGAGTGACCTCTGCCGCCGGCAGCTCCTCGACGCCGATCTCGAAGGCGAGCCGGCTCGGCGCGCTCACCTCGGGGTAGGTGGGGGGCTCGGCGGCGGGCACCTCGGGCGGCGTCGCGATCCCCAGCGGGTATCCGAGCTCGCGCCGGCGCTCAGCCCAGAGGGCGGCGACGTCGTGGGCCAGGCTCCGCATCCGGGCGAAGGCGCGGGCCCGCTCGGTCGTGCTGATCGCGCCCCGCGAGTCGAGGACGTTGAACGCGTGCGAGCACTTGAGGACGTACGTGTGCGCGGGCACCGGGCGGCGCCGCTCGATCAGGCGCCTGGCCTCCCGCTCGTACGCCTCGAACATCGTGCGGACGTCCTGGATGTCGGCGTCGTCCAGGTAGTAGGCGCTCATCTCGTACTCCGCCTGGCCGAACGCCTCGCCGTAGGTCACCCCGGGCGCGTAGAGGATGTCCTTGAAGTGGTCGACGCGCTGCAGCGCCATGACTATGCGCTCCATGCCGTAGGTGATCTCGACCGCGACCGGGTCCAGGCTCAGGCCGCCGGCCTGCTGGAAGTACGTGAACTGCGTGATCTCGAGGCCGTCCAGCCAGACCTCCCAGCCCAGGCCCCAGGCGCCGAGGGCCGGGGAGGCCCAGTTGTCCTCGACGAAGCGGATATCGTGCCGGTCGGCCTGGACGCCCAGCGCGGCCAGGCTCTCCAGGTACTGCTGCTGGGCGTCGCCCGGCTCGGGCTTGAGGATCACCTGGAACTGCGTGTGCGTCTGGAGCCGGTTGGGGTTGTCGCCGTACCGCGAGTCGTCGGGCCGGACGCTGGGCTCGACGTAGGCGACGCGCCAGGGCTCCGGGCCGAGGACGCGCAGGAACGTGGCCGGGTTCAGCGTGCCGGCGCCTACCTCGGTGTTCATCGGCTGCCCGATCAGGTAGCCGCGGGAGGCCCAGTACTGGGTCAGTCGGAGGAGAGCGTCTTGCATCGTCAGCACGGCGGGTACCCCAGGTTGGTGAGGATATCGACATCGGCCGGGGCGGTCCCCCGGCCGCGGAGAAGGCGAGTCTAGACGGTTGACCATCCAGAGCCTCGCGCTGGCGGGGCGGGGGCCGTGCGCCGCGCAAAAAGAAGTGACCCCGACGAACCGCCGCCTCCGGCTCCGGCACCTGGCCTTGCAGCCCGGTCCCGGCTCCCTCAGCGCCCGTCCCTCGGGGCCGACACGAAGGTTAAGGCATGGGGCTCGCCCGTGGCAAGGGGGAAAATTCGCGGGATCGCCTGGCTACCGGATGTGGCCCGGCCGCGGTGTCGATACCATGGGCGTCCGATGAGCAGGCGCAACGGACGACGAGCAAAGGGCGGCAGGAAGCGCGGCAGGGGCGGCGTGCGGAATCGCGGCGAGGGCGCCGAGCTGCGGCGCAGGGCCCGCGCGGAGCAGGTCTTCGACCCCGCGACCTCGCCGGTCCGGGCCGCGGCGCTGCTGCGCGAGGAGTACGGCGACCAGCCGATCGAGCCGGAGGTCGCCGTGGCCATCGCCGCGCGCGGGGACCTGGCCAGGGCCCGCGCGGTGGCCGGTGCCGCGCTGGCCCAGGAGGCAGGGCCGATGGCGCTCAGCCTCGCGGCCGACGTGGCGCTGATGGACGGACGGCCGGACGAGGCCGAGCACCACGCCGAGCGGGCGCTCCGTCTCTCCGACGAGCCCGACCTGCACCTGCGCCTGGCCGTCGCCCGGGCGGACCAGGGCCGGCTCGACGAGGGCATCGAGGTCCTCGACCGGGTGCTGGTCGAGAACCCGGGAGTCGAGGAGCTGCAGCTCACCCGGGGCGAGCTGCTGGAGCGGCTGGCCACGCGGGGCGCCCCCGGCGGCGACGGCGCCCTGCAGCGCTTCCGGGACCGGGGCGCCCTCCTCGAACTCCAGGACGCGGTGGCGAGCTTCACGCGCTCGACCCCGGCGCGGGAGGAGGCCTTCGCGGCGGCGCTCGGCCAGTGGATCGAGGCCGGGGCCATCGGCAGCGAGGAGATGGAGGCCTGGGCGGAGGCGGCCGCGACCACGCCGGCCGGCCCCGAGGCGTCGACCATGCGCCTGATGGGCGAGTGGGCCTGGCTGGCGCCCGACGCCGGCACGGGGTCGTCCCTCCTGGAGGCATTCGCCGGCGACGCGGCCACGCCGCCCGAGCTGGCCCGGCGGGCCGGCGACTTCCTCGACCTCGCGCTGTGGGGCCTCTGGGAGGTGGGCACGCTCTCGGCCGCGCCGGGCGTCCGGCTGACGGAGCTGCTGAGCGGAGCCCGCGTGTACGCCGAGGTCCCGCCCGAGCTGCTGGTGGACCTGCCCCGGTGGTCGGTCCTGATCGGCTACGTGGTGCCCGTGGACGGCGTCTGGCGATCGGGCAGCGGCTTCGTGGTCGCGACCCCCCTCCAGGGCCGCGAGGTGGCCCACGAGCTCCTGGACGGACTGCTGGACGTGCTGCCGGACCAGGTCGAGGAGGCGCCGCCGGAGGTCCGGACCCTGCTCGGCTGGGCTGAGCGGACGCACGACGAGCTCGACCTGCTGCGCCTGCCCAGCGACGCCTCGATGCCGTCGCCGGCCGCGTTCGCCGCCTACCAGGCGCTCGTGCGGTCCCTGGCGCCCGGCCTGGTGGGCATGGTGCGGGAGCTGCAGGGCACGGCGCCCGAGCGCGGGCCGGCCGAGATCGTGCGGGCCGAGCTCGACGTCGCCGATCCGTCCGCAGCCCTGCGGGCGCTGGCCGACCTGTCCGAGTTCACCTACGACGAGGACGACGAGGACCTAATCTGGGAGGACGAGGAGGGGGGCTGGCCGCGCGGGTCGGTCGGCCTGAACGAGGGCAGGCTGGCCGTCCTGCTGGACTCGGGCGACGACCTGGAGGAGCTGGTCGCCCTGCTGGGCCGGCAGGGCCACCCGGCGACCGTCCGCTCCCGGGACGTGCTGGTCCTCCACGCTGCGGACGGCGACCAGGACGGCGACGACGACGAGCTGGACGAGCTCGACCTCGACGACGAGGACGACTACGGGGAGGACGACGACGAGGAGACGATCGACGCCGCCGTCGCCATCCCCGAGGCCGGCGCGGACGAGGTGCGAGACTGGCTCGCGCGCTGGCCCGAGGTGCCGGTGGCGGTCCTCGACGACCTGACGCCGCTCCAGGCCGTCAGGCTGGACGCGGCGCGGGTCGAGACGCTGGTCCGCTGCCTGGAGAACGGGCTGGACGTCCGCGGGCTGCGCGAGGAGGTTGAAACCGCATCCTTACGCGAGCGGATGGGCCTGCAGGGCTAGCCACCCGCTGCTCCCACCGGAAAAAGAAGTGACCCCGACGGACCACCACCCCCGGCGCCCGGACCGGCCTTGCGGCCATCCCGGCACCTTCAGCGTGCATCCCTCGGGGCCGGCACAGAGGGTACGTCCGGCCGGGCCGGAGCGCAAGGGTTGAAAAAGCGGCGTAGCCTGGCGGCAACCCGTTGCCGCCCCGCCGGCCCAACGGTCTACGGCCTCAGGCGCTCGACCATCAGCGTGACCATGCCCCGCTCGGCCGTCCAGAGGCGGTGCACCTGGCCCGCCGGCCACGTCAGCCACTGGCCCGCGGCGAACGTGTTGACCCGGTCCTCGACGCTGATGTAGCCCTCGCCGTCCAGACAGACCACGTCGACGTCGTGCGGGGCCGCGTGCTCGTCGATGGTCCCGGCCGGCTGGAAGCGGAGCAGCGCCAGTGCCAGCCCGTCCCGGACGAGCAGCCGCCGCGAGTCGACGTTGACACAGCCGCGTCGGGGCAGTGGGTGCCAGTCGCTGTCGAGCGCCGGCTGCGGTTCCTCCGTCATCGGGGGCAAACTTTAGAGCCATGTCGACCGCAATCGAGACCAAGTGGGTGTACCTGTTCAGCGAAGGATCGAAAGACCTCCGCGACCTGCTCGGCGGCAAGGGCGCCGGGGTCGCTGAGATGACGCGCGCGGGGATGCCGGTGCCGCCGGGCTTCACGATCACGACCGAGGCCTGCCGTGAGTACTACAAGCTCGGCCGCCAGTTCCCGGAGGGACTCTGGGACCAGGTGGCGACCGCCAGGGCCACGGTCGAGGAGCAGACCGGCAAGCGGCTCGGTGACGAGCGAAATCCCCTGCTCGTCAGCGTCCGGTCCGGCGCCAAGTTCTCGATGCCCGGGATGATGGACACGGTCCTGAACCTGGGCCTCAACAGCCGGACGCTGGAGGGGCTCCGCGACCTGACCGGGGACGAGCGCTTTGCCCTGGATGCGTACCGCCGCTTCATCCAGATGTTCGGCAAGATCGTCAAGGGCATCGACGGGGACCTCTTCGAGGAGGCGCTGAGCGAGGCCAAGGCGAGCGCCGGCGTCCGCTCGGACCCGGAGCTGAGCCCGGACCAGCTGCGCGAGGTCGTGGACGAGTTCCGGACCATCTACCGGCAGCACACGGGCGAGGACTTCCCGGAGGACCCGGCCGCCCAGCTGCGGCAGGCCA
Source organism: Candidatus Dormiibacterota bacterium (assembly GCA_046727275.1). Lineage (GTDB taxonomy): Bacteria > Chloroflexota > Dormibacteria > Dormibacterales > Dormibacteraceae > CF-161. The sequence goes on from JBKPCH010000047.1 coordinate 23,393, forward strand.
TCGAGGCCGTCTTCGCGTCCTGGAACACGGACCGGGCGGTCGCCTACCGGCGCATGGAGAAGATCCCGGACGACCTGGGCACCGCCGTCAACGTGCAGATGATGGCCTTCGGGAACATGGGCGAGGACTCCGGCACCGGCGTCGCGTTCACCCGCAACCCGATCACCGGCGCCAAGGAGCTGTACGGCGACTACCTGGCCAACGCCCAGGGCGAGGACGTCGTCGCCGGCATCCGCCAGACGGAGCCGATCTCGGCGCTGCGAACGCGGCTGCCGGACGTCTATCAGCAGTTCCAGGACTACGCGCAGAAGCTGGAGCAGCACTATCGCGACGTGCAGGACCTGGAGTTCACCGTCGAGCGCGGCAAGCTGTACATGCTCCAGACCCGCAGCGCCAAGCGCACGGGCGAGGCCGCGGTCAACATCGCCGTCGACATGGTGGGCGAGGGCCTGATCGGCAGGGAGGAGGCGGTCGCGCGCGTCGAGCCGCGGCAGCTCGAGCAGCTGATCCACCCGCGCGTCGACCCGTCGGCCAGCGCTGAGCCCATCGGGAAGGGCGTGCCCGCGTCGCCGGGCGCGGCGACGGGCCAGGCGGTCTTCGACGCCGACACGGCGGAGGAGTGGGGCCAGGCGGGCAGGGCGGTGATCCTGGTCCGGGTCGAGACCAACCCCAACGACGTGCACGGCATGATCCAGGCGAAGGGCATCCTGACCTCCACCGGGGGCACCGCCAGCCATGCGGCGCTGGTCGCGCGCGGCATGGGCCGGCCGTGCATCGTGGGCGCCAGCGCCATCCACGTGGATGTCAAGAACCGCTTCCTGTCCGTCGATGGCACGACGGTGCGCGAGGGCGAGGAGATCACCCTGGACGGCACGACCGGGAACGTCTTCCTGGGCCGGGTGCCGACGATCGAGCCGCGGCCGACGGCGAACTTCCAGACGCTGCTGAGCTGGGCCGACGAGATCCGCCGGCTGCAGGTGTGGGCCAACGGCGACTACCCGCGCGACGCGGAGAAGGCCCGCGAGAACGGCGCCCAGGGCATCGGGCTGTGCCGCACCGAGCACATGTTCATGGAGGAGGACCGGCTCCCGATCGTGCGGGCCATGATCATGGCGAACACGACCGACGAGCGCGAGCAGCACCTGGCGAAGCTGCTGCCCATCCAGCGCGGCGACTTCAACGGCATCCTGCGCGCGATGCACGGGCTGCCGGTGGTCATCCGGCTGATCGACCCGCCGCTGCACGAGTTCCTGCCGAACTACGAGGACCTGGTGGCGGAGACCACGGAGCTGCGCGTCTCCGGCCGCGACCCGCAGCGGCTGGAGGAGCTGGAGAAGGTCAAGGCGCGCGTCGAGCAGCTGCGCGAGGCCAACCCGATGCTGGGCCTGCGCGGTGTCCGGCTCTCGATCCTCTACCCGGAGATCACCCGGATGCAGGTGCGGGCCATCATCGAGGCGGCCGCCGACCTGGCCCGCGAGGGCGTGGATGCGCGGCCCGAGATCATGATCCCGCTGGTCGGCACCCTGGCCGAGCTGGAGGCGGTCAAGGCCGAGCTGGAGCCGGTGGCCGAGGCGGTGCAGCGGGAGAAGGGCGTCGGGGTCCACTACAAGTTCGGCACGATGATCGAGCTGCCGCGGGCGGCCCTGGTCGCGGGCGAGATCGCGCGGGAGGCCGAGTTCTTCTCGTTCGGCACCAACGACCTGACCCAGACCACGTTCGGCTACTCCCGCGACGACGCCGAGGGCAAGTTCATCGTCCGCTACCTGGACAAGAAGATCCTGAAGGCCAACCCGTTCGAGACGATCGACCGCGACGGCGTCGGCCGGCTCATGGAGTGGGCGGTCAACGAGGGCCGGCGGACGCGGCCGGACCTGGAGATCGGCATCTGCGGCGAGCACGGCGGCGACCCGGAGTCCATCCACATCTGCCACCAGCTCGGCCTGAACTACGTGTCGTGCAGCCCGTACCGGGTGCCGGTGGCCCGCCTGGCCGCCGCCCAGGCCGTGGTGGCGGCCGGGCGCAGGGTGCAGGCCGGTGGCGGGATGACGCGGCCCCGGGCGGCCGGGACCGAAGGTCGGGGCGGGCGGG
>JBKPCH010000048.1:0-11689 GCA_046727275.1 Candidatus Dormiibacterota bacterium
TGCTGACGTGGCCGAGCAGCCAGCCCGAGCGTTCGAGGTGGCGATAGGCCAGTCGCTCCAGGCACTCTCGGCTCAGGCCCAGCTCCTCGCGCCAGCCGGCCGCGTCCCGCTGCAGGCGCCTGGGTGCCGCCCAGTAGGCGCCCAGCCGGGCCCTCACGTCCTGCTGCAGCGCGCGCCTCAGCGAGTGCACGGCGCCGAACAGCTTCTCCAGGCGCCGGCGCTCCCGGCCACCCTCGACGACCAGCGGGAGCACGATCACGCCGACTTCGTCAGGCCGCTGCCAGAGGGGTCCAGCGCCTGGGCCGCGGAAGCGGCGCCCGGCCTCCGGGACCGCGGAGCTGGCGGGTGCGGGCCTTGGGTGAGGGGGCATGAGCATCAGTATGGTGCAGCTACCGAACAGGCGTTCGGGCTTTAACTTCACGACCTGGACGTTCGCGCTGTTGCCGTCCTCCGCGCCGGCCATGGCCATCCATCCATTCCTCTGACACCCAGTCGTTACGGATGGAACTTCTGCCGAGCCGCTTAGGGCTGGCTAGGCTGTTGATGGGGGAATGACCATCACAGCCGGCGAGATCGACGTCTGGCGGCGGCGCATCGGGCGCGCCGGGGTGTGGCTGCCGGGAGTCGTCCGGCAGCGGCGGGCCGACCTGGAGACGGCCGCCGCCGAGCTCGAGGCGCTCGGCTACGGCGCGCTCTGGATCGGAGGCGGCAACCCGGATCGGCAGGCCCTGGCCGACCTGACCGCTCTCCTGGAGCGGACGGAGCGGCTCGTGGTGGCGACCGGGATCGCGAACATCTGGGCCTGGGAGCCGGCCGCGCTGCACGAGGCGGCGGCCGCCATCGACGAGGCATACTCCGGCCGCTTCGTGCTCGGCCTGGGCGTCGCCCACGCCGCCCTGGTGCCCCGGTACAGGCGGCCGCTCGCCGCCATGCGCGAGTTCCTCGACGGGCTGGACCAGGCCGCCGAGGCGAGCGGACGCCGGCCTCCGTTCCGGGTGCTCGCCGCGCTGCGCCGGCGGATGCTGGAGCTGGCCCGCGACCGCTCCGGCGGCTCGCACCCCTACTTCACCCCGGTCGAGCACACGGCGCTGGCGCGCCGGACGCTGGGCCCGGCTCCGCTGCTGGCGCCCGAGGTCGCGGTCGTGGTTGAGCCGGACGCCGGGAGGGGGCGCGCGATCGCCCGGGAGCACATGGCCCTCTACCTCCAGCTGCCCAACTACGTGGACAACCTGCGCGAGCTCGGCTTCGGCGACGCCGACTTCGCAGACGGCGGCAGCGACCGCCTGGCCGACGCGCTCATCCCCCGGGGCGGCCCGGAGGACGTGGCGCGCCGCGTCCGCGAGCACCTGGACGCCGGGGCCGACCACGTCTGCGTCCAGCCGCTCGGCCTGGCCGGCGACCCGGGGGCGGCCCTGGACCAGCTGCGCCTCCTGGCTCCCGCCCTGGCCGGCCGCTGACCCCCCGGCCGGCTCCGCCCCGGCGCTGTCAGCCGGCCGTCACACTGACGGGGGACAATGCGGGGCGGCGCGCCCGCGCCGGCCGCTGAGGCCACTTGCAGCCCAACCGGAGGGGGATGGATGGGACCAGGCACGACGATTGACGCGACCACCGGCGCCGTCCCGGCGTCCTACTGGGACGGGCTGGAGGACGTGGCGGGCGGGGCGGTCGACGCTGGGGCGGCCGCGGCCGACGCGGGCGTCTTCCCACGCGGCAGCCTGGAGGCGCTGGCGAGCTGCGGCGCCCTCGGGCTCGTCAGCTCGCCGGAGGTCGGCGGCCTGGGCGGCGGCTTCGGCGACGCCGCCCGGACCATCGAGCGGGTGGCGGCCAGCTGCGCCTCGACCGCGCTCGTCCTCACGATGCACTACTGCGCCACCGCCGTGATCGAGACGCACGGCGACGAAGACACCCGCCGCGCGGTCGCCGCGGGCCGGCACCTCGGCACGCTGGCCTTCTCGGAGGTCGGCTCGCGCTCGCACTTCTGGGTCCCGCTGAGCACCGCGACGGCCGAGGACGGCCACGTCCTTCTGGACGCCCGCAAGAGCTGGGTCACGTCCGCCGGCGAGGCCGACTCGTACGTCTGGTCCAGCCGGCCCGCCGCGGCCGAGGGGCTGAGCAGCCTCTGGCTGGTCCCGGCGGGGATCCCCGGCCTGGAGGTGACGGGCGGCTTCGACGGCCTCGGGCTGCGCGGCAACGCCTCCCGGCCGATGGCCGCCACCGGCGTCCGGGCCCCGCTCTCGGCCCGGCTGGGGCCGGACGGAGGGGGCTTCGAGATCATGATGGGCGTGGTCCTGCCCTGGTTCCAGGTCCTCAGCGCAGCGGCCTCCGTCGGGATCATGGAGGCGGCCACCCGCAGGACCGCCGCCCACGCGACGGCGAGCCGGCTCGAACACCTGGGCCAGAGCCTCGCGGACCAGCCGCTGACCCGGGCCTACATCGCGCGCATGCGGATCGCCACCGACCAGGCCCGGGCCCTCCTGCTGGACACCGTCGCCGCCCTGGAGCAGGGGCGGCCGGACGCGCAGCTGCGGGTGCTGGAGGTGAAGGCGGTCGGCGCCGAGTCCGCGATCGCGGTCACCGACCTGGCCATGCGGGTCTGCGGCGGGGCGGCCTACCGCAAGGAGGTGGGCGTGGAGCGCCACTTCCGGGACGCCAGGGCGTCCACCGTCATGGCGCCGACGACCGACGTGCTCCTCGACTTCATCGGGAAGGCGGCCTGCGGGCTGCCGCTCTTCTGACGTGGGCGCCCCGCTCCTCGTCGGCGCCGTCGCCTACTCGTCGAAGGTCGTGCCCATCTGGGAGGGCATCCGCGACTACTTCCGCGACGCGCCGCAGCCGATGGACTACGTCCTCTTCTCCAGCTACGAGCGGCAGGTCCGCGCCCTGCTCGACGGGACCGTGGACGTCGCCTGGAACACCAACCTGGCCTGGGTCCGCGTGGCCAGGGAGACGGCCGGCTCGGCCGTCGCGCTGGCCATGCGCGACACGGACGTCGGCTACCGCACGCTGCTGGTGGCCAGGCGGGGCTCCGGCCTCCGCGGCGTCCGCGACCTGGAGGGCGCCCGGCTGGCGCTGGGCTCGCGCGACTCAGCCCAGGCGGCCATCCTGCCGCTGCACTTCCTGCGGCGCGAGGGGGTCGACCTGGGGACCGTCGAGACGCTCCGCTTCGACACGGACGTCGGCAAGCACGGCGACACGGGCACCAGCGAGCTGGACGCGATGGAGGCCGTCGTGGCCGGCAGGGCCGACGCCGCAGCCGTCGGCGTCAGCACGTGGGAGTCGCCCGCGGTGGCGCAGCGGCTGACCGGCGGGCTGGAGCCGTTCTGGTCGTCGCCGCCCTACTGCCACTGCAACTTCAGTGCCCTCGAGTCGCTGGACGAGGGCCGGCGGGAGGCGTGGACGGAGCACCTGCTGGCCATGGACTGGGACGATCCGGGGCACCGGCGGATCCTGGAGATGGAGGGCCTGCGACGCTGGGTCCGCCCCGAGCTGGAGGGCTACGCGCCGCTGTTCGAGGCCACGGGCGGCCAGGTGGGGGTGGCGGGATGAGTGCAGCCGTGGCAGTCATGCGGATCTTCTACGGCGTGGTGTTCCTGACCAACGGCCTCGCCAAGCTCATCCCCGGAATCTCACACCTGCCGGGCGGCTACTACCTCATCGACAGCGAGACGGCCAGGAGCATCATCCAGCACAACGCGCGCTCCCACCCGGTCGCGATCTACCACGACCTGGTGTTCAACGTCTTCGTGCCCAACTGGAACGTCTTCGGACCGCTGGTCGGCGTGACCGAGACGGTGGCCGGCCTGCTGCTCCTGCTCGGCCTCTTCACCTGGGCCGGGGCGCTGCTGGCGGCCGCGCTGTCGCTGCACATCCAGTTCTCGGACGCCACCGGCCCCTGGCTCTACGAGTACGCGGTCGAGTGGGTGCCGCTGCTCTGCCTGGCCTTCGCCGGCGCCGGCCGGACGTTCGGGCTGGACGGCCTGCGCAGGCGGCGAGCAGCGGCGAGCGGCTGAAAGTGCCCCGGGTCGAGCTCGTCACGGCCGAGCGGGCGCCGCTGCTGGCCAGGCCCCACTACGAGCGGGGGGACCCCGGCCCCATCGCCGCCGCCCTGGCCCACGTGCCGGAGCTGATGGACGTGGCCCTCCCCTTTCTCGGCGTCGTCTACGGCCCGACCAGCGTCGAGGCCCGGCTCAAGGAGATCGTGGTCCTGCGCATCTCCTCGGCCAACGGCTGCCGCTACTGCACCGAGACCCACACGAGGGTGGCGCGCCGGCTCGGCTTCGCGGCCGACGAGGTGAGCGCGCTGCGCGGCGAGGCCGGCCCGCCGGCGGTTTGGAGCGAGCGCGAGCTGGCCCTGCTGGCCTTCTCGGAGGCGCTGTCGGACCGACCGGCGGAGGCGGTCGGGCTGCTGCGCCCCCACTTCGACGAGGCCGGCATCGTCGAGCTGGTCACCCTCGGGTCGGCGACCGTGATGCTGAACCGGTTCGCGACGGCGCTGGAGCTGCCGGCGTGAGCGCGCTGGACCAGGCCGTCGCGGACGGCCTCGTCGGCGGCCGGCTGTGGCTCTACGCCAACTACCACTGCAACCTCACCTGCACCTACTGCCTGACGGAGTCGGCGCCCGGGGTCGCCCGACGGCAGCTCCCCGTCGAGCTGCTGCCCGAGATCGCGGCCGAGGCCCACCGGATCGGCTTCACGGCCCTTGGCGTCACCGGCGGCGAGCCCTTCCTGGTGCGCGGCCTGGCCGCCGCCCTGGGCGACATGGCCCGCCGGCTGCCGACGCTGGTGCTCAGCAACGGGACCCTGTTCGCTGGGCGGCTGCTGGCCGAGCTGGAGCCGCTGGCCGGGCTGGACTTCGCGATCCAGGTCTCGCTCGACAGCGCGGAGCCGGAGGCGAACGACGAGATGCGGGGGCCGCGGAACTTCGCGAGGGTCGTCGAGGCGATCCCCCGCCTGCGCGCCCTCGGCCTGCGGGTGCGCGTCGCCACCACGACCGAGGGACTGGAGCCGGAGGCGCTGGCGCGCCTCTGTGAGCTGCACCGGGCGCTGGGGGTGACGGACGAGGACCACGTTCTCCGGCCGATCGTCCGCCGCGGCCGGGCCGCCGACGCCGGGCTCGGCATGGCCGCGCAGCTCGGCGACCTGCCGCCGGAGCTCACGCTCACCGTGGAGGGCGCCTTCTGGAGCCCGTTCGGCCCGACCGTGCGCGGCGGCCGCCTGGACACGGACCTCCTGGTCACCCGAACCACCCGCCCGCTGTCCATCCCGGTCGCGGCGATGCTGAAGGTGGCGGGCGCGGCCGGTCCCCGGCCCGGCGGGGACGCGCCCCGCATCTGTTGAGCCTGAGCCCCGGCCGCCCGGTGGGCGGTCTCAGGCGGCCGGGCTCTCGGCCTGGTCCTCCGCCGGCACGCTGTCCGCCACCTCCCGCTCCGGCCGCAGCACCGTGGCGGCGGTCACGAGGGCGGCCAGCACCAGGGCGGCGCCCATGCCGTACACCAGGTGGAACCCGCCGGTCAGCGCCGAGGCCGGGCTCTCGCCGGCGGCGAGCAGGCTGCCGGTGCGGGACCCCGCCACCGTGGCGAGGACGGCAAGGCCGACCGCGCCGCCCACCTGGGCGGTCGTGTTGAGCAGGCCCGAGGCAAGCCCCGAGTCGCTCTCGGTGGCGCCGGACATGCCCAGGGTCATCAGCGACGGGAAGGAGACGCCGCCGCCCAGCCCGAGCAGGACCATCGCCGGCAGGAGGTCGACCGGGTAGACGCTGTGGACCGGCGTCCGCACCATCAGCGCCAGGCCCGCCGCGACGGCCGCCAGGCCGAACAGGAGGACCCTCCGGGCGCCGAAGCGCGTGATGAGGCGGGCGGAGAGGCCGAGCGAGAGGGCGCCGATCCCCAGCGCGACGGGCATGAAGGCCAGCCCGATCGCCAGCGGGCCCAGGCCGAGCACCTGCCGCAGGTAGAGCGTGCTCAGGAAGAAGAACCCGAGCAGCCCGGCCACCATCAGCATCTGGGCCACGTTGGCGCCGGTGACGCTGCGCGACCGGAAGACGCGGAGCGGCAGCAGCGGGCTGGCCGCGGTCGCCTCGCGGGCGACGAAGGCCACCAGCAGCAGGATCGACGCGGCGCCGAAGCCGAGCGTGTGCACGGAGGTCCAGCCGTACCGGGACGTCTCGACGATCGTGTAGACGCCGAGCATCAGGGCGGCGGTGACCAGGACGGCACCCAGGACGTCGGCGCCGAGGCCGCGCCCGGTCCCGCGGTCCGGCTCGACCAGCCGCGCCGCCAGGAGGCCGGCGACCACGCCGATCGGGAGGTTGACGAAGAAGACCCAGTGCCAGCTGATGCTCTGGGTCAGCAGCCCGCCGGCCAGGAGGCCGATCGAGGCGCCGGCGGAGGCCACGAAGCTGTAGACGCCGATCGCCCGAGGCTGCTCCCGCGGGTCGGGGAACATCGTCACGATCATGCCCAGCGCCACGGCCGAGCTCATGGCGCCGCCCACGCCCTGGACGAACCGGGCGACGATCAGCATCGCGGGGCTGACGGAGAGGCCGCACACCGCCGACGCGGCGATGAACACGGCCAGCCCGGCCAGGAAGACCCGCTTGCGGCCCACGATGTCACCCAGCCGGCCGGCCAGCAGCAGAAGGCCGCCGAAGGCGATCAGGTAGGCGTTGACGACCCAGGCCAGGCTCGACTGCGTGAAGCCCAGCGCGGTCTGGATGGAGGGCAGCGCGACGTTCACGATCGTCTGGTCGAGGATCACCATCAGGATCGCGACGCACAGCACGATGAGCGCCAGCCAGCGTCGCCGGTCCAGCACGGAGGCGGGGGAAGAGCGGGATGGCCTCATGGCCGCAGTATATATGCACGCGCATTAGATGCGCTGGAAAGTTGTGTTAACGCATGTGAAGACCGGCGGCGCGTGAGCGCCGCCGGCCCGCTACCCCGCCCCGGGGGCCGCCGGCATCCCCTCCGGGAAGGCCCTGCGGAACGCGTCGGTGTCGAACACCAGCCACTCGCTGGTGATCCTGCCGTCTCGCACCGTGAAGTAGTCGGCGCAGCGCAGCGGAGCGCCGGTGCGGAGGGTCACGTCGTACAGGACGGCGACGCCGTCGCCGTCGGCCAGGGCAGCCACCCTGTGCCAGCCGGGCTCGATGGTGTGGGCGAACCGTGTCAGGCCCGGCAGGAACGCCGCCGCTGACGTCTGCCGGCCGTTCGGGCCGTCGAAGACGAAGTCGCCGGCCAGGTAGCCGGCGGCGGCGGCGAGGTCCTTGCTCGCCCAGGCGTCCTGGTAGGCGCAGACCAGCTCCAGTGCGGTCATCGTGCTTCTCCTCGAAACTCCGCGGCGGCCGGAGGGCCGCCTCTACTCCGTCCGACGGGACCGAGGGCGCCAGATGGACAGCTAGCTCCGGCGATTCCCGAATATCGACGGAGGCCGCTCCCCTCTGCCATGCAGAAGCTCAGGCGAGCCGTTGACATCCTGGCGGGTCCCCACACCGCCGGATGGCCCGGTCCCTCCTCTCTAAGCGCAGCCATCAACCCCGGGCGCATGGTTGGGTACTGAACGGCCAGATCGAACAAGGTATCTCTTTGCGCCTGACTCAGCCCGTCACGTGATCCAGCGTGGCCATTCGGCAGGACAAGCCTCCAGCCGTGGGCCTCCAGGTATGGCCCAGGATCGTCCTGCGACGCCGGCAGGCACAGTTGCCGAGCGATACGCCTGGCGGTCAAACGATGCACGATCTCGGAGCAGCGCCAGAGGCGACCATCTGGAGCCAGCCAGCCACCGCACGGTACGTCTGGTGGCGGCTCGACATCCGAGATGCGCGGATCGTCCCACACGTCCTCGTAGAAGAACAGACGTATGAGGTCGAGAACCAGCTCAGGGTCGCGTTCAGAGCATCGCAGCCAGCTCGTGGCCGGCGCCTGACCGGGCACGGTATCCCAGCACACCGCGAGCATGATCTCACCACCGACTTCGCGAACGTCGCTGATGGTGACTTCTGGTCGCCTGGGATCGAACAAGCGACCAAGCAGGCGATCAGTCATCCGACCCTTCCAGCGGCTCCTGGTCGTCCGGGATCAATCGGACCATTCTCCCGGAATCACTCATCTAGCTCCCGTCCTTTTTCGGGAAGCGCGCCGCCACCTGCCGCTCCAGCTCCGCGCGGAGGGCGGCGTTCCCGGTCGCCTCGATCGCCCGCGCCCACGCCGCGGCCGCCTCGTCCGTCTCGCCCGCCCGGTCGAGCAGGTCCGCGTGGGCGGCGTGCAGCGGCCCGTAGTCCGCGAGCGCCCCGGAGGCCAGGACCGGCTCCAGGACAAGCAGTCCGGCGCGGGGGCCGTGCGCCATGCCGACCGCCACGGCGCGGTTGACCTCGACGACGGGCGAGCGGGCGCGGCGGGCCAGCTCGCGGTAGAGCAGGGCGATCTCGGCCCAGCCCGTGTCGTCGTAGCTCGGCGCCCGGGCGTGCAGCGCGGCGATGGCGGCCTCCAGCTGGTAGGGGCCTGGCGAGCGCGTGCGCACCGCCTCGTCGAGCAGGGCGGTCCCCTCCGCGATGATCGCCCGGTCCCAGCGTGAGCGGTCCTGCTCGGCGAGGCGGACCGGCCGGCCGTCGACGAGCCTGCCGGCCGCCCGCGCGTGGTGGAGCAGCATGAGGGCGAGGAGGCCGGCCGTCTCCGCGTCCTCCGGCACCAGGCCGTGCAGCTGCCGGCCCAGCCAGATCGCCTCCGCACAGAGCTCGGCCCGCAGCAGGTGCTCGCCCCCGGCGGCGGCATAGCCCTCGTTGAACACCAGGTAGATCACGCCCCGGACCCCCGCCAGGCGCGGGCCTAGCGCGTCCGCGCCCGGCACCTCGAACCGGATGCCCGCCTGCCGGATCTTGTGCCTGGCGCGCACCAGGCGCTTGGCCATGGTCGCCTCCGTTAGCAGGAAGGCGCTGGCGATCTCCCGCGTCGTCAGCCCGGCCAGGCAGCGCAGCGTGAGCGCGACTCGCGCCTCCAGCGCCAGCGCCGGGTGGCAGCAGGTCAGGATCAGCCGCAGCCTGTCGTCCTCCAGGCCGAGCGTCTCCTCCCGCCTCTCCACGTCCTGCACGCCCCCGCTCGCGTCCAGCAGGTCCCGCGCCCGCTCGGCGGCCGACCGCTCGCGCCGCAGCTGGTCGACGGCCTTCCGCCAGGCGGCGACGGTCAGCCAGGCGCCCGGCCTCGCCGGCACGCCGTCCCGGGGCCAGGCGACGGCAGCCGCGGCGAACGCCTCCTGGGCCGCGTCCTCGGCCAGCTGCAGGTCGCCGAACCGGCGCGCCAGCGTCGCCACGACGGCGGCCCACTCCTCCCGGAAGGCGCGTTCGAGGGAGACCTCGATCACCCGAGGGCGAGCTGGGCCGACGCGGGGCTGGGCCGGACCGGCCGGACCTCCACGGTGCCGCCCCGGATGTGCGGCATCTGCGCGGACCACTCGATCGCCTCGTCCAGGCCGGGGACGTCGACCAGGTAGAAGCCGACCAGGTGCTCCTTGGTCTCGACGAAGGGCCCGTCGGTCAGGAGCCGCTCGCCCTCCCGCAGCCGCACGGTGGTCGCCGTGTCGACGTCGTGCAGCCACTCCCCCGCGATCAGCGCCCCGGCGTCCCTGAGCGCGTGGGTGTAGGCCACCCAGTCATCGAACACGCGGTCGCCGGCGGGCGCCTCGCCGGCGCTCGCGTCCGCCCCCATGTAGATCAGCAGCGCGTACTGCACGACGTTCCTCCTGGCAGATCGCGGACGGGACCCGGCGATGATCTCACCAGAGCCGGCGGATGCCGCGGGCCCGACTCGCGCTGGGCAGTCCAGTGATCCGATGCCGCTCGACGACGCGTAGTTGACAGCAGGACCCACCGACAGTCTGCCGAGAACCCGCGGCGCAGGCGCAAGAAGGGGTGATGACCTGCACAGCCTGAGTCGGTGACGGTCGCCTGTTCGTCAGCCTCTGTCTCGAAGAAAGGGAGACCCATGCCCAATCTGCCCGGGCGATGGCTGCGCGCCCTCGCCCTCGCCACCGGCCTGTCCGCTCTCGCGGTGGCGGCCACCTCGCCGGCGACGCCGGCACTGGCTTCCAGCCATCGCGAGGCGCCGCTGATCGCCGAGGATCCCCTCGCCGATCCCACCGACGTCTACGCGTTTCGCAGTCCCGACCAGCCCGACACCGTCATGCTCGTCGCCAACTTCATACCGTTCCAGCAGCCCGCCGGAGGCCCGAACTTCTATCGCTTCGGCGACGACGTCCTGTACCAGATCCACGTCGACAACGTGGGCGACGGACGCCCGCACCTGACCTTCAACTACCGGTTCACCACCAGGACCAACAACCCCAACACGTTCCTCTACGACAACGTGCCCCCGGTCGGCCCCATCACGTGCTCGGGCCACACCTACAAGAACTGGAACCGGCCGCAGAGCTACACGCTGAGCGTGCAGCGTGACGGCGACGGCCTCGATGAGAGCAACGTGATGGCGCGCAACCTGATCACGCCACCGTCGCAGGTCGGACCGAAGGTCACCCCGAACTACGACAAGCTCGCCCGCCTGTGCCACGTACACCAGCCTGCCCGGCGGGATCAGCAGCTTCGCTGGGCCAGCGCGACGATCCGTTCTTCGCCGACCTGGGCCGCATATTCGACCTGATCGACGTCGGCGCCACGCCCCACGTGGACTACCTGGCGGGCCTGAACGTCAACAGCATCGTGCTGCGCGTCCCCATCCAGACCCTCCAGGGGCCCAACCCGAATGATCACGTGATCGGCGTGTGGGCGACCACCAGCCGCCAGCAGCTGACCCTGCGCACGGATGACGGTTCCAGGCGCAGCTTCGGCGCGTGGACGCGGCGGGTCGGACACCTGGCCCCGGTCGCCAGCGCCGTGCTGGTGACCGCCGCCGGCGCGCTGATGACCGTGCGGGCCGTGGGGTCGGCGCTGTGAGCCGCCGGCCGCGGGCCCTGCTCCCGCTGCTGGCCGTCCTCGCGCTGGCCGGCTGCGCCGGTCCAGCGCCGGGCGACACCGCCGCCGTGGTCGACGGCCAGGCGGTGCCGTCCGCCCGCTACGACCTGCTGGTCTCCTCGGCCCGGCACCACGTCGAGAGCAGCGGGCCCCAGGTGGACTGGGAGAGCCTGCAGGGCCGCTCCCGGCTCCGCGAGATCCAGGCGCAGGCCCTGCGGCTGGCCGTCCGCGACGTCGTGATCGAGCGGATGGCGAGCCGGACCGGCGTGAGCGTCGGCGACGCCGACCTCGACCGAGCGATCGCGTCGCTCGAAGGCGTGGCCGGCGGCGCCGGCCAGCTCGACCAGCAGCTCGGCCTGGAGGGGCTCTCCCGACCGCAGTATCGGACGCTCCTGCGCTCGAGGCTGCTCGACCGCGAGCTGCGGGCGCGCGACGCGCGGTACGACGAGCACGAGCACCACGGCGTCGGCGGTGACGCCGGCCATGGTGCCGGTGCCATGGAGCGGATAGCGGGCGACCTCCGGGCTGACGGGCCGACCCTGGCCGGAGGGCGGGAACGGCAGGGGGACGCGGCCGAGGCCCACGCCGACTCCCGTCCCCAGGACGAAGGCGGCCGCCGCGGCGCCGGCGACGCCGAGCGAGATGCCCCTCAGCCGCCGACGGAGGCGCCGCCGCCGCGGGGTCGGAGGCAGCGGCAGCGGGCTCGATCGTGGCGGGGCGTCCGGACGGGTC
>JBKPCH010000049.1:0-10954 GCA_046727275.1 Candidatus Dormiibacterota bacterium
GTGACCGGGCCGGACCTGCGGCCCCTGCGCATCAGCCGCCGGTTCCAGATCCCGGGCGGGACCGAGCAGACCAACCAGATGACGCTCAGCGTCCCGCACGCGCGCCGCTGGCAGCCGTGGCGGGCGGGCGAGCCGGTGCTCTACCGGTGCGTGACCACGGTCTCGATCGGGGGCCGGGAGTCGGTCCGCGCCGAGGACCAGTTCGGCTTCCGGGACGTGGTGGTGCACGCCGCCCACGACGGCTGGCACGTGGCGGTCAACGGCCAGCCCATGTTCCTGCGCGGCGCCAACTACACCCCCAGCCTGCGGCTGGACCAGCTCGGCGAGCAGACCTTCGAGGCCGACCTGAACCTGGCCCGGGAGACGAACCTGGACGTGCTGCGGGTGCACGGCCACGTGCTGCCCGAGGAGTTCTACCGGCTGGCCGACCGCGCCGGCATCCTGGTCATCGCCGACTTCCCGCTCACGCTCTCCTACGCCTATCACGCCACGGCCGAGGAGAGCCGCTTCTTCGACACCGCCGTTCGCAACCAGGTGCCGGAGATGGTGGAGCTGCTCCAGAACCGCCCCTCCCTGCTGTTCTGGATCGCGCACGACGACCCGCCCTGGGTGGCGGGCAACGCGGCGCTGGCGGACGTGCACGCGGTGCGCCAGAACTACACGATCGACCACGAGATCAAGGCGATCGTCGAGGAGATGGACCCGACCCGCACCGCGCTGGCGGCGTCCGGCGAGCTGGACCAGCACCTGTGGCTGGGCTGGCGGGACGGGGCCTGGAGCAGCTACGCCGACGCGCTGCCCGGCTTCGTGAGCGAGTTCGGGGCGCAGGCGCCGCCGAGCCCTGGCTCGGCAGCCTGGGAGGCGCTGGGGACTACCTGGCCGCTCCGCGCCGACGACCCGCGCTGGCTCTACGCCGGCTTCCTGCTGCCGGCCTGGGCGGAGCACGGCGCCGGCCTGCCGGAGGAGCACGGCAGCCTGGAGGAGTTCGTCGGCGCGGGCCAGGAGTACCAGGCCCAGCTGCTCGGCTACGCCATCGACCAGCTCCGGAAGCGCAAGTTCGAGCCGTGCTGGGGCGCCCTGGTCTACCAGCTGGTCGACCCCTTCCCGGGCATCGGCTACGGCCTGGTGGACAGCGCGCGGGTGCCCAAGTCGGCGCTCGACGTCGTCCGGGAGGCGTTCGCCCCGGTCCGCGTGATCATCGACCCGGTCGGCTTCACGCCGCTGCAGCCGTGCGGCGCCGGCTGGCGGCCGGGGGAGACGGTGACCGTGCGCCTGGTGGTCGTCAACGACGACCCGCGACTGACCGGACAGGCCGAGGTCCGCTGGGCGGTGTGGCGGGAGCGGCCCCTGGTGCCGGCCGGCACCGGCCTGGGCTGGCTGCGCGACGCCGTCCGGCGCAAGTCGTACTCCGGGTCGACCGCCTTCAGCCTGCCGACGGCCGCCGAGCCGGCCGTCCAGCTGACCAGCCTGACGCTGCCGCTCGACGCCGAGGGCGACTACGTGATGGAGGCCGAGCTGCGCGTGCCGGGGCAGGCGCCGGTGCGGTCGGCTCTCGGCTTCCGGATCGCCTCCGAGCTTGCCACGCGCCGGCAGCGGCCGCTGCTGCCGGCCTACCTGGCCGAACGGATCGTGCTGCGCGAGAGCCTGCGCCCGGACCCGGAGGGGGTCCGCTTCACGCTGCGCAACCTGACCCGGCCGGCCGTGCTGACGGACGTCGGCGACGTGCGGCTGGACGGCCGCGTCCTGGAGGGGGCCCGGGTCCTGGTCCAGACCGAGTCCGGCCGCCTGCCCCTGCCCAGGCGCCTCGACCTCCCGGTCGGCCGCGAGATGGAGCTGCTGGTCGAGCTGGCGGAGGACCTGGAGGCCGGCGCGCACGAGCTGGAGGTGGACCTGACGCTGCCGGGCGTGGCCAGCGGCCGGGTCAGGGTGTCGGGCGGGGCGTAGGGTCGGGAGAAGGGGACTGCCCGAGAATCCGATACGCTTGTAGGCACGATGTCGAAACCACGGTACCGTGCCCTCGGACTGACTCGGCGCCGCGTCATCGACTTCTGCCGCTACCGCACCTGCTTCTGTAGTTAGCAGCCCCACCGCCGCTAACAGGGTCGGTCGAGCCTGATCCGCGACTCGCGCGGTCGCGCTCGCCCATTTCCACCAACCACGCAGAAGGAGCACCGGTGCAACTGACCGTCAGTGAACCACGGCGATCCCACCTGGTCGCGCTCGCTGTGAGCGCGGCTGCTCTCGTCACGGCGCTCGCCTGCGGCGGCGCCGCCTCGACCGCCGCTCCGGGCGGCTCCGACGGCACGCTCCCCGCCGCGCAGCTGGCACTCGTGGCGTACTCCACGCCACAGGAGCCTTACCAGAAGATCATCGCCGCCTTCCAGAAGACGCCGCAGGGCAGGAACGTCACGTTCGCCCAGTCCTACGGCGCGTCCGGCGACCAGAGCCGCGCCGTCGACTCCGGGCTGAAGGCGGACGTCGTCGCGTTCTCCCTGGAGCCGGACATCACCCGGCTCGTCAAGGACGGCATCGTCGCCCCCGACTGGAACGGCGACCAGTACCGGGGCAACATCACGGAGTCGGTCGTGGCGCTGGCCACGCGCAGAGGAAACCCCAGGCACGTCAGGACGTGGGACGACCTGACCAGGCCGGGCGTCGAGGTCATCACGCCCAACCCGTTCGCGTCCGGCGGGGCCCGCTGGAACGTCATGGCCGCCTACGGCGCCAGGAGCCGCAACGGCAAGGACGACCAGGCCGGCATCGCGTACCTGAACGACCTCTTCCGCCACGTGGCCGTCCAGGACAACAGCGCCCGCAACTCGCTGCAGACGTTCGCGGGCGGCAAGGGCGACGTGCTCATCTCGTACGAGAACGAGGCGATCTTCGCCCAGCGGCACGGCCAGGCCCTCGACTACGTCATCCCCGACCAGACCATCCTGATCGAGAACCCCGTCGCGGTCACCACGAAGACGAAACACCCGCAGCAGGCGAAGTCGTTCGTCGACTTCCTGCACACCAGGACGGCGCAGCGAATCTTCGCCAACGCGGGCTACCGGCCCGTCGTCGCCGGCGTGGCCAGGAGCGGCGAGTTCAAGGCCCCGTCCGGGCTGTTCACGATCAACGACGTCGGCGGCTGGCCCACGGTGAACAGGCGATTCTTCGACCCGCAGACGGGCGCCCTGGTCGACGTCGAGCGCAAGCTGGGGGTGGCGACGCAGCAGTGATCGCCGCCACGACCGACGAAGAGGCCCGGCCCGCGGTCCGCCCCGCGGACGTGGTCCTCGGGCCCCAGACGCGCCGCCGGGCCGGCACCGGCCTGGGCGTCGGCCTGGCCACGACGTACCTGAGCCTGATCGTGTTCATACCGCTGGCGGCGGTGGTCCTGACCGCCACCCGCAGCGGCCCCGGCGAGTTCTGGCGGGCGGTGACGACGCCGGAGACGGTGGCCGCGCTCGCCCTGACGGTGGTCGCCGCGCTGGTCGTGGTGGCCGTCAACGCGGTCACCGGCACGCTCGTCGCGTGGGTGCTGGTCCGCGACAGCTTCCCCGGCCAGCGGGTCGTGGACACGCTGATCGACCTGCCGTTCGCGCTGCCCACGATCGTGGCCGGCCTCGTCCTGCTGACCCTGTACGGGCCCTCGAGCCCGATCGGCGTGAACCTGGCCTACACCCGGGCGGCGGTCGTCGTCGCCCTCCTCTTCGTGACACTGCCGTTCGTCGTCCGCACGGTCCAGCCCGTCCTGCTGGAGATGGACCGCGAGATGGAGGAGGCGTCCGCCTCGCTGGGCGCCGGCCCGGCGACGACGTTCCGGCGCATCGTGCTGCCGAACCTCTACCCGGCGATCGCCGCCGGCTCGGCGCTCTCCTTCGCCCGGGCCATCAGCGAGTTCGGCTCGACGGTGCTGATCTCCGGCAACCTGCCGTTCCGGACACAGGTCGCCGCCGTCCACATCTTCGGCCAGATCCAGAGCGACGACACGCTGGGCGCGGCGGCGGAGTCGACGGTGCTGCTCCTGGTGGCCCTGCTGGTGATGGTCGGGCTGGACGTCGTCCAGCGCTGGGCGGCAAGACGTGGCTAGATACCTCCTCCGCACCGTCGCCCTGGCCTACCTGGCCTTCTTGCTGGTGCTGCCGGTCGGCCTGGTCTGCTGGCGCACGTTCGAGCACGGCGTGGGGCCCGTGTGGGCCGCGCTGACGGATCCCGACGCCGTGCACGCGCTCCAGCTCACCGTGGTCGTCGCCGGGTGCGCCGTCGTCTGCAACACCGTCTTCGGGGTGGGCATGGCGCTGCTCCTCGTGCGCCACGAGTTCCCCGGCCGGCGCCTGCTCGACGCGCTGGTCGATCTGCCCATCGCCGTGTCGCCGGTGGTCGCAGGCCTGGCGCTGGTCCTCGTGTTCGGCCGCAACACCCCCGTCGGCGGCTGGCTCTCCTCCGTCGGGCTCGACGTCATCTTCGCCGTGCCGGGCATGGTCCTGGCCACGATCTTCGTGTCGCTGCCCCTCGTGGTCCGCGCGGTGGGGCCGGTGCTGGAGGAGATCGGGACCGAGCAGGAGCAGGCGGCCTGGACGCTGGGGGCCTCCACGCTCCAGACGTTCCGCCGGATCACGCTGCCCGCCATCCGCTGGGCGCTCGCGTTCGGCGTGGTGCTCACCCTGGCCCGCGCGCTCGGCGAGTACGGCGCGGTGGCAGTGGTCTCGGGCCGCCTCGTCGGCGAGACCCAGACCGCCACGCTGTTCGTCGAGGAGCGCTTCGGGAACTTCGACCAGCCGGCCGCCTACGCCATGGCGTTCGCGCTGGCGGCAATGGCCATCGTCGTGCTGCTGGCCACCAACCTGCTCCGTCCCAGAGAGGAGGCCTGATGTCCATCTCCGTGCGCAACGTCTCCAAGCGGTTCGGCGCCTTCGTCGCGCTGGACGACGTGTCGGTCGACATCCCGGGCGGCACCCTGACGGCCCTGCTGGGGCCCTCCGGCGGGGGCAAGTCCACCCTGCTCCGCATCATCGCGGGGCTCGAGGTCCCCGACTCCGGGACGGTGGCGATCTCCGGCGTCGACTCGACCCGGCTGCCGCCCCAGCGCCGCAACGTGGGCTTCGTGTTCCAGCACTACGCGGCGTTCCGGCACATGACCGTGGCCAAGAACGTCGGGTTCGGCCTGGAGGTGCGCCGGCGGCCGCGGGCGGAGATCCGCCGGCGCGTCCAGGAGCTGCTGGAGCTGGTGCACCTGGAGCAGTTCGCGGGCCGTTACCCGTCCGAGCTCTCCGGCGGGCAGCGGCAGAGGATGGCGCTGGCCAGGGCCCTCGCCGTGGAGCCCAGCGTGCTGCTGCTGGACGAGCCGTTCGGCGCCCTCGACGCCCAGGTTCGCAAGGAGCTCCGGGCGTGGCTGCGCCGCCTCCACGACGAGGTCCACGTGACCACCGTCTTCGTGACGCACGACCAGGAGGAGGCGATGGAGGTCGCCGACGAGATCGTGGTCATCAACCGGGGCGCGGTCGAGCAGGTCGGCACGCCCGATCAGCTGTACGACGAGCCCGCCACCGACTTCGTGATGACCTTCCTGGGCCCGGTGACCCGGCTGGCCGGCCGCGTGGTCCGGCCCCACGCCCTGGAGCTGTCCAGGCGGGCGGAGCCGGGGGCCCTGGCCGGCACGGTGGCCCGCATCGTCCGCCTCGGCTTCGAGGTCCGCGTGGACATCGACACGGCCGAGGGCGACGTCTGGGCGCAGCTCACCCGGGGCGAGGCCGAGAAGCTGGGTCTGGAGGTGGGGAACCGCGTCTTCGTCCAGGCCCCGCCCGAGGACGAGCTGCCCGAGGCGGCCGGCGCCTGACCATTTCCGGCGCCAGCGCGGCGCGCATCAGGCGCTGGGCGGTGTTGAGGCGCGAGGCGACGGTGCCGGGCGGCACCCCCAGGGCGGCCGCGACCTCGGCGCGGGTCAGGCCGGAGTAGTAGGTCATGACGACCACGGCGCGCTGCCTGGGGCTCAGGACGGCGAGGGCGGCGTCCGTGAGGTGGCGGTTCTCGACGCCCTCCAGGCTGTCGGCGCCGGGGTCCGCTCCAGCGAAGAGACGGGCCGGCAGCAGCCTCGCCAGCCGCTGCCGGCGCAGCCAGCTCACGGCCCGGTTCATCGCGATCCGGTAGAGCCAGGCGCCGGCGGCTTCCGGGGCCCCGCGGTACGAGCGGCGCGCACGCCAGGCCTGCTCGAACGTCTCCTGTGTCAGGTCCTCCGCGACCTCCGCGTCCAGGACGACGCCCGCGATCGCCCGGAAGACGCGGATCCTGTGCTTCTCATAGAGCGCCTCGATGTCGAGGTCAGCTTCCCCTGACATCTCGCCGTATCCAGCCGGAGTCTGAACACTTCCGCGACTTCATGCGTCTCTCATAGTAGGCGTTGGCTATCGGCGGGAATGCTTTCTGCTACAGCAGAGAGGCGGCAATATCCGCCGGCAAATTAGTACAAATCACTCATTCAGCACTGTGCTGGTAGCTGCTAGCCTGACACCAGGACCTGGGCAGCGAGGGAGGATGAACGTGGCAGGGGGCTGCACTGCGCCCGGGTCCGCGAGCGACGAGCCGTCGCCGTGTGACGCGGCGAATGTCTGGGCATCGCCGGAGGCCCGCCGCGCCCGGCTGACCGCCCGCGAGTGGGAGGTGCTGGCGTAGCGGGGCAACCGGTCACGAGAGGACGAGCCACCGGCTCGTCCTCTCGAGCCCACCATCCCTGACAGATGGAAGCCGGCACCACCTCACACACCGCCGACGGCCCGGGTCCCGTGCCGGAGCGGCCAGCCCTGGCTCCCGACGTGGAGCTGGTCGGCGAGGCCAGGGACACTGCGTTCCGAGACCCGCAGTGGCTCATCCAACGGGGAGGACGCTACATCCAGGTGTCCGAGCCGGTTTACCGCGTCGCGGAATACGCGACCGGCGATCGGACGCTGGACGAGATCGCGGACCGGCTGACGGAGCGGACGCAGTGGGCCGCGACCGGCGCCGACGTCCGCCGGATCATCGCCACCAGCCTGCTTCCGCTGGCGGTGGTGAGGGGCACCGGCGGCTCCCCGCCACGGTCTGGGCGGCGCCCGCCGTCGCCGCTCCAGGTCAACCTGCGGGTGAAGGTGCTGGGGCCGCGGGTCATCGACCCGATCGCCTCCGCGCTGTGCGTCCTCCATGCGCCGGTCGTCGTCGTCCCCGCGCTGGTCGCAGTGGTGGCCGCCCACGTCTGGCTCTACGGCAGCCACGGCCTGTCAGCGATAGTCCGCGACATCGCGTACACCCCGGGCAGCCTGGCGGGCGTGGTCGCGCCTACCTGGCCGCGGGCGTGTTCCACGAGCTCGGCCACGCGTCCGCCGTGCGCTACGGGGGCGGACGGGCGCGGTGCATCGGGCTCGGGATCTACGGCATCTTCCCGGCCTACTACACCGACACGACCGACAGCTACCGCCTGGGCAGGTGGGGCCGCGTGCGCACCGACCTCGGCGGCTTCTACTTTCACCTGCTGCTGGCGCTGGCGGTCGTGGGCGCGGCCGCGGCCACCGGTCGCGACTGGCTGCTGCTGACCGTCCTGCTGATCGACCTCGACGTCGCCCGCCAGCTGTTCCCGTTCGTCAGGTTCGACGGCTACTGGGCGCTCACCGACCTGCTGGGGATCCCGGACGTGCTGTCGCACCTCACGTCGACCGTGAAGCGCGGCCTGCCCGCCGGCCCCAGCGCGCCGGCCGCTCCCGCGCTGAAGCCGTGGGCAGCCACGGTCTTCGCGCTCTACACGCTGCTGACGGTGCCGATCCTGGGCGTCCTGCTGGGGCTGCTGCTGCTGCGCGGGCCGCTCCTCCTCGCAGCCGTGTGGAACGCGCTCCTGCTCGCCGGCCAGCAGGTGGCGCAGGCGTGGGCGGCGGCGCAGGCCACGTCGGTGGCCCTCGCGGCCCTGCAGTGGGCGCTGCTGCTCGTCCAGGGACTGGGCCTCGTGTACCTCCTCTACGCGCTCGGGCGCCAGGCGCTGGGGGGCCTGTGGCGCTGGAGCCGGCCGAGCCGCGCCCGGCGCGTGGGCAGCGCCGTGTTCGGCGGCGTGGCGGTGGGCCTGCTCGCCTCCTGCTGGATCTCGAGCGTCGGCGATGCCCTCGCCGGCTCGCCGGCCGGCGTCCACACGTTCGCGGTCACGCAGCGAGCCCATGTCCTCGGCCCTGTGGCCCACCCCCAGGACCCGCCGGTAGGCGGCCCCCACTCGCCGGTCTGGCAGAACTGCGGCTTCTATGCGGCGCCCGTGGGCAGCGAGCACGCGGTCCACTCGCTGGAACACGGGGCCGTCTGGATCACCTACCGGCCCGACCTGCCGCAGAGCCAGGTGGCGGCGCTGCGCGTCATCGCGACCAGGCAGTCCTACGTCCTCGTCAGCCCCTACCCGGGCCTGCCGGCGCCGGTCGTCGCCTCCGCCTGGGGCGCCCAGTTGCAGCTCGGCTCCGCCGACGACCCCCGGCTGGACCAGTTCGTCCGCGTCTACCGGCTGGGCGACCGGGCGCCCGAGCGCGGGGGCCGCTGCTGGGGCGGCACCGGCTCGCCGGAGCGCTGAGCCCGGCTAGATGAATGATTCCGAATCCCGACGGATCTTCGGCGCCCATGCACCCCACCCCACTCCGCGAAATCCGCACCCCGCCACCGCGATTTCGCGGGGACCCCGGGATCTCGTGGCCCGGCTTCTGCGGTCCTCGCTCACCCACGACGAGTGGGCTCGCTGCGGTCCTCGGCGCCGGACCACTTTTCTGGGGCACCTGGCCACCGAATACCTCGCCGCTATTCGGAATCATTCATCTGGTCTCAGGCCGGCGGCGGGCCGGCTGTCGTGCCCAGCGCCCGCGCCAGGGCCTGCGTCCGCGTTCGGGCGCCCAGCTTGGAGAAGATGCTGGTGAGGTGGTTGCCGACGGTGCGCTGGCTGATGTCGAGCGCCTCGGCGATCTCCCGGTTCGACGCGCCGGTGACCAGGAGGCCGAGCACCTCCCACTCCCGCTCCGTCAGCCCCGCCGCGCGGGCCTCCGCCGAGGCCCAGCGCGGGCCGGCCGGCGTCACGTCCCGCAGCCCTTCACACCCATCGCCCTGCTTCCAGGTTGGCCAGCATCCCTCCCGCGCGGCGAGCCAGTCAACGTGACTACCGTCCCCGGGCGGCCCCGACCGCCCATCGCCCAGGGGACAGATGTAACGGGCTGGCCGGCGGCGCGGCCGGAGGCGATCGGGTATCGTGTCGGTTCCTTGGGCACAGACACCAGGGCGGTCGGAGAGAGGGAGTGGGACGATCCCGGGCAGCTGGACAACCTGGTCCGGCTGTTCCGGACCGGCCATCAAGACGCCTCCGCCTCGCCCATCCGCTACTTCGTCACCGGGCCGCTGCATCCCGGCGAGCCGCTCCAGGTGAGCTGCCTGGCGCAGACCCCGGTCGAGGACGGCTGGGTCGAGGTCTCGGCCGGGGGCCAGCTGCTGGACACCCTCCACCTGCCGGCCGTCGTCGCGGGCACGGCCGGCCGGGTGCGGCCGGCGACGGGCACGGCCGCGGCCGCGGCGCTCTACGAGGTCGGGCCCAAGCGGCTGACGTTCAAGACGACCGGCCCGCACGGGACCAGCTGCCAGCAGGTGGCGCTGGACGTCACCGCGCCCGACGTCGCCGGCTGGTGGGCCTGGCGGTGGCCGGAGCCGTCCCGCAGCTGCTACTGGCGCTGCGCCTACCGGGTCGGCGGGGAGCTGAGCAACCCGGGTGCGGCCGGCCTGCGGATCCTGCACGCGGAGTTCGCGGAGACGGGCCAGGACGGCGCCACCCGGCGGCTGGTGGACGTCCGGCTGTCCGCCGCCGAGGTCCCGGCCCAGGGCGCCGTGACGGTGCTCTGCGAGCCCCGGCAGGCCTGGCGGTGGACGAGCTGGACCTCGCCGCCCGGCGGCGAGGACTACGTCCGGCGCTTCGCCTACGAGGTGGACGTGGCCCTGGAGGACGAGTTCGGGAACCGCTACCGGCTCCGCTCGGCCCTGGCCGACGCGGTGCCGGTGCTGGTCTCGCCGCGCAAGCGCAACTGGTGGCGGGCCGAGGCCGCCCTCCGCGGCGCCGGCGTGGCGCTGTTGCTGACGGCGGCGAGCGGCGGCTCGTCGCTGGCGATGGACCTGGCCCACCGCGTGTTCGGCTCGGGCCCGATGCAGGCTCGGGGCGGGGTCGGCGACCGCGTCCACGCGCTGGTGGTGGGACCGCCCAGCCCGAACCCGGACTACGGGGCGCGGGTCAGCTGGCCGCGCCGGCTGGCCGTCGAGGAGGTGGTCAGCGGCGAGCTGGCCTGGGCGGACCGCGTGCTGGTCGAGGCGCTGGTCAGCCTGGAGTTCCTGGTCGCGCTGCACGAGGCCGTCGAGGAGGTCGAGGGCAAGTGGCTGGGCGCCCGCCTGGCCGACGACGCCGAGGCCACCCGCAACCAGCGCACGGACCAGCTCGACCTGCTCCGGCTGACGTACGAGGAGTGGGCGCGCGGGTCCTACCGGATCGGCGACCTGCGCACCGTCGCCGGCGAGGGCGAGGAGGACCTGCCCTACCGGCTGGCGGAGTGGCAGGCGGCGGGCGTCCCGGCCGCCCTGCTGGAGGAGTGGGAGGGCCTGGGCCTGCCCGGCCGCTGGGTCGAGGAGGTCCTGGTCGCCGGCGGCGAGCTGCTGTGGACCGCGGAGGGGGTGCTCGGCTACGTGCGTCGGGCCCTGGAGGCGGCCCTCTTCGCCACCCGCGACCTGCTCACGGCCAGCCCCGAGGTCGGCCCCCCGCAGGAGCGGCTGCAGGTCTGACACGTCGGGCGGACCTGCGACAATCGATCGCGATGACGGAGATCAGCCACCGGTTCGTCGAGACCAACGGCATCCGGATGCACGTCGCGGAGGCGGGTCAGGGCCCACTCGTCGTGCTGCTGCACGGCTTCCCCGAGTGCTGGTACTCGTGGCGCCACCAGCTGCGCGC
>JBKPCH010000050.1:0-3569 GCA_046727275.1 Candidatus Dormiibacterota bacterium
TGCGCGAGCTGCGCGGCCTGGCCGCCGAGTTCGACACCCACCAGGACCAGGCGGAGGCGCTGGAGCTCTTCCTCACCGAGGTGACGCTCCGCTCCGACGTGGACGCCTACGCCGACGGCGATGACGGCGTCACGCTCATCACGCTGCACATGGTCAAGGGCCTGGAGTTCCCCGTCGTCTTCCTGGTCGGCATCGAGGAGAACCTCCTGCCCCACCGGCGGGCCGTCGAAGACGAGAAGGAGATGCCCGAGGAGCGCCGCCTCTGCTACGTCGGCATCACCCGGGCCCAGGACCGCCTCTACCTGACCTGCTCCTTCCGCCGCCACCTCTACGGCCAGGGCCAGCCCGCCTTCCCCAGCCGCTTCCTGCAGGAGATCCCGCAGGCGCTGCTGGCCCCGCCGAGGCGGGGCGCCGCCCCGGTGGCGCCGCCGCGCCGCGAGCGGGGCGCCGCCGGCGGCGGCTCGGCGTACCGTGAGCGGATGATCGAGCGCCAGGTGGAGGCGGCGCCGGCGCCGCCGCCCGTGCAGCGGTTCCACGAGGGCGACCGGGTCAGCCACTCCAAGTTCGGTCTCGGCGTGGTCATGAAGAGCACCCTCACGCGCACCGACGAGGAGCTGCTCATCCGGTTCGACGCCGCGGGGCTGAAGATCATCAACGCCACGATCGCCCCGCTGACCCGCCTGTGAGCGCCGGCGTCGAGCGGCGCCTCGACGAGCTGCGGCGCGAGCTCCGCCGCCACGAGCACCTGTACTACGTCCTGGACGCTCCGGAGATCACCGACGCCCAGTACGACGCCCTCTTCCGAGACCTGCTGGACCTGGAGGCGGCCCACCCCGAGCTGGTCACGCCGGACTCGCCCAGCCAGCGCGTCGGCGGCGAGGCGAGCGCCCAGTTCGCCAAGGTCAGGCACCGCTCGCCGATGCTCAGCCTCCAGAACGCCTTCGAGGAGGAGGAGATCCGGGCGTGGGACAGGCGCGTGCGCGCGGTCGTAGGCGACGACGTGCTCTACGTCTGCGAGCTCAAGATCGACGGCCTCAGCATGAGCCTGACCTACCGCGACGGCAGGCTGGCGCGGGCCGCCACGCGCGGCGACGGGCTGACCGGCGAGGACGTGACCGCCAACGTCCGCACGCTGCGCAGCGTCCCGCTCGCCGTCCAGCCGCTGGCCGGCCTGCCCGGCGAGTTCGAGGTGCGCGGCGAGGTCTACTTCCCGATCGCCGAGTTCGAGCGCCTGAACCGCGAGCGGGAGGCCGCCGGCCTGCCCACCTTCATGAACCCCCGCAACGCGGGCGCCGGCAGCGTCCGGCAGCTCGACCCGCGCATCACCGCCAGCCGCAACCTGCAGACCTTCATGTACACGCTCGACCCGGCGGGGCCCGCGCGCAGCCAGTGGGAGGTCCTGGAGGGCCTCGCGGCCATGGGCTTCCGCGTCAACCCCAACCGGGAGCGGTTCGACTCGATAGACGGGGTGATCGACTTCCACCGCCGGTGGCACGAGCGCCGGCACGAGCTGGACCACGAGATCGACGGCGTCGTGGTCAAGGTCGACCGGCACGACCAGCAGCTCGAGCTCGGGTTCGTGGCCCGCTCGCCGCGCTGGGCGATGGCGTTCAAGTACGCCGCCGAGCAGGCGGAGACCGCGGTCGAGGACATCGTCTGCTACGTGGGCCGGACCGGCGTGCTGACGCCGGTGGCCCAGCTGCGCCCCGTCATCGTGGCCGGCGTCACCGTCCGCAACGCGTCGCTCCACAACGAGCAGCAGGTGAACGAGAAGGGCGTCTACGTGGGCGCCACGGTGACGATCCAGCGGGCCGGCGACGTCATCCCCGAGGTCGTCTCGGTCAGGGACCCGCGGCCGGGCTGGCGCATGCCCGAGCGCTGCCCGGTGTGCGGGAGCGAGGTGGTGCGCGAGGAGCCCTACGTGGCCCATCGCTGCATCAACCCGTTCTGCCCGGCGCAGCGGCTGGAGCGCCTCCGCCACTTCGCCGCCCGCGGCGCGATGGACATCGACGGCATGGGCACCTCGACCATCCAGCAGCTGCTCGACCGCGACCTGGTCCGCGAGCCCGCCGACCTCTACGGGCTGGAGCTGGACCAGCTGAAGGAACTGGAGCGCTTCGCCGACAAGTCCGCCCAGAACCTGTACGACCGGATCCAGGGCAGCCGCACGCCGCCCCTCGGCCGCTTCCTCTACGCGCTCGGCATCCCCCAGGTGGGCGACGCCACCGGCGACGTCCTGGCCGGCCACTTCGGGACGCTGGAACGGCTGCGGGCGGCCGGCGAGGAGCAGCTCGTGGCGGTGGAGGGCATCGGCCCCAACATGGCCGGCGAGATCCGCCGCTTCTTCGAGGGCCAGGGCGGCGAGCTGATCCAGCACCTGCTGGACGCCGGCGTCGCTCCCGAGGAGGCCGAGCTGCTCGCCGACGGCCCGCTGACCGGCAAGACGTTCGTGTTCACGGGGACGCTGAACCGCCTGACCCGGCCGGACGCGGAGCAGATCGTCAAGGAGCTCGGCGGCCGGGCCGCCGGCAGCGTCAGCTCAAAGACGGACTACGTCGTGGCCGGCGAGTCGGCCGGCTCGAAGCTGGAGAAGGCCCAGCGCCTCAAGGTTCCGGTCCTCACCGAGGACGAGTTCCTGGAGCTGGCGGGGCGGGAGCCGGCCGGCGCCGAACCGGCCGCCGACCAGGCGTAGGAGGAACCTCCGGAAGCTCTGGGCGTAATCCCGCCGCCCGGCCGGTGTCCGAGCCTGCATGAGCGCGCTCGGCGTATCTTCCTGGTGTCCACATGATGGAGGGCAGTGGGGGCTCGCCGCGGGACCGTTCCGACGCGGAGCTGGCCGTTCAGGTCCAGGCCGGTGACCCGGCCGCGTTGGGCCAGCTCTACGACCGCCACGTGCGGGGGATCCACGACTTCCTCGTCCGCTTCACTCGCGACGAGGCCGCGGCGGAGGACCTCGCCCACTCCACGTTCCTGCGGGCCTGGGAAGGGCGCGCCTCCCTGCGCGATCCCGCCCGCGTCCGGGCCTGGCTGTACGCCACGGCGCACAACCTGGCCCTGAACCACCTCACCCGCGCCCGGCCCACCGCGTCCATTGACGAGGAGGCCGCGGACCACCCGGACCTGGCCCCCGGCCCCGAGGACGCGGCCATGGCCGGGGAGGCAGCGCAGCTCGTTTGGGCCGCCGCGTCGAGCCTCGAGGCGCGCCAGTACGCGGTGCTCGACCTGTCGGTCCGCCAGGAGCTGTCGACCCGGGAGATCGCCGACGTGCTCGACATCCCGCCGGGCCACGCCGCGGTCCTGGTCAACCGGGCCCGGGAGGCGCTCGGCAACGCCGTCCGCTACCTGCTGGTGGCCCGCCGGCGCGACCAGTGCGTGCGGCTCGCCGCCCTGGTCCCGGCGGGCGTCCGGGCGCTGACGGACCAGCAGCGGAGCGCGGTCGACCACCACATGCGCCGCTGCGAGGACTGCCGGGAGCTGGGGGCGCGGCTCACCTCGCCAGCCGAGCTGCTGGGCGCCCTGGTGCCCCTGCCGCTGCCGGCGGCCCTCGGGGTGGAGGGACGGAACAGCCT
>JBKPCH010000051.1:0-31914 GCA_046727275.1 Candidatus Dormiibacterota bacterium
GCGGCAGCCCGAGCAGCCGGCTGACGCCGTTCTGGCCAGGCCGGGCCCCCGGCCCGCGCGCCAGCCGGGCCGCCGCCAGGAGCACGCGGGCGCTGAGGCGGTGGAGCTCCAGGGTGTCGACGCTGGCGCGCAGCGGCTCCAGCACGTCCGCCGCCCGGGTGAGCTCGGCGATGCCCGGCGGCGCCGGCCGCTCGTCCACGAGGACGTCGGCGATGGCCAGGCGGGCGGCCTCGTAGCGGCTGGAGCTGGGCGGGATCCGCTCGAGCGCCTCGACGGCCCCGTCGCGGCTGCCCTGCGCCCGCCGGCAGCGGGCGAGGCCGAAGGCTGCCGAGGTGTAGGACGGGTCGGCCCGGGAGACCAGGTCGAAGTTGGCGGCCGCCGCGTCCAGGTCGCCGGCCAGCTCGTGCGCGTGAGCCATTGCGAGCTTGGGGGCCAGCTCGCCGGGCACCTCGGCCAGCACGGCGTCGAAGGCGCGGATGGCCGCGCCGGCGTCCCGGCGGGCGAGCGCGGCCTGGCCGCGATACCAGGTGGCCCGCCAGTCGCCGGCGCCGGCAGCCTCCGCCCTGGCGAGCCAGCGTTCCACCTCGCCGTCCGGTGAACCGGCGTCGATGTGGGCGCCCGCGAGCCGGAACGGCAGCTCGAGCGACTCCGGATGGCTCGCCCAGGCGTGCTCCAGCAGGGCGAGACGCCGCGCGGAGTCGGGCACCATCGAGGCCGCCACGATGGCCGTCGCCGCCGGGTCTGCGGCCGCCGGCCGCAGACCCGGCAGCTGGCGCGAGCGCACGCTGTCGGTGGCGAGCTCGGCCACCAGGTTGGCGGTGCTGGTCTCGCTCTCGAAGACGCCGCTCTCGACCGGGCCCAGCACACCGGTCCCGGCGGCCACGTCGCGCAGCACGCCCTCGAGCTGGCCGGCCATCTCCTCGGCGGTCTGGAAACGGGCGTCCGGGTCGAGCCGGGTCCCCTTCAGGAGGAAGCGGTGCAGCGACGGGTGCTGCCTGAAGGCCGGCGCCGCGTCCGGCGAGGGGAGGGCGCGCTCGAAGGCGCCCTGGAAGTCGAAGTCGGCCACCAGGACCGCCAGCGCCCTGGCCACCGTGTACAGGTCGGCGACCGGCGACGGGTCGTCGCTCGCCTCCGGCGCGGCATAGCCCCTGGTTCCGTAGACGTCGCCTCCGGTGTCGTCGATCCTCCGCACCGCACCCATGTCGATCAGCTTCACCGTGTCGCCCTCGACGATCGCGTTGTCGATCTTGAAGTCGCAGTAGACCAGGCCCATCTGGTGCAGGTAGGCGAAGGCGGGCAGCAGCTCGACGACGTACGAGCAGGCCTCCAGCGGGGCCAGCGGCCCGCCGCGCTCCCGCCGGAGCTGGAGGAGGCTCCGCCCGTTGACGTACTCCATCACGATGAAGCCGTCGGCCCCCTCCGTGATGAAGTCGTAGATGCCGACGATGTTGCGGTGCTTCACCGAGGCCAGGAACTCGCGCTCCTGGACGGCCACCCGCACCATGTTGGGGTCCTTGCTGTTCAGCAGGCCCTTGAGGACGATCCATCGGTTGAGGACGGTGTCCATCGCGAGGTAGATCCAGCCGAGCCCGCCGAAGGCGAGCGTTCCCTTGATCTCGTACTTGCCGGCGACGATGAGCCCCGGCCGCAGGCTCGGCCGGAACGAGTACTGCTGGCCGCATCTCGGGCAGAACCCCTCGTCCAGGCTCAGCTTGGCGTCGCAGCTCGAGCAGAAGCGCTTGCGATCCGGCACCTCGCCCGGGACGAGGGCCGCGAGCGGGTCGCTGAGCGGCAGCGGCGGCAGCGCGCTGAGGGCCACGCCGGACGCCCTGCGGCGAGTCGATCCGGTCGTTGTCGAGCGGGTGCTCCTGCTGCTGCGGGCCGACCTGGTGGAGCGGGACGGATCGGGAACGGCCGCCTGCGCGACGTCGTTTGGCGGCCCGCCCTCCGGTGCCAGGCCGCAGACCGTGCAGAAGCCGTCCTCTATGTAGCCCCCGCACCCGGGGCGCCGGCATCCCTCCACCTCGCCGACATGATAGAGAAAGCTGCCTCAACGTTCGATCAACGAATCGCCCGTTTGTCCGCCTGCGCGGCCTGGGGCGGCCGAGCATTTCGTTGAGGGATCGCTGAGGGCTCTGCGAGTAGCGTCGGCGGCGGCATGGACAGGCTGGGTATCGCCGAGCTCTGGGAGAAGGACGCCGGCACCGGGTCCGGTCGCCACCTGGGCCGGATTGAAGCGGTCGGGATGGGACGCGACCGCGTTTCTCGCCAGGTCGGAGCTCGCTTCGAGGACGGCGGCCGCCAGCTCACGTTCTACGCGCTGACCGGGGCCAGGGTCGAAGGCGGTCGGGCGGTCCTGGCGGTGGAGCCGTCGCTGGAGGTCCTGCCGGCGGCGCCAGTTGAACGCCCGGGCGCCGAGCCGGCCGGCTGTCGTGGCAGCACGGCGAGGCATGACGAGGCTCCCCGCGCGCACGACCCAGGTCCTCGGCTGGCTGGCCGCCCTGGTCGGGCCGGCCCTCCTGACGGCCGCCCTCGTCCACGTCCGGGGCCCCGAGCAGCGCGACTGCGCCTCCCTGTACCTCGGGCTGGTCGCGGTGCTCGGCGTCCTGAGCGGGCTCTGCTGACGGCTCTCCGGTCCCGAGCCGGGTGGGCACGTCATCCCTTGCCGCCGCGCCGTCCTCTGCGGCAGACTGCGCCACGTCGTGAAGCGGGTCACCAGGGACATCGACCCCGCTTCGGCGCAGGACCTGCTCGAGCGGGTCCCTCGCGCCTGCCTGTCGTTCGCCGGCGACGAAGGGCCGCAGGTCGAGCCGGTCCTGTTCGTGTTGCGCGACGGCCGGTATCTGGTCGGCATCTCCGTGGACGCCGGTCGCCGGCCGGATGGCGGCCAGGAGGTTGTCGTCCTCATCGACGAGGGCGTCCTCTTCTTCGACCTGCGTGGCATCTCGATCCGCGGGCGGGTGACGCCTTGCGGCGCGCCCGCGGGCGCGGCCGACCGACGGACGTGGTTCGAGGTCGCCCCCGAGCGGACCGCCGCTTGGGACTACGCGACGCTCCGGGTGGCGAGCGATGGGTCCTGACGACCCGGTCGTGCACGAGATGCTGGAACGCTCGATGGTCGCTCGCATCGCGACCCGGTCCCGCGGCGGCCGGCCGAGCGTCACGCCGCTCTACTTCGTTCCCGTGGATGGCTGGATCTGGCTCGGCACCGTCGTCTGGACGCGCGCCGTGAGAAACGTCACGGCCGATCCGCGCGTGAGCCTCCTGTTCGGGGTCGAGCGGGACCGGCACGACCACCGGGTGCTGCGCGTCCGGGGGACCGCCCGAGTACTGACGGAGCGGGACGTTCAGAGGTCGTACGACCGCCGCATCGCGCGCAAGTATGTCCTGACTCCGGAGGCGATCCGGCACTGGTTGGCCCACGTCCGCCAGGTCCCGCTCTTCCGCGACTATCGCGCCCAGGGCACGGAGCGAGGAGGGCCCTGCGTCATCGAGGTCACGCCGGAGGCGGTCGACCTGCTGGTCGAGGACGGCCGGGGCCGCTGACCCAACTCAATGAGACGACACCCGGCGACGCCGCCTCGCGACTTCGAGTCTGCCTCGCCCACACGTCAGGCTGCTTCCGCTGGCCATGCGCACGATGCGACCTCTCGGATACGGATTTGAGCACGGGCGGGGCACCGCCCGTGCCCGGCCCGAGGACGTCAGCCCCAGCTCCCGACCGGTTGCCGAATGGAGACGTTGACCCGGTTGTAGACATTGGTCAGCGAGATCATCAGCAGCAGGGCGGCCAATCCCTTCTCGTCGTAGTGCTTGGCCGCCTCGTCCCAGATCTCGTCCGGCACCGGGTCGGGACGGTCGGCGAGCCTGGTCACGGCCTCGGCCAGGGCCAGCGCCGCCCGCTCGGCCTCGTCGAAGTAGGGCGCCTCCCGCCAGGCCGCGACCGCGAACAGCCGCTCGTCGGTCTCGCCCTTCTGCTTGGCGTGCTTCGAGCCGGAATCAACGCAGAAGCTGCAGCCGTTGATCTGGCTCGCCCGCAGGTGGACGAGGTCGAGGGTCCGCGGGGACACGCCGCCCTTGTAGGTGGCCTTCTGGAATGCCTGGACTGCCTCCATCGCCTCGGGGATGATCATCGCCGGGTTCTTCATCCGTTCCGCCATGATGTGCTTCTCCTGGAATGACCCCCTGGCTTCCTGTCACACCGGAGGGGGCCTCGTTCGTCACTGCGATGACGGATCCCGCCAGGAGGATGTGACCGATGCAGGAATCTCAATTGCTGGCCGAGCGGTTCGAGGCTGATCGGACGCATCTGCGGTCGGTGGCCTACCGGATGCTGGGTTCGTTGAGCGAGGCGGAGGACGCGGTCCAGGAGGCCTGGCTCCGGCTCAGCCGGCCGGGTGTTGGCGAGGTGGGAAACCTGCGCGGCTGGATGACGACGGTGGTGGCGCGGGTATGCCTCGACATGCTGCGCTCGCGCCGGTCGCGGCGGGAGGAGGCCTTCCCCGACCACGCACCGGAGCCGGTGGCCGCCGGCCAGGCCGCGATCGACCCCGAGGAGGAGGCGGTCCTGGGCGACTCGATCGGCCTCGCCCTGCTGGTCCTGCTGGAGAAGCTGACGCCCGCCGAGCGGATCGCGTTCGTGCTCCACGATATCTTCGGCGTCCCCTTCGAGGATATCGCGCCTGTCGTAGGGCGTACCGCGGATGCCACCAGGCAGCTCGCCAGCCGGGCCCGCCGCCGGGTCAGGGGCGCGACCGTGGCATCGGAGGCCGATCTCGCCCGCCAGCGCGACATCGTGGACGCCTTCCGGGCCGCCTCACGCGAGGGGGACCTGGACCGGCTCCTGGCGCTGCTGGACCCGGAGGCCGTTGTCAGGTCGGACGCCACCGCGGTCGGCCTGGGCTCGGCACCAGAGATGCGGGGCGCGCCCGCGGTGGCCGCGTTCTTCAAGGGGCGGGCCAGGGGGGCGGTTGGGGCCGTGGTCGGAGGGGCTCCCGGCATGGTCTGGGCGCCCGGCGGCCGGCCCAGGGTCGCGTTCGTCTTCACGCTGGCGGGCGACAGGATCGCGGGCATCGACCTGGTCGCCGATCCTGCCCACCTCAAAGAGCTGGCGGTGGAGATCCTTGACGGCTGATCGGGCGATCAAGCGTTCGGGTCGCGTAGATAGCGGCGCGGCCAAGCGCAGGATCACGGTCACGGTGGACGGCAACCCATCGACCAGCTTCATCAGCTCCGTGGAGCCAACCAGAGCGATGATGCGCGCCGGCCGGCGGCCCATGTCGCCTTCCGGCTGGCTGCCGTCAGCGGCGACTCCCTCGTCATCGACGAGCCCTCCCGCGCCAGCCGCTCCAGCGCCCAGCGCATCCGAGCCTCTCCCCGAACGCCTCCGCGGCCTCCCGGCCGAGCAGCACCCGGACCGCGCCGGCTCTGCATCGCGGCGAGCCCTCCCGCTCCACCCGCTCCAGCGCCCAGCGCCTCTGGCCCCCGCCACGCGCGCCGTATACTGCCCGTTCCCGTTCGCGGTGTGCGTGCCGCATTCATGGGAGGAGGGACGACAAATGTATCGACCAGAGGACGGTCAGGAACCATCGGTGCCCGTGCGGAAGGATCGCTGGGCGGCCTTTCGCGGGCTTGCCTGGTGGGAGATCGTGCTGTCGCTGCTGCCGCTCACACTGGTCGGCGTCGGCGGCCTGATCGGTGGTCTGTTCGGGGCGATCGGCCTGATGATCAACCTCAACCTGGCGAAGCGCCGCCTCGGCGTCGGCCTCGAGGTAATGGCGATGCTGGGCGTGAGCATCGCCGCCTTCGTCCTCTACTTTGTGGTCGCGGGGACGATCCTGGCTCACATCCGCTGATCTCACCGGTGCGCGGGCTTGCCGCGGTCGCCGGCGGTACAGGTGTTGGCCCCGGCGGCCGTTAGCCGCCCAACTGCTCCGACGCCCGCGTTGGCGATGACAAAGGCCATGCCTGCCTGCCCCACCGTCTTCCCGATGCACTACAGCCGCAGCGGCGACACTGGCCGGTACGAGGGCTGGGCCCGGCCGGCGCGCCACTGTCCGACGCCGAGCTATCCATCCGGGCCGAGGTGGCGCTGCAGGAAGTCCACGATCCGGGCGGTGGCATCGTCGCTGTAGCGCGGGTCACTGACGACGACGTGGGCTGCCCCGTCGTAGAAGTGGGCCTCAACCGGCTTCCCCGCGTCGAGAAGCTGCTGGTAGCAGTGACGTTGGGACTGGATCGGGACGTTCCCATCGCCCGTGGCGCCCAGGATCAGCACTGCGGCGGTGACCTTCCTGGCATCGGCCAGGCCCATGCCGGAGTCGATTATGGCCGCGCGCACGTCGCGGCGCGTCTCGAGCTGCTGGTAGAGCACGAACCCGCCCAGGGACTCCCCGTACACGGCCACGGCGTCCTTCCTGGCAGCCTTCTGCCCGCGGCTGACCCTGATCAACGCGTCGATGGCACCGGCCGCGAGGGCAAGGTCATGGGGGCACGGCACCGGACTGGACTCCACACTGCCGGTGATGTAGTCCCAGCAGCCGGTCACCGTGATGAATCCGGCCCGGGCCAACCTATTCGCCCAACTCGGCAGGTCGAATCCCATTCCGCCTTGGCCGTGGAGGACCACGACGACCGGAAAGGGCCGGCCCCGGAGGGACGGGAGATGGCGGCCAACTGCCTGTTCGCCGTGCTGCCGCCGGCTCCCGACACGGAGACCCATTGGACGCCTGTCAGGTTCCCGCCGGGTGGGGCGGGGACCGGGACCCAGGTGATCCCGGGCGACGTGACGGCTGTGTTCTCTCCACAACTCGCGGCGAGCAGACATCCGATCAAGCACCCGAGGAGCCCGGCCGCAGCATCGCGGCGCCCGGGCGAACGTGTCCGACGTGTCGTGGCTGTCATGCTCTCCCTGCGTCAGTATCGATCGATTGGCGCCGAGCGGTCGTCCAGCGCCACCAGGTCCAGCGTCCGGGCGAGCACGGTCACCAGTTCCAGGTTGGAGCGCAGCCCCCCTGGCAATGTCGATGCCGGCGCCGACGGACACCTCAAGCAGGAGCCCCATGTGGACGACCGACGCCACCATCGAGCCGGAGACGTCCACGACCAGCACCACCCGCCAGTCCAGCGAGCGCCGGGCGCGCGTGCGGAAGACAAGGCGGGCCGTCGTCGCGGAAGCGGACGGTGGGCAGGCCCTGTCGGCCGTCGACGCCCTCCCGCCGCCGCTCCGCCTCGTCGACGTCCAGCCACCCCGGCTGGTTTCCCGGGGTCGCCTACGCCGTGCCGTTCGGCGGCAACACAGGGTCTGACGTTGTCAGAGACCTCAGCAGGAAGTCCCAGGTGTACCGGCTCACCCACGTGGTCACGTCGTTAGGGTGGTTGTTGCCGAGGTAGTACATGAAGTCGATCGGGTTCCCGGTGGGGTCGCACGGTACACCGGCGGGCAGCATCGACCAGCGGTAGAAGCCCATCGCGCACCCCTTGCCGACCCAGTATCCGGGCGCCGGGGTTCGTTGGAGGTGACCCGTGCCGTCGTTGAGCGGAAAGTCGCGTGCCACCCAGCCGAAGTTGTGCGCCATTTCCTGGGCGGCCGCGGAGCCGTCCAGCTGCGTGTCCTCGACAATCGAGGCGTGGTAGACCACGCCGGTATCCGGATCGCCGTACTGGCCCAGGCCCAACCCGGCGGAGGCATACTGGGCGAAGACGCCGACGATCGCATCGTGGTGAGGAACCGCCGTGGGCGGAGCCGGCTGACCGCCGTCATCGCGCCAATCGCTCTGCAGGCCGAGCAGGGCCTGGCCATCGACCTGGTACGCCAGCGGGCGACACGACACGTACGCGGCCGCCGCCCTCGGGCCGGCGTCCGCCACCGGGTAGGTCCCGCGCACGAAGTCGATCGATCGCGACGCGACCGCCTGAACGCTGGAGCAGCTGGGCGGGGGGAAGGAGCCGAGGGCGACCGGAACGAAGAACACGCGGAGCTGCATCGTGGTGACGAGCGGGCGGCAGGTCGCCAGCGCGTTGTTGCTCTCGTTCGTCTCCGGCAGCGTGTTGCCGTAGTCGACCTGAACGTTGACGCACGCCTCCGCGCCGGCGATGCCGGTGCTGGCGGTCGCAGGGGGACCGACATAGTACGAGTGCGAACCCGGCGCCACCACCACGGTCGGAGGGCTGGCACCCGCCGGCAGCACCGGCCCGGGGGTGCAGACGCCAGATCCACAGTAGCTGAGGAAGACCCAGATGGGGACTGCCACGCTGGTCGAGAACGTGCTGGTCAGGTCCACGCGTGCAGCGGTCGCCCTGTCCCTTACCAGCGCACCCTGGTCGGGGAGGGCCTGCACCGGGCCGACCCCGGTTACTGCCAGGTCGCCTGCGGGTGGCCGGACGGGCAGGGCCAGAACTGCGGCGGTGGCGGGGCGCAGCCCCTGGTGAGCCGCTCCCAGAAGCGCCGAAACGAGCGCCGCCGCAAGCAGCGCCCGCCGCGGAGGCGCGATGCGGGCGGTGGGCGCCCTCCGGCGCAACCGACGAAGGCCGTCGAGAATGGACGTCGGGATCATCATGCTTTCCACCTCGTGGGAATCTCCCCTCGTGTACGGCTTCGGACCGCCCGGGGGTTCAATGCCGCCCCAGGCGTGCCGCGATGTTCCCGGCCGCGAGCAGCGATCCCGCAGCAGCCCGCCCACTCCGTGGCATGTTTCAGGTGATCGCGGCTGCGGTTCCTGACCCCGCACGGGCCACAGCCGCTGTCCGACTACTCGGCGCCCGCGGAGCGCAGCCGCAGGGCTGCCACCAGGTCCACCACGTCGGCGAAGCGACGGACGTCGCGGCCGGTCAGATGCTCGACCCGACCCAGCCGGTAGTGCACGGTGTTCGGGTGCAGGTGCAGGCGGCGTGCCGTGGCGCCCACGTTGAGGTCGCTGGCGGCGTAGGCCAGCACCGTCTCGCGCAGGGGCGCATCGAGCCGGTCCACCTCCGATGGGCCGAGCCGGCGCGCGGTATCGTCGGCCTCCGCAAGCAGGTAGTCGAGCAGGGTCAGGTCCGCCAGCCGGAGGATGCCGCCGGGCGGTGCCAGCGCGAGGGCCCGCCTCGCCTCGCCGTGTGCCCTCGGGACCTCGTCCAGCGCGCTCAGCGGCAGGCTGATGCCGGCGGTCA
Organism: Candidatus Dormiibacterota bacterium; assembly: GCA_046727275.1. GTDB lineage: Bacteria > Chloroflexota > Dormibacteria > Dormibacterales > Dormibacteraceae > CF-161. The sequence goes on from JBKPCH010000051.1 coordinate 9,151, forward strand.
CCGGCTCCCGCCCGGCCGCCCGGCCGAGCAGCTGGCCCAGCGAGGCCCCGGCTGGCGCCACGATGACCAGCTCGTAGTGGCGGGCGACGCGCAGGCCGCCGACCCGGGCCATCCGGAGCTGGTGGTCCACCGCCTCGACCGCCCGGCCGAGATCGCTGGCGGCTGCGACCGCCACCTGGAGCGCGGCGCCCGGCTCCAGGCCGGCGGCACGCGCCCTCGCCTCCACCGCCGCGCCTGACCGGCCGGCGAGCAGGTCCTCGAGCAGGTCGCGCTGGAGGGACCCGGCCTCGGCCAGCAGCCGGCTGCTCTCGCGCACGAAGGCCTCGGCGAGCGCGCTGCTGACGCTGTCCGTGTACTCCATCACCATGCGCGTGACGGCCAGGGCCGCCCGCAGACCCTCCGGGGTCGTGGCGCTCGCCTGCTCGCCGACCCAGTGCGTCAGGGTCGCAGCGTTGGTCCGGTAGCCGCGCAGGAGGACCTCCAGCTCGACGCCGCCGCGCGCGCCGCGCGCGCCCGCCTCCTCCACGAACTCGACGGCCCGGCCCCTCGGCACGCGGCCGGTGCGGGTGGTGGCCAGGAACGCGTGCACGTGGTCGGAGCAGTGCAGGCGGAGGGCCGCCAGCTCCTCGCCCTCGGCCGCGGTGTAGGCGGCGACCTCACGGCGCAGGGCGGCGAGCATGTCCTCGGCCATCTCGCCGCGCCGCGAGGAGAGGCGTTCCAGCAGCACCTCGACCGCGGGGTAGAGATGGCCTCTTATGTGGAGACTGAACAAAATAGGTCCCTCAGATCTGGTCGCACCTCCAGTCAGCTCTTCCACATCATATGACCACACCACAATTCACAGGAGGCATCGACATGGGCAACCCGGTCATCTGGTTCGAGATCTACGGCCAGGACCCGACCAGGCTCCACGACTTCTATCGAGAGGTCTTCGGCTGGACCATCGACGCCGACAACCCGATGAGCTACGGCTTCGTGCGGACGGGCTCCGAGAAGGGGATCGAGGGGGCCATCGCGACCGGCCAGGGCACGCGCGGCGTCACGATCTACCTGGAGGCCGACGACGTCCAGGCCACGCTGGACCGCGCGGTGGCAGCCGGCGCCGAGGTCGTGATGCCCGTCGGGGGCATCCCGGGAGTCGTGCAGCTCGCCCAGTTCCGCGACCCCGAGGGCAACTGGATCGGGCTGTCGAAGGACCTGCGCGATTCCGAGGGCGGCTGGGTCGAGCGGGCGAAGAATCCGCCGACCGGGCAGTCGTGAGGACGGACGAATGCACGAGATGATCGCGACCGGCGGCGCTGGAGCACCCAGTGCCGCCTCCGAGAAGGCGACGACCACCCTGACCAGGGCGCTGCTGGCCTCCGGCGTCATCGCCGGCCCACTGTTCTACGCCATGGTTGGGATCCAGGCGTTGACGCGGCCGGGATTCGACATCCGGCGCCACCCGCTCAGCCTCCTGAGCCTCGGCGACCTGGGGTGGATCCAGATGGCCACGTTCGTGGCCGCAGGAGTCGCCGGCGTCGCTTGCGCGGCTGGTATCCGGCGAGCGCTGCATCCCGGTCGCGGTGCCACCTGGGGGCCGCTGATGATCGGGGTGTGGGGCCTGGGCCTGATCGCCGCCGGGATCTTCACAGCCGATCCTGCCTTCGGCTTCCCGCCTGGAGCCCCGCAGGGCACGCAGGACCACCTCAGCTGGCACGCCGCCCTGCACGGAGCTGCCTTCTTCACCACCTTCGTCTCGCTGGTCGTGGCCTGCGTCGTGTTCGCCCGCCGGTTCGCCGGGCTCAGGCGGTGGGGTTGGGTGGCGTACTGCCTGGCCACTGCCGTGGCCGGTCCGGCCATCGTCGCCGCCGGCATGAGCAACGCGGCCGCGGCCGGGGTGCCGTTCGCGCTTGCCGGCGCCGTGGCCTTCGGTTGGGTCTCCGTGCTCGCGCTCCAGCTGCTGTCCGAGTTGGGCAGCGGACGCGCGCGCAGCCGGTAGGTGGCACGTGCTCTCGCCCGGCGTGACCGCCGGGCGAGAGCCGGCGGCGAGGTCGCTCGGGGCACGGCGGCCGGCGCCCGGCGCCGTATCGAGGGCGGCGACGCAGCCCGCTGCCTCGACCGTGCCCGCCGCCCATGCCCGTCGGTCCGCTCCAGGCCGGGCGCGTCGCCCCAGCCCGCCCACCTGCGACGGCTCCCTTGGCGCCGGTCTGGCGAGGATCTATGCTGGAGCCCGCTGTCCATACCGCACCGGCGACCCGTAGCGAATGGAGGGGTTGGCCATGAGGCACTACCGGTTCGTTTCCACCCGCGGCGCCCTGCTCGCCGTGGCCACGATCCTGCCGGCGCTCCTGGCGGCTCCCGTCCCCACCGCGGCGGCGGGTCTCTGGGGCTCGTCGGTGCCGTTCACCAACGCGGTCGTCAGCCGCCCGGTCGCCGGCGGCGGCTATCCGGACGACGCCAGCGGGGCCCCACAGGCGGGGACCAGCGGACCGGGCACGTTCGACTCCAACCACTCCGAGTCCTGGCTGGCGGTGCAGCCCGGCACCGAGACGCTGGTCGGGACCTCCAAGTACTTCTTCCAGCAGTACTCGACCTTCTACAACTTCTACGTCGGCAGCTACGGGATTCGGAACGGCTCGTCCACGGACAGCGTTGTGCAGGGCTACGACTGCACCACCGTGGGAACCCAGGCGATGCCGCCGAGCTGGACCAACACGACGGACCCGAATGCCGACTTCGACACCCGGGGCCGCGTGTACCAGACGATGCTGCCGTTCAACGCGTTCTGGACCAACCTGCACCCCAACGGCGAGATCACCGTCTCGTTCAGCGACGACCTCGGGGCCCACTGGACCACCGGCAACGGCGGCCAGGCGCTGGAGCAGGTGCCCAACAGCACCAGCTTCAGCCTGCACTTCGAGGACAAGCAGTTCGTCGCGGTCAACCACTTCCGGGGCAGCCCTTTCCAGGACCACGTCTACGCCGTCTGGGACCTGGGCAACACCAACGGCAACGCCGTCGCGGTTCGCGAGGCCGTCTCCCGCGACCGGGGACAGACGTTCGCGAAAGCGCAGACGATCTCCCCGCCCAGCTCGGACCAGAACCGCAACGCGTATCCGCTCCCCGGCGTGGGGCCCGACGGCTCGGTGTACGTCGCCTACAACAACCTGGGCCTCAAGCACCAGACCACGGACGATCTCTTCGTGGTCCGCTCGACCGATGACGGTCAGACCTTCTCCACGCCGGTACGCGCGGCCACCACGACGCTGATAGGCAACGGCGCGGGCGGGGTGGCGCTGCCCAACACCACGTTCCGCGACGGCATCCCCGACGGGTTCGCGGTCTCGCCGGACCTCCCCGGCCACCTGTACCTGGCCTACAACGCCTGGGACGGCGCGCAGTACGACGTCTTCCTGGTCCAGTCCACGGATTACGGGCAGACCTGGTCGCAGCCGGTCAAGGTCAACGACAACGTCGATGCGCCCGGCGGGGCGACCGACCAGTTCCAGCCGGCCGTCGCGGCCGGTCCGGGCGGCGCCGTGGCGGTCGGCTTCTACGACCGGCGAGCCGCCTGCCCGACGAGTGACCCGGCCATCCTGCCGGCCGACCAGGGTCGGGGCAACGTCTGCATCGACGTCAGCCTGCAGGCGTACCGCGACGCCGGCGCCGGCGCCGTCCCGGTGGGTGGCAACTACCGCGTCTCCAGGTTCAGCTGGGATCCTCAGCAGCCGGGCCAGGTGCGCGGCGGCCTGCCCCAGATCGCCTGCGCGTCGCACAACATCCCCTGCAGCCTGTCGTTCATCGGCGACTACTTCTCGATCGCCATCTCGGGCGCCAACGTGTACACCTTCCCCGTCTCCACCCACTACCAGAGCGGCATTCGGGCCGACGACGGCTCGCCGATTTACTACCAGCAGCAGGTCCTGGGCACGATCAGCCGGTCGGCTCTGGGCATCTGAAGCAGCGCAACCGGCCGGCCGGTGCGCCCATCGTTTTGGGGCGCGCCGGCGGCCCGACCGCGGGCCACCGGGCGGTGCGCGCTCAGCCTGGCCCTATGGACACTGGAAGCCGGTCGATCCGCAGGGCCTCTCGACGAACACCTCACTGGCCGGGGGTGGGCAGAAGATCGTACAGGTTGCGGTTCCGCTCGATTCGCCGGTGATCTCGATCAGGACGGTACTGTCGTCGGTTGACGCTTCCGCCTCGCGCCTCTTCGCCCGCGGAGCCGGTACGAACTTCCTGACGTCGTCGCCCTCGAGATTCCTCCCCAGGGCGGTGGCCGCAATTTGCGCCAGCTCCTCCAGGCGACCCTGGACCTCCTCCGTGAGTCGACGCATGCGCTCGGCGTCCTCCGCTCCCAACTTGACCAGGGTCTTCGGGATCTCACTCATCGTTCAGCTCCTTGTTGTTGCCGCCCGCGCAAAGCAGCCCGGATCCCCCCCGGCCAGATCACGGTAACAGGGATCTGACCTGGCAGGCCGGTGAAAACCGACCCTGTTCAACGTGACGGGTGGTGGATCGGCCGCCGGCCCGCCGAGACCTGACCGGCAGCCCAGCCATCTCGGCCGCAGCCTGCACCCCAGGCGAGGGCCGGCGGCGGATCGATCCTGATCGCGGGCTCGATGGAGATGAAGGGTGCGTGGACGCTTTCGTTCACCCGGCGCACCTCGGCGACGCCCTCCGCCTCGAACAGGGTGAGCAGGCGGGCCCGTCCGGGAAGAAAGGCCGAGCCCAGGCAGCGGACCGGCTCACCCCGCGAGGTGCGCCGGTCACTGGCGAAGACGAGCGCCTCGTGGAGCAGGGCCAGGTCGGCCGGGCTCACGTTGGGCATGCGGCGCTCGACCACCAACGTCATCACGCGACCGCCCGCTCGTGCGCCCGGTGGCAGTGGCCGTACTGCGCGTAGTCGCGCCAGCGGACCAGCATGGCCGCGAGCATCCCGACCCACATCAGGGTGCCCACCACCCCCGAGTCCACCGCCGTGTGCGGAAGCAGTCCCGCCAGCGAGGCGGCGGCGGCCACCACAGTGGACGCGGCCATGCCGGCCGACATCTCCACCGTGTGCCTCCAGGGGTGCCGGCGAATGCACATCCACGCCGCCATCCCGAGCACCATCTCCCCGGTCATCAGCAGCGCCGAGGCCTCGGGCGACCGAGACAACAGGCCCGACAGACCGAGCATCGACAGCAGGAGCCCCACCGGCAGGAGCATGCCCACGTACATGGCGATGCTCATCTGCACGTAGTGCGACACGAAGCGGGCCACCTGCATCGCCGGGGCATTGGACCGGAGCCCCGACCGCAGCGAACCGGCGGCGGCGGCCCGATCTCGCGGCGACCCTCCCCTCTCTACGGTTGCCGAAACGTTTGTGACCATGGGGGCAGCGTAGGCACGGCCCCTGATCCTGGAATCGGCAGAAGGTCGTAGACGACTACGTATTTTCGGCCCGGAGCGGCTCCTGAGTCCCGCTGAGCCCGAGCTTGTTCAGCATGTTGGTGACGTGCGTCGTCACCGGCTGCTCCGAAATGAACAGCCGGGAAGCGATCTGCTGGCTCGTCAACTCCTCCGCGACAGCCGCGCGATCTCCAGCTCCCGCCGCGTGAGGGGAGTGCGGGCCTCCGCCCTGGCGGCTCGACCGCGCTCATCCACTTGCGCCCCAGGTCAGGCAGCGCCGCCGCAGCAGCAGAGGGGTACGCAGCGGCCGCCGCCGCCGCCACGGCCAGCCTGCGGCAGCCGCCCTGGGCATCGCCGGCCTGCGCCGGCCCCATCCTCCGCTCTTCGGCGAGCCGGACCCCGCTCAGTCCATAGGGACCACGAACGTGCGCTCGGTGTCGATTTCGCCGGTCCTGAGCTCGCAGCGCGGGTAGAAGGTCGCCGCCGTGCCGTCACCGGGATCGGCGATCGCGCAGCGCACGTGCGCGCAGGTGGCGATCGACCCCGTGGACCGCTCGAAGACGACGCGCGGCTCGAAGCGCGCGCATCCCGCCATGCTGCCCGACGCCAGCTCATAGGGACATCGGTCCCCGGCGGCGCTGTGCGTGATCGTCATCGCTGTTGACCTCCTGTTGTCGAGCCAGTCTCACCCGCGGTCAGCGGCCGAGCCAGTGGCACCTGGCCCCAGCTTCTCGGGTACTCCGACCCCCGAATCGCAGTCGCCCCGCTCCGGGCGCGTCGCTGTTCCGGCTCCGCATGGGCACGAAGGTCCCTCCCGGTGGGTGACTGTCGGCACTCACCCCGGCGCGGAGGACCCTCCAAGCTGGACGCAGGCAGGCACACGATGCAGATGAACCACTCACTCCGCCCGGTAGTCGAACTCCTTGCGACCAGTCCTGATCCGGCGTTCGTGGTGGACCGTGACGGACGGATCGTGCACTGGAACGCCGCCGCCAGCACGTTCTTCGGGACCTCGGCCGAAGAGACGGTCGGGCGTCACTGCGCCACGGTCGTCCGCGGGTTGACCGGCGCCGGCGAGATCCAGTGCGCGCGCAACTGTCCTCTCCTGCTGCAGGCGTCGCGCGACGACTCCTACGTCGTGGCCGAGCTGCACGTCCCGACGATGCCCCGGCCCGCTCGCTGGAGTCGAGTGGCTGTCCATCACGTGCCCCTGGAGGACGACTCGGGCGAGTTCGCCTACCTCCTCCACGTGATCACCGAAGTACGCGAAGACCGGGACGACCGAGTTCGCCCGTAATCGAGGCTGGCGGCGCGGATGGTCGGGGAAGAAGCCGTACATGACGCGGCTCTCGGTCACTCCCATGGCGAGCGGCTGGGTCCACCACACCGGACTCGAGTCCCGTCCGGTCCGGTCCGTTCGGCCCCTGGCGGTGGCGGGCCTCGGCCCGGATGCTTCCGGCCACGGGTTGTCCGCGGGACTCAATTCGTTGTACGATACAACCATCTAGGATGAACGGTGGTGGGCGTGACTCGAGCGCGACGTGCTGCCGGGGTGCGGGCCAGCCGGGAGGCCACGGGAGGGGGCTGGTGATGCCGCGTCCAGGGCGTCTCGCCCACGGGAGCGCGACCGGCGTCGCCGGCGTGCTGCTGCTCGTCACGGCCTGCAGCGGGGCAGCCGCGAGCCCGCCCGTCAGGGTCGGAGGCGACGTCCTGGTGGGCGTCGCCGTCTCGCTCACCGGCTCGCTGGCGGCCGAGGGGCGGCTCACTCAGCAGGGCTACCTGATGTGGCAGGACTGGGTCAACGGCCAGGGCGGGGTCCGGGCCGGCGGCTATCGACACCGGGTTCGCATCCTGTTCGAGGACGACCGGAGCCGGCCCGACATCGCCGCGGACCTGGCGGCCGGCCTGGTCACGAAGGAGCACGTGCAGTTCCTCCTCGCTCCCTACGGCAGCGACGCCACGGCGGCCGTCGCTGCGGTGGCGGAGCAGCACCGGGTCCCGCACGTCGCCGGCAACGGCGCCGCCCGGACGATCTACACGCAGGGTTACCGCTATACGTTCGGCGTGCAGAGTCCCAGCGACAGCTACATGAGCGGCGTCCTCGACATGGCGGCCAGGCTCAGCCCGCGCCCGAGGACCATCGCGCTGCTGTCCGCCGACGACAGCTTCTCACTCGACGTGGCCGACTCCGTCAAGACCTACGCGCCGACGCTCGGCTTCCGTGTGATGTCCAGCCAGCAGTACCCGGCCGGAGCCACCGATGTCACGGCGCTCGTGGCGCGGGCGGCCGCCACGAGCCCCGACGTCCTGATCAACTCGGGTCACCTGGCCGAGGCGGTCGCCATCCACCGCGCCGCTCGGGCCCTCGACCTGAACGCGCGCATCTTCGCCTACTCGGTCGGCCCGTCGACGCCCGACTTCGTGTCGGAGCTGGGACCGGACGCGGACTATGTGCTGACCGGCTCGCAGTGGACGCCGCAGGTGCGCTATCGCCCGCAGATGTACCTGACCGTGCCGGAGTACACCGCCGGCTACCGGCGGATGTTCCACACGCTGGACGAGCCGGCCTACCAGGTGGCGGAGGCCACGGCGGCCGGGCTGGCCCTGCAGCGGGCGATGGAGAGCGCCGGCACGCTGGATCCCCAGCGGGTCAGGGATGCGCTGGCCAGCCTGGACGTCATGACCTTCTACGGCCGCCTCAAGTTCGACAGGCGGGGCGTGAACGTCTACAAGCCGATGCTCGTCGAGCAGATCCAGCGCAGCCGGCCGCACACCGTGTACCCGCTGAGCGTGGCCGACGCGAGGGTGCTGTACCCGACCCCGGCGTGGGGCACGCGGTAGTCGAGTGCGGCTCCTTTCCCGGCGAGGCGCGGTCTTCCTGTTCTTCCTCATCACCGGCGTTCCCATCGCCCTGCTGACGTACCTGTCGGTCGCCGTCTCGACCAGCTCGGCGGTGAGCCAGGCCGAGCAGGCGGCCGCGGACTCCGCGCAGGCCAGCGCCGTGTTCATCCATCAGCGCTTCGAGGACGTTGCCGGCCAGCTGGACGCGTTTGCCGCGAGCAGCCTGTGGCCGGTGATGGCCGGTGAGAGCGTGGGCTCCCCCGACCTCGGCGCGCTCGGCGTTCGGCTGGACGAGCTGACGCGGTCGCAGAGCGGGATCGGCACCGCGTTCGTGACCGACCTGCGGGGCCGGCTGCTCGCCATCGCGCCGCCGCGGAGCGGCCTCAAGGGCCGCTACTTCAGCGGCGAGGACTGGTACCAGGGTGCCAGCTCGCGGGACGGGCCCTACGTGGCCGGGCTCTCGGCCACCGCGGCCCAGCAGGACCTGAACTCGGTCGCGGTGGCGGCGGCCATCCACGCGCCCGCGCAGACCGGCGCCAGCCATCTCCGGCTCGGCTACCTGGTGGGCATCTACAGCCTGCAGCAGATCCAGGCGTTCGTGGACGACTTCGCCGGGACCCGCGCCACGAGCCTCACGGTCGTCGACAGCCAGGGCTACCTGCTCGCGGCGCCGCGCCTGAGGCCGGGCACGGTCGCCTCCTGGAGCGACAACGACCGGCTGATGCGCCGGGCGCTGGCCGGCCGCGCGAACGTCAGCCAGGTCGCGCGCGCGGACGGCGAGCACCTGGCCGCGTACGCGCCGGTGCCCGGCCTCGGCTGGGCGGTCGTCGCGGACGTGCCCGCGAGCGTGGCGCTGCGGGACGCCGACCAGCTGCGCTCCACCGTGCTCGTGATCGCGGGGGTCCTCGGGCTCGTGCTCCTGGGAGGGCTGGTCGTGGGCCAGACGCTGGTCCACCGGGCGCAGCAGTCGGCGGTCTTCGAGCAGCGGACGGAGTCACTGGCGCGCCTCAACGAGGCGGCGCGCTCGGTCCACGCGGAGCACGGGCGGCGGGCGCTGGAGATCATCGCCAGCAGCGCTCGCGAGCTCGTCGGCGCCGACCTCAGCGCCCTCGCGGTGCGCGACGCAGCCCGCGGCGGGATGGAGCTGGTTGCCTGCGACGGCTCGGCGGACCCGTCTGCCGGCGGCACGGGCGGGCTGGCGGCGCGGCTGGTCGAGCGCTCCCTGCCGGAGGCCACGAGCCGTCCGGGCGACCTGTCAGACCTCGCCGTTCGCGTGGGGGAGGTCGGCCTGCCCGAGCTCGGGCCCTACGTCTCGGTGCTGCTGAGCGCGGGCGAGCGCGTCCTCGGCTGCCTGGTCGTTGCCCGGAGGCCCGGGATGCCGCCCTTCGACGTCATCAACGAGGGCCAGCTGCGCCAGATCGCGCAGCACGCCATCTCGGTGCTGGAGAACGCCCGACACGACGCGGAGCGGGAGGCGTTCCTGGGCCGGCTCAGCGACACCAACGCGGCGCTGGAGCGGGCGAGCCGGCTGAAGTCGGAGTTCCTGGCCAAAATGAGCCACGAGCTGCGGACGCCGCTGACGGCGATCATCGGCTACGCCGATCTCCTGCTGGAGGGCTCGTCCGGGGCGCTGAGCCGCGAGCAGGAGGAGGACGTGCGCGAGATCTCGGACGCCAGCAGGGTGCTGCTGGACGTGATCAGCGACATCCTGGACCTGGCGCGCATCGAGGCCGGACGGATGCGGCTGGAGGTGCGATGGATCCGGCTGGCACCACTGCTGGTCGACGCAGCGTCGGCCCTGCGGCCGCTGGCGCTCGGCCGGTCGCTGGAGCTGACCGTGGACGCCGGCGACGAGGACCCGACGGTCGAGGCCGACCCGCTCCGGGTCCGGCAGGTCGTGACCAACCTCGTCTCCAACGCGCTCAAGTTCACGGCCCGGGGCGGCGTGACCGTCCGCCTGCAGGTCCTGGGCGAGGAGGTGGAGGTGTCCGTGCACGACACGGGGATCGGCATCCCCGACGAGGCGCTCGACTCGGTGTTCGACGAGTTCACCCAGGTCGACGGCGGCACGAGGCGGGAGTTCGGCGGCACCGGTCTGGGCCTCTCGATCGCGCAGCGCCTGGTCCATCTTCACGGCGGCACGATCGGCGTGGAGTCCGAGGTGGGCGTGGGCAGCCGCTTCTGGTTCCGCCTGCCGCTGCCCGAGCGATCGCGGCCTCACGACGACCGCACCCCGCGGCCCCAGCCTGAGGGAGTGGCGCCGTGACCGCGATCCTGCTGGTCGACGACGATCCGCGGATGCAGGTGCTGGGCCGGAAGGTGCTGGAGCGGCAGGGCTACCGCGTGGTGATCGCCGCGAACGGCGCCGAGGCGGTGTCGGCCGCCTCCGCCGAGCCCTTCGACCTGGTGCTGATGGACCTGGAGATGCCGAGGGTCGACGGCCACGAGGCGCTGAAGCTGATCAAGGCCGAGCAGCCAGAGCTGCCGGTGGTCGCCGTGACGGCCTACGCGATGGCCGGCGACCTGGAGCGCTGCCTGACCGAGGGCTTCGATGGCTACGTGTCGAAGCCCTACCAGATCGACGAGCTGCGCAAGCTCGTGGCCAGCCTGGCCAGGAGTCGCTAGATACCTACCCCGCCTCGCCGTCTGCGGCCGTCTGGTGGGTCGGGCCTCGCTGGAGGGCGGTGACCACCACCCTCAGCGCCTGCAGGACGGCCTCCCGGTCCGTCTCGGGGATCGCCTGGAGCAGGCCCTGGAGGCGGTCGGCGCGGACCGCCGCCAGGTCCCTCGCGAGCGCGGTGCCGCGCGGGTTCAGGCGCAGGCGCACCAGCCGGCCGTCGGACGCGTCCCGGCTGCGCTCCAACCAGCCGCGGGCCTCCATCTGCGCGGCCAGCCGGCTGACGGTGCTCTTCTCCAGCCGCAGCCGGGTGGCCAGCGCCCCCTGGGACAGCTCTTCCCCGGCGCTCAGCTCCATCAGCGCCTGGTGCTCGCTCATGGAGATCGGCTCTCCCGTCGGCGTTGGGTCCGTGCGGTGGCGGCCGAACTCTCGCACCAGCGCCAGCAGCTGGTCCTGGGCGTCCGAGAAGACCGCCCGGAGGCTCTCCTCCGAGGCTTCGAGGTCCGCGTGACGGCGGGCGGCGGCGAGGGCTGGCGCCACCAGTGTGCCGAGCAGCGACAGGATCTCCAGCTGCCGGGCCTGCCACCGCCTCCGCTCGAAGCGCCGGGCGTAGAGCACGCCCGCCGCACGGCCTCGCACGAGGAGCGGGACCGCAAGGACGCTCTTGACGCCCTTCGTCACCTCGGCCGGGACCGCCCGCTCCCACGCGGCATAGTCGTGGACCACCTGCGGTTCGCTCGTCTGGAAGGCCAGACCGACCGCTCCCTCCCCGCTTGCCCGCTCCGGGCCCGGCGCCGAGCCGGGAGGATCGTCGGCGAGAGGCACGAGCAGATCACGCTCGGGGATCCACCAGAAGAGGAGGGCGGAGTCGGCGCCAGTGAGCTGACGCGCTCGCCCGACCGCGAGTCCGGCCAGCCTCTCGGGCTCCAGGACCCCGCTGGTGGCCACCGCCACCTCGTAGAGCAATCGGAAGGACCGGTCTGACGTGGTCATGGGGGGCCAGAGGCAGCGTACACCGAGCCGAAATCCAAGATAGTTGCATTATACATCGGTTGTGTGCTACAACTATCTGGACACGGTGGCCTCGGAAGCGTCGGAGGGAGAGATGCTGGCAAGGAGAGTTCCAGGAGGGCTGGCGGCGGCGCTGGCGCTGCTCGTCATGGCCTGCGGCGGCGCGTCCGGCGGGGGTGGGACGGCGACAGGCGAAGACATCGCCATCGGTGTGCCCATGTCGATCACGGGCGCCTCCTCCAAGGAGGGGGCGCTGGCCAAGCAGGGCTACGACATGTGGCTGCGGTGGATCAACGGCCAGGGCGGGATCGTGGTGAAGGGCGTCAAGCACCCGGTCAAGCTCCTGTACGAGGACGACCAGAGCAAGCCCGACATCTCGGCCCAGCTGACCCAGAAGCTGATCTCCGAGGAGAAGGCCAGCTTCCTGCTCGGCCCCTACGGCTCCGGCCCGACCGCGAGCGACGCGGTGGTCGCCGAGAAGGGCGGCGTGCCGATGGTCGAGGGCAACGGCGCCGCCCAGGCGATCTTCAACCAGGGCTACAAGTACGTGTTCGGGGTCCTGTCACCGGCCAGCGCCTACCTGACGGGGATCCTGGACATGGCCGCCACGCTCAGCCCCCGGCCGGCCACGATCGCCGTGCTGTCGGCGGACGACAGCTTCTCGCTCGAGGTCTCGAAGGCGGTGATCGAGCGGGCGCCCGGCAAGGGGTTCCAGGTCGTGTACAGCGACCGCTACCCGAACGGCTCCACGAACCTGTCGGGGCTGGTGGCCAATGCCAGGGCGAAGAGCCCGGACATCGTCCTCAACTCGGGGCACCTGCAGGAGGCGATCGCGATCAACAAGGCGGCCAAGGACCTGAAGCTGGACGCCAGGCTGTTCGCCTACTCGGTCGGCCCCTCGACGCCGGACTTCATCACCGCGCTGGGGCCGGACGCGAACTATGTCTTCGGCGGCTCGCAGTGGACGCCGCAGGTGAAGTACCGGCCGTCGTTCTACCTATCGGTCCAGGACTACGTCACCGCCTACCAGAAGCAGTTCGGCGGCCAGGACCCGCCCGACTACCACGTCGCCGAGTCCACCGCGGCGTGCCTCGCCCTCCAGAAGGCGATCGAGAACGCCGGCAGCCTCAAGCCCGACAGGGTGCGGGACGCGCTGGCCTCGCTGGACGTGATGACCTTCTTCGGTCAGATCAAGTTCGACGGCCGCGGGCTCAACGTCTACAAGCCGATGGTCGTGGAGCAGATCCAGGACGGCAAGCACCACACGGTGTGGCCGGGGAACGTGGCGGACGCCCGGCCGCAGTATCCGACCCCCTCCTGGAGCTCCCGATGACCCGGGACTGGAAGCGGTCGGGGGGAGGGCCTCGGGCCCTCCCCCCACGGGGAGGAGCGCGGCGATGAGCGTCCTGCTCCAGCAGCTTGCGCTGGGCCTGCTGGCCGGCGGCATCTACGTCACGGTCGCGATCGGCTTCAGCCTGGTCTGGGGCATCCTCAACATCGTCAACCTGGCCCACGGCGCCCTCGTGATGGTCGGTGCCTACCTCACCTGGCTGCTGTTCTCGCGGGCCGGCGTCGACCCCTTCCTGGCGCTGCCGGTCGTCGCCGCCGCCCTGTTCGTGTTCGGCTACACCCTGCAGCGCCTGCTCGTGAACCGGGTCATCCGGGCGCCGCTGTTCTTCACGCTGCTGCTCACGTTCGGCGTGAACCTGGTCGTCGTGAACGTGCTGCTGCTGCTGTTCCACTCCGACTTCCGCTCGGTCACGCCGGGCTACTCGGGCCGAGGTGTCGACCTGGGCGGCGTCCAGCTGCCGTACGTCCGCCTGGCCGACCTGGCTGTCGCGATGGCGGTCGCCGCCGCGGTCGGCTGGCTGCTCAACCGGACGCGGTCCGGTGCGGCCATCCAGGCCGTGGCGGCCGATCGCGACGCGGCCCGGCTGGTGGGGATCGACATCCGCCACGTGTACGCGCTGACCTTCGCGGTGGGGGCGGCCTGCGCCGGGGTGGCGGGCGGCCTGATCAGCACGATGCAGGCCATCACCCCCACCGCCGGGGAGCCCTACACGCTGCAGGCCTTCGTGATCGTGGTGCTGGGCGGCCTGGGCCGCGTCAGCGCGACGGTGGCGGGCGGCCTGATCTTCGGCCTGGTCGAGACCCTGGGCCAGACCATGATCCCCGGCCTCGGCGCCGGCTGGGCCAACGCGATCGCCTTCGCGATGCTGGTGCTGGTGCTCGTCGTCAGGCCCCAGGGTCTCCTGGGCCGGAGGGCCCAGCCATGATCCAGTCCTCGCGCGCTCCAGCCGCGCGTGCCCGCTGGCTCCGCCCTGCGCTCCTGGTCGCCCTCCCCGTCGCCGTGACTGCCCTCCTGCTGGCGCCCCTCACGACGACCGACCAGGCGGCGGACCTGGGCCTGCCCCAGCTGGTCGACCAATCGCAGGTCCGGATCCTGACCACGATCGCGATGTTCGTGGTGCTGGCCTCGGCCTGGAACCTGGTGGGCGGGCTGACCGGGTACGGCTCCTTCGGCAACGTGGCCTTCTTCGGCCTGGGCGCCTACACCTGCGCGGTCGCCGTGGACGCACATCGCCTCCATCTCCCGCTGGCGGTCGGGATCGCGCTGTCGCCGCTCGTGCCCGCAGCATTCGCCGCGCTCGTGGGCCTGCCCCTGCTGCGCCTGCGCGGCCACTACTTCGCGATCGCGACGCTGGGCACCGCCGTGGCCGTGGGCGAGGTGGTGAAGAACATCGAGTACCTGGGCGGCGCGACTGGCCTGTTCCCGCCCATCCTGCGCCGCGCCGACCTGCTGTTCCTCTACCTCATGGCGGGCGTCGCCCTCACCGCGGTGCTGGTCACGCGCCTGGTCCAACGCAGCCGCTTCGGCTACGGCCTGGTCGCCATTCGCGAGAACGAGGACGCGGCCCAGGTGATCGGCGTCAACGCCACCGCGTACAAGGTGGGCGCCTTCGCGGTCGCGGCGGCCCTGACCGGGCTGGCCGGGGGCGTGTTCGCCGTGTGGAACAGCTTCATCAACCAGGACCTGGGCTTTTCGATGGACTTCAACATCCAGATGATCCTCATGGCGGTGGTGGGCGGGGCGGGCACGCTGTTCGGACCCGTGCTGGGGGCCGTGGCGCTGGAGCTGCTGATCCAGCTGCTGGCGGGCCGCAGCGACGTGGCCATCTACACGCAGATCGGGCTCGGGCTGCTGGTCGCCATCACGGTCATCTTCGTGCCGCGCGGCATCGTGGACTTCCTCGGGGGCTCCTCGCGGCTGTCCTGGGCCCACGTGCGGCGCTCGCTGCGGGAGACGGGGATCTGATGGCGCCGCTGCTCTCCGTCCAGCAGGTGACGAGGCGCTTCGGTGGGGTGGCGGCGCTCAGGGAAGTCACCTTCGACGTGGACACGGGCGAGATCCTGGGCCTGATCGGGCCCAACGGCGCCGGCAAGACCACGCTGCTCAACTGCATCAGCGGTGTCCACCGGCCGGACGCGGGCACCATCACCCTGGACGGCACCGTGATCAGCGGCCTGGCGCCGCACCGGGTGGCCAGGCTGGGCGTGGGACGCACGTTCCAGGTCGTCAAGCCCTTCGGCTCCATGACCGTGCGCGAGAACGCGGCTGTGGGCGCGCTCTTCGGCGCCTCCCGGCTGCGGCCGGCCCGGGCCTTCGCGGCGGCCGACGAGGTGCTGGAGCTGCTCGGCATGGCCGCCAAGCGGGACCAGCCGGTGGGCAGCCTGACCATCCCGGACCGCAAGCGGCTGGAGGTGGCCAGGGCCCTGGCCACCAGGCCCAGGCTGCTCCTCCTGGACGAGGTGATGGCGGGCCTCAACCCGGTGGAGGTCGACGAGGCGCTCGACATGGTCCGGGCCGTGCACCGCAGCGGCGTCACCATCCTGCTGATCGAGCACGTGATGCGCGTGGTGGTCGGCGTCTGCCAGCGGGTGGTCGTGCTCCAGTTCGGACAGACCCTGGCCGAGGGCACGCCCGACGCCGTCCTGCGCGACGAGCGGGTGATCGAGGCCTACCTAGGCCACGGGTACTCGCGGAGGTTGGCCGGTGACTGAGCCGAATTTCGCCGAGCGAACACCGGATGGTGCCAGGTCCGAGAGCAGTCGGTGGAATTCGGCTGAGCGAGACGACCTGCTCCAGGTGCGCGGCCTGACGGCCGGCTTCGGCGCCGGGCCCGTCCTGTTCGGCGTCGACCTGGACATCCGCCGGGGCGAGCTGGTCGCCCTGATCGGCGCCAACGGCGCCGGCAAGTCCACGCTGCTGGGCGTCCTCAGCGGGCTGCACCGGGCCTCCAGCGGCCGCTTCCGGTTCGATGGCCGGGACCTCACGAACGGCCGGCCGGAGCGCATCGTTGCGGCGGGCCTGGTCCACGTGCCCCAGGGCCGGCGCCTCTTCGGCGCGCTCAGCGTTGAGAAGAACCTCCGCCTGGGCGCGTACCTCCGCCGGGATGCCGCGGTGGAGGACAGCCTGGCCCGGGTGCTCGACTACTTCCCCGGCCTGAAGGACAAGCTGGCCCGGGACGCCGGCACGCTCTCCGGCGGCGAGCAGCAGATGGTCGCCATCGGACGCGGCCTGATGGCCAGGCCCAGGCTGCTGATGATCGACGAGCCCTCGCTGGGCCTGGCGCCCAGGGTCGTGGAGCGCGTGATCGAGGTCGCGCGGGAGATCAACCGCGACGGCATGTCGGTCCTCCTGGTGGAGCAGGACGTGCTGGTCGCGCTCGAGGCGGCCGACCGGGGCTACGTGCTGGAGAACGGGCGCGTGGCGCTGGCGGGCGCCGCCGCCGAGCTGACGGCGAACCCCGAGGTGCGGCGAGCGTACCTCGGGCTGTGAGCCGGGAGCTGCTGGCCGTGCGCTTCGTGGTCAGCACGCTGGACGAGGACGCGACGGCTCGCATCCTCGTCCACTGCAAGGCGGGCTGTCAACCGTTCCGTCCTGGTCGCTTACGCGGCCCTTCGGCTGCGCAACCACTCGGCCGACGACGCTGCTGGTCTCATCCTTGGCCGCCCGGCCTGACCGCCGATCAGGGCAGCTTCGTCATCTCGCGCTGGATCTGCTCTTCTGTGTAGCCCCTGCGCCGGTTGACGAAGTAGCCGTGGAGAGCGACTCCGATTCCCCATCCCACGATGGAGAAGATCGGCCAGAAGAGGCTGGCCGGGTAGGCCAGCCGGGCAGTCGTCAGAGCCCAGACCACCACCAGCATCGCGTTGACGGCGAGATACACGACGAGGTGAACCTTGAATCCGGTCTTCGCCCTGAGCCGTCTGATGGCCTGCTGGCGACGCTCGTCTGTCATGTCTTCCGCCTGCCTGTCCTCCCCGGAACTCACGCCACGATGACCGCGTAGGCCAGCAGCAGCATGGCAGCGGCGAGCAGGACCGCGCCTCCGCTGCTGAGCGAGTTGCCGGTCGACCACCGGCCGGGCTCGCCGACCGCCAGGTGCACGAAGAAGCCTCCGGACTGCGCCAGGACACCCAAGAACAGCAGGAAGGCGGCCAGCCAGCGCAGGCCGGAGGCGAGGCTGGTCCTGGCCATGACGTCGAGGTAGACGAGCGAGAGCACCAGCAGCACGCCGGCGTGAGCGTGCCCGGCGCGGAAGGCGGTCTGCTGGAAGCCGGTGAGCTGCCTGGCGGCGAGCAGGCGGAGCAGCGAGAAGCCCCCGAACATCACGGTCGGGAGCGAGATCAGCGCGACGACGGTGAACACGCGGACGGGGTCGGCCACCCTTCGATTCCTCCAATCCGATAGGCTGGGTACGACGATCTATCATAGACGATCGTTCCTGCTCCGTCCAGCCTGGAGTATCCTGAAGGCGTGCCTCGCGCCGGGCTGTCAGCCTCGTCCTACGTCGTCCTGGGCATGCTGGCCACCTACGGCCCGGCCACGCCCTACGACCTCAAGCGCTGGGTGGACGGCTCGGTCAGCTACTTCTGGACCGTTCCGCGCGCCCAGCTCTACGTGGAGCCGGAGCGGCTGGCGAAGCGGGCCCTCGTCACGGAGGACCGCGAGGAGTCGGGCCGCCGGCGGCGCGTGTACCGGATCACCGAAGCGGGCCGCGAGGTGCTGCGCGAGTGGCTGCGTGCGAGCGACCCCGAGACGGTGCAGCTGCGCGACCCGGGCCTCCTGAAGCTGCTCTTCGCGGGAGCGGTGAGCCGCGACGAGGTCGTCGCGCTCGCGCGCGAGCAGGAGGCCGCCCATGCCCGCCGCCTCGCCACCTATGAGGGCATCGAGGCCGGGATCGCCGGCAACGCTCGCCAGGCGTTCGCACTGGCGACGCTGCGCATGGGCGTACTGCACGAGCGGGCCGCCGTGCAGTTCTGGCAGACCGTCGCGGCCCGGCCCCCGACGGGTACCGCGCCGGGTGACGGCTAGCCCGATCCGGCTCCCTACGCCGCGCCGCCCCTGTGCTGCGCGATCACGCCGGCCGCGGCGTGAGCAGGCGGGACCCGCCTGGTCGTCCGGCGACCAGGCGCTCCCGTACGGCCAGGTTCAGCCGCGGACCAGCTCCGCGGTCGACCTGGACGCAGCAGCAGCGGGCCGGGTCACCTGCTGCCACGCCTCGCTCCGATTGTCGACGTCGTGGGGAGCGAACGCCCACACCGCGTCAGCCAGGCGCACGACGAGCTCGCCCGCACGCGTGAACTCCTCGATCACGCCGACCTGGCCGCACCACGGCGAGCCCTTCGCCACCACGACGACCGCGTCACCTCGCTTCATCTGGTCGCACTCCTCCTTGGGGATCCTCGCCGCGCCGGCGAGCACACCCAGGCTATTGGGCGCGGTTCGGGACGACACCCGGGGAACTACGCGATGGCCCGCGTGCCGGTACCTGTCTTTCTGCCTGCCTCGTGGGACAGAGCGGGCATCGGCTGGGCCGCGAGCTCGGCTTATTGTCAATGTGCGGGCTGGTTGACATTGTCGAGACCTGTGTGACCGGGCATTTCCGTTCGGAGCCTGACAGAGCAACCCGGCACTTGACCGCTGGTGCGGTGACGCGCAAGGATCGATGGCCTGGCCAGGGAGGACCGCTCGCCTGGCCCTCCGTTCGTCGTCCGAAGAGAAGGAGGTCAGGACAGGCAATGAGATCCATCTCGAGGCTTCCCTTTGCGCGCTGGCTCGGGCCGCCAGTCGTCGCAGCGGTCGCCGCGGCAGCGGGCACGTCCATCGTCGCCGCCAGCACGCTGACCGCCGGAGCCGTCGTCAGGGTCCCGGACAACCCGCTGGGGGGCGGCGCGACCTGCGCCGCGCTGGTCGCTCAGCAGGTGGCGCAGGGCAGCAGGAACTTCCCGGACGCCGAGGTCGAGCCCCACGTCGCCGTCGATCCCACCAACCCGCAGCACCTGGTGGGGAGCGTGCAGCAGGACCGCTGGAACGACGGCGGCTCCAACGGCCTGACCAACGTCGTCTCGCGCGACGGCGGGGCGACCTGGCAGCTGGCGGCCGGCCAGCCCAGGTTCTCCATCTGCGCGGGGGCCACGTCCGGCTCGCCGGGCTTCTTCAACCGGGCCACCGACCCCTGGGTCAGCGTCTCGGCGGACGGCCAGGTGGCCTACTCGATCAGCGACTCCTTCAACGCGAACGGCCCCGCCTTCGGCGGCGCCAGTTCCATCGTCATCAGCCGGTCCACGGACGGCGGCGACCACTGGCAGACGCCGGTCACCGCCCGCCTGGACACCTCGCCGCTGGAGCTGAACGACAAGGAGTCGGTGACCGCCGACCCGCTCCTCGCCAGCGAGGCCTACGCCATCTGGGACAAGCTCGTGTCCCCGACGCAGAACGCCAACCCCAGCGCGTTCGTCCACAGCATCGCCTTCCGCGGGCCGACGCTCTTCTCTCGGACGACCGACAAGGGCGTGACCTGGAGCACGGGCCGGATCGTCTTCGACCCGGGGGAGAAGGACCAGACGATCGGCAACCAGATCGTCGTGCCGACCACCGGTCCCGCGAAGGGCGTGCTGGTCGACGGCATGAGCCTCATCACCAACAAGGGCGGGAAGTGCCCGTTCACGCACGGCGGGCAGCACTGCAACGGCGGTGCGACCTTCACCGCCTCGGTCATCCGCTCTCTCGACGGCGGCGATACGTGGTCAGACGCGACCGGCATCGACGTGCAGCAGGTCGCCGGGGTCAGCATCGCCGGCCACCGCGTCCGGTCGAGCGACGAGCTCCCCGAGTTCGCCGTCAACCCGGTCAACGGCAATCTCTACGCGGTGTGGCAGGACTCGCGCTTCAGCGCCACCGGCCACTCCAAGATCGGCTTCGCCCAGTCCACCGATGGCGGGCTGACCTGGAGCGACACGATCCGGATCGACCAGTCGCCGGGCGACACGCCGGCGTTCGTGCCCCAGATCCACGTCGCGTCGGACGGGACCGTCGGGCTCCTCTACTACGACCTGGAGAACGCGACGGCCGCGCAGCCGGGGCTGACGGACGCCTTCATCTCCCACTGCCACTCGGTCACCAGCGACTGCTCCAATCCGGCGAGCTGGGCCGCCGGCGGAGAGACCCGGCTGACCACCAGCGGGTCGTTCGACTACACGACCGCACCGAGCGCCGGGGGCCTGTTCCTGGGCGACTACGACGGTCTCACCGCGTCGGGCACGACGTTCAAGGCGTTCTTCGCCATGTCGCAGCCTCGCGCGACGGCCGGGCGCTCCGACCTGTTCTCGAACAGCGCCGGCTAGCCACGAACCTGGAGGGGGCTCGGCCTCGCCGGCCCCCTCCACCGTCTGGACCGGGATTTGCATCAGGCCGCGCGAAGGGACGTGGTCTTTCCTAGCCCGACCGGGAGTAGCCTTCGCCTGATGAGCTTCGTCAGCCGCGGCTTCAGGGGCAGGCAGCGCGACGCCGAGGCCGGCGGGCGGCTCCCGCCCGGCCAGTACCTCGTCAGCGGCTTCCCCGTGCTCTCCGCCGGGCCCACGCCGCACACGCCCCTGTCGGAGTGGACGTTCTCGATCATCGGCGAGATCGACCAGCCCCGGAGCTGGACCTGGGAGGAGTTCACTGCGCTGCCCGTCGAGACCGTCACGAAGGACATCCACTGCGTCACCAAGTGGAGCAAGTTCGACACGACCTGGAAGGGCGTGCCGGTCGACACGCTGCTGGAGGGCGTCGACACGTCGGCCGAGCACGTGCTCGCGTTCTGCGACGGCGGCTACACGACCAACCTGCCGCTGGAGGACGTCACCGGCGGGAAGGCGTGGGTGGCCTACGAGTACGACGGCCAGCCGCTGGAACCGCAGCACGGCGGGCCGGCCCGCCTTCTGGTCCCCCACCTCTACTTCTGGAAGAGCGCGAAGTGGGTCCGCGGGCTCCAGCTCATGGCCGAGGACAAGCCCGGCTTCTGGGAGACGTACGGCTACCACATGTACGGCGACCCGTGGCGCGAGCAGCGATACAGCGGCGACTGACCTGGCAGCTGGCCCGGGTGCTCGAGGTCGTCACCGAGACGCCCCGCGTCCGCAGCCTCGTCCTCGCCGTGCCGGACTGGACCGGCCACCGGGCCGGCCAGCACGTCGACGTCCGCCTGACCGCTCCGGACGGCTACCAGGCCCAGCGCAGCTACTCGATCTCCTCCGCGCCGGAGGACGTGGGCCGGCTGACGCTCACCGTCGAGCGCCTGGAGGACGGCGAGGTCTCGCCCTACCTGGCGGACGAGCTGCGCGCCGGCGACGAGCTGGAGCTGCGGGGACCGATCGGCGGCTACTTCGTCTGGGACGCGGGCATGACCGACCCGCTGCTCCTGGTCGGCGGAGGCTCCGGGATCTGCCCGCTGATGGCCATGCTCCGGCACCGGGCCGCCCGGTCGAGCACGGTGCCAGCGCGGCTCCTGTACTCGGCCCGCTCGCTGGAGGACGTCATCTTCCGGGCCGAGCTGGACCGGCTGGCGGCGGCGGACGGCCTGGAGGTGGCGCTGACCCTGACCCGCGCCCGGCCCCCGGGCTGGACCGGCTACGGCCGCCGCGTCGACGCCGAGATGCTGGGCGAGGTCGCCTGGCCGCCCGAGCGCCGGCCGCTCGTGTTCGTGTGCGGCCCGACGCCGTTCGTCGAGGCGGTCGCGGGGACGCTGGTCGTGCTGGGTAACGACCCGCTGCGGATCAAGACGGAACGGTTCGGGCCCACCGGAGGATGAGCACGCCCATGGACGAGACGACCCTCAGGCTCGACGGCAACGCGATCGCCGGCCTGCTCCGCGAGGTCTTCGCCACCGACCTGACCGCGGCGCGCTGCACCTGCGCCAGCTGCGGCGCGGTCGGCCAGCTCGGCGCCCAACACCTCTATGACTACCCCGACGGCCCGGGCGCGGTGCTCCGCTGCCGGAGCTGCGAGGCCGTCCTCATGGTGGTCGTGAGCGCCGGCGCCCGGTACCGGGTCGCGGCCCAGGGCATGACCTGGATGGAGATCGAGGCCCCGGCCCCGGCCTGACGGCCCCGGCGGCTCACTCCGGGAACAGCCACTCAAGCGCGGCCACGCTCTTTCCGGCGTAGCTCGTCCGTCCCGTCTCGAGGCCGTAGGCCAGGTCCTCGAAGACCGTGCACCGGGCGTAGAAGGCGGCGCGCTCCCGCAGGCCCGCCGCGTCGCCCGGATCGGCACGGCAGGCGGCGAGCGCGGCGTCGAGGGCGGCCGGCCCGAGGTCGCGGTACAGGAGGCCGAGGTCGTGGGCCGGATCGACGATCGCCGCGTCGCTCCAGTCGATGACGCCGGTCACGGAGCACGTCGCGGGGTCCACCAGGACGTGCTCGATGCCCAGGTCGTTGTGCGAGAACGCGAGGGCGTGCCCGCGCTCCGGCGCAGGCGCGGCCAGGAACGCCTCCACGGCAGGGCGGCGCGCCGCCGGCACCTCGGCGGCCACGGCCGGGAACGTCTCCGCCGCCTCTCGCAGCCACTCCGCGGGGGCCTGGTCGTCCGTGTC
>JBKPCH010000052.1:0-4847 GCA_046727275.1 Candidatus Dormiibacterota bacterium
TCCTCAGCGTCGTTCAGACGTTCCTCCGCCGACGATGGACGCCGTTCGCCCGTCGACGGCCTGTCCGACGTCGCCCAGCCGTCAGCCGTTCCCTACTCCCGTCGCCGGTCATGAAGGCCAGTTTTCGGCCGCAGCTCTAGAACGCCGGTCAAGTAGTCGGCGAGAGATTCGGCGTCCAGGTGCCCCAGAAAAGTGGTCAGGCGCCGAGGACCGGAGCGAGGCCACTCGTCGTGGGTGAGCGAGGACCGCAGAAGCCTGGCCGCGAGATGGGGTGCCTGGGCGTCGAAGATCCGTCGTACTACTTGACCGACGTTCTAGCTGCTTCCCCCGGAAGAACTCAGCGGGAACGTGAGCGGGCGCGGAACTGCCGGCGGCGGTGGTCCTCGACCCGTCGAGCTGCCGGGCGCAGGCGATTCGTCTCGCCTTCGCGGTCCGATCTCACGACCCGGGGTCCGGAGGGCCGGGCCGCTTCGTGGACCGCCCGCTGGCATCCGAGTCGGTTATCGAGCGATAGTGCGACTGCGTCCTCTCCTCGAGGCGCGCGGCTTCCGCATATCGGCTCTCCTCCGACGCCGGTCGTCGAGCTTGTCCCGGCCACAGCCGCCACAGCAGTTGGCGCAGATTCACCGAATCGAGTATGGCACCGCATCAGCGAGGGCGTAGGCTGTGAGTCGACTGCCCCCTGCCCCCAGCCCGAAGGAGAAGATGCCGATGACCGACCCCGCCTGGTACTACAGGGAGCAGATCGAGTTCGAGCTGGACCGCCTCGGAGCGACGACGTGGCGATATCAGGATCGGCCCGGCGAGTTCGTGGACGAGCTGAAGGCGGCCCCGGCGGAGGTGGAGCTCAGGTCCGACGTCTATGGCGCGGTCCTGGGCCAGGCGGCAGCATTCGTCGAGACGCTGAGCCGCCTGCACGATGGGGTGGGGGACGACGGGGTCGCGGAGGCGCTGCTTCGGCGGACGCCGCAGCCCCGCCTTTGATTCGAAGCGCCCGGCCATCGGGCCGGCCGTCGCCGGGGTGGCGACCGGGATGCTCGTAGAGTACTTGTGGCTGGGAACGAACGCCAGCTCGCCGGGATGGCCCTGACTTCCTTCTCCGATGCGCCATCCGGTCTGTCGGATGAGAGAAGGTCAGGAGGTCCGACATGGTAGACCGGTCCGGCAGACGCGGCTCCGAGCCGTACAACGTGTTGCTGGTGAACGACGATGGCCCCGATGGGGCAGATCAGAGGAGGAGCCTGGAGCGTCGCGGCTTCCACGTCACCAGGACGTCCGACATCGACGCGGGATTGACGATCGCCCGTCAGACGCAGCCGCGAGTCATATTCCTCGGCGCCAAAGGACTGGGATCGGAGCGGACTCCCTTCCTGCAGGCGCTGAGGCGCGACGACCGCACCAGGCACATTCCGGTCGTCGTCCTCCCCGCCGATCGCGGCGCTTCCCTCGAGCGCCTCGGTCTGAGCCGGGTCGCCCGCGAACCGTGGTGAGCGGGCCGTCGCGCCCGCCTCGTCCGCGGCCGGCGGTCAGGCCGCCTCGTTCCTCGCCGACCGCAGCGGAGCGCCCACCGCGTGCAGGAACCGGAGGAGCTCGCCGTAGGAGCCGAGGAACGAGGTCTCGTGGTACGGGACGCCGTTCGCGGCGCAGTATTCCCTCACGATCACGCTCGATCGGCGCAGGCGGTTGCGAGCCATCCGCGGAAAGAGGTGGTGCTCGATCTGGTAGTTGAGGGAGCCGAACAGGAGGTCGACCCACCACCGTCCGCGGATGTTCCTGGAGGTGACGACCTGCGATCTCAGGAAGTCGAGGCCGCTCTCATCGTCGGTCTGAGGCATGCCCTTGTGATTGGGCGCGAAGACGGATGCGAGGTAGAAGCCTCCGATCGCCTTGTGCAGCACGATCACGAGCAGGGCCCGCCATGGCCCGAGCGCTCCCACGAGCACGCCGATGTAGACGGCCACATGCGCCAGGAGTGCCACGGCCTCGAGGCGGCGGTGTCGGGACCCTCCACGGAAGAGAAATGCCGCTCCCGCGACGTGCATGCTCCAGGCGAGCAGCCCGAGCAGGGGGAAGAACAGGAAGGCCTGGCAGCGGGCCAGCAGACGCAGCGGACCGCGTCGCGCCAGCGCCTGCTCCTCCGTGTAGACGATCGCCGGATTGTTGATGTCGGGATCGCGGTCGACATGGTTCGGACTGGCGTGGTGCCGGTTGTGCTTCTCCACCCACCAGCCGTAGCTCATGCCCAGCAGCAGGTTGGCGGTGACGAACCCAACCACCGTGTTCTTCCAACGATCGCGGAACATCTGGTGATGTCCGGCGTCATGGAGCTGGAAGCCGAGCTGGCCGCAGATCACCGCGAGCGCGACCGAGTTCGGCACCACGATCCACAGACTTCGGGTGACCAGGAAAATCGCCAGGCAGGCGGCGAGCAGCGCTGCGTTGACGATTATCACCGTCAGGTAGTAGCGGGGCTGCCTCTCGAACAGCCCCGCCGCGTTCACCTGTCGCTTGAGGCCGGCGTAGTCACCTCGTTCGGCAGCCGGCGAGGGCCGCCGATGGCGGCCCGCCGGTCCTGGCGCGAGGGGGAGAGTGACGCCTGCGCCTAGGCGAGCCGCACGCGCTGCGCGCGTGGCCCCTTCTGGCTGGCTTCGATGTCGAACGTGACCTTCTCGCCGCCGGCGAGGTGGTCGAAGTTCAGTGAGGACTCCAGACCGTCGCGGTGGAAGAAGTACTCACGCCCGTCCTCGGCCGCGATGAAGCCGAAGCCACGGTCGGATACGACCTTCTTGATGGTCCCAGTGGACATGTGTAGACTCTCTTACCTCTCGAAACACAAGTTGCATGCGCGGGCAAGATTCGAGAAGCAGGCTCTCTGACCGCGAGGGCGACGTCCAGTTGACGCAGCGACGATAGTGTACCAGAGCTTGCTGGACCGGGACCGATGGGCACCCCGCCGATCGCCGTGAAGGCGCGGGCGAGCCAGGCAACGTTGCTGGACGATTCTGCCACCATCGGCGATGCGGGCATTGTCCAGACTGGCGGATGGAGCCCGAAATCGTGTTCCATATGCGCTCGGAGGTTGCCGGCACGGACGCCGCAGCCTGGGCCCTCGGGCTCGACCGGCTGCCTGACCCGCAGCGGTACTGGTAAACGACCAGGTGACGCGGCAGTCGCCGCGGCGGTGGTGACGGAGCGCTCCGCCGACGCCGGTAGGCGAGTTGTTGATGGCGGTCGGAGCAGTAGGTTGCGCGGGGGCTGTCGGGCCGTTTACCGCACACCGGGCAGCGGTGGTGGTCGGGAGCGGCCGCAACGGAGCCGTGCGATCGAGCAGATTTGAAGAAGCCTCCGCGGCAGCGGGCACCCTAATATCAGGGTCGTTCCCATCAATATTTCGCCGGGGAGGAAACCTCCGATGAAGGACACGCAGAAGTCCGCCAGGAGCACCGCCGCGATCGAAAAGAGGTACGACGGATTCACGGCCGAGGAGCGAGCCGCGATGAAGGACCGCGTCCAGGAGCAGAAGGTGTCCGCGCGCCGCGGCCCGCGCGCGGACAAGGCGGACGGGGAAAGCGAGGTGCTCGCGAAGATCGCCGAGATGCCGGAATCGGATCGTGCCAGGGGCGAGCGGCTCCATGCTGTCATCAAGGCCAGCGCGCCAGCCCTCTCGCCGAGACTCTGGTACGGGATGCCCGCGTATGCCAAGGACGGCAAGGTCGTCTGCTTCTTCCAACCCGCGCAGAAGTTCAAGACGAGGTACGCGACGTTGGGCTTCAACGACGAGGCGAACCTCGACGAAGGCACCATGTGGCCGACCAGCTTCGCTCTGACGGAGTTGACCGCCACCGACGAGGCAAGGATCGGCGCGCTCGTGAAGAAAGCGGTGAGCTGAGGACTCAGCTCGACACCAGCATCCCAGCGTTGCTGCCGGTCGGCTGGCCGGCGGCCCGGCCCTCGGATGGCCGCGCTGCGCGCGAATGGCGAGAAGCGCAGCAGCCCACGAGACGACGGCTGCCGCTGTCCCGCCCGGGGCTTGGGCCGGGACAGCGGCGGCGCCGCGACGGCTCGTCCGTCCGGACGAGCCCTACTCCGAGCGGAGGATGGCCACGGCCAGGTTCGTCCACTACCGTTGACGTCGACGTGCGCACGCCAGGGACCCTGGGCAGGCTGCCGCTCGGCGCCATTGCCGATGTGGCCATCGCTGCCGCTCTGACAGCGACGAACGTGGTCATGTTCGGCCGGCCTCCGGCGATCGTCCCGCTGCTCGTGGCGGAGACGGCCCCGGTGGCGGTGCGCGGGCGTTGGTCACTGCCGGCGCTCGCCTTGACGGCGGCGGCTGCGATCGTGGGCAGCCTCGTCGGCCTGCCGCCGTCGGCGCCCAGCTTCATCGGCATCCTGTGGCTGCTGGCCGCGGTGGCCTCGGCCCACCGGCCGCGGGTCTCCGTGGCAGCCACGCTCGTCATCGCAGCTGGCACCGTGTTCGTGGTCCGCGACCAGGACCTGATCGCCATCGGCTTCCAACTCGTGCTGGTCGGGGTCGCGTGGTCACTGGGCAACGGCGACCGCACCCGTCGCGCGCTGGTGTTCGCGCTCCACGACCTGGCGGCGAGCGGCGAACGTGCCCGCCACGAGGCGGCCCGCCGGACGGCAGCCGACGAGCGGGCGAGCCTCGCCCGCGAGGTCCACGACGTCGTCGCCCACGGCCTGACCGTCATCGTCGTGCAGGCCGGGGCGGGGCGGCGGGTGGCCCTGGAGTCGCCGGAGGAGGCACGCCAGGCGCTCGCCTCGATCGAACGGGCCGGCCGCGACGCCCTCGGGGAGATCAGGGGGCTGCTCGGCGCGCTCCGCTC
>JBKPCH010000053.1:0-8654 GCA_046727275.1 Candidatus Dormiibacterota bacterium
GGTCGGTGCCGGGTCGGTGCCGGGTCGGTGCCGGGTCGGTGCCGGGTCGGTGCCGGGTCGCCGCGGCAGTTGCCGGGTCGGTGCCGGGCCGCCGCGGCAGTTGCCGGGTCGGTGCCGGGCCGCCGCGGCAGTTACCGGGTCGGTGCCGGTCGGCCGCCCGGTCGGCCGCCGGGTCGGCGGTCCCGTCGGTGCCGCGCCGCCGCAGCGGTCGTCCAGCGTGGCTTTACCGCTGGGGTTGACCCCCGCCAGGCCGGGCCGTACGCTCGTGGCCCGCCCCCTGGAAGGGCGGGGCGAACCGGTGGCGCAAACCCGGAACGGCCCGGGCCGGGCGGGTCAGTCCAGGTTGATCGCCTCGCGCAGCTTCTCGAAGAAGCCCTTGGAGACCTTCTCCGGCTTGCCCGTCAGGCCGCCGACCTTGCGCAGCATCGTCTTCTGCTCCGCCGAGAGGTCCTTGGGGACCACGACCTGGATCACGACGAACTGGTCGCCGCGGCGGCCGGTGCGGACGTTGGGCATGCCCCGGCCGGGCAGGCGGAACGTCTGGCCGTACTGGGTCCCCGCCGGGACCGTGACCTCGACCGGCCCGTCCAGCGTCGGGACCTCGATGCGGTCGCCGAGGGCCGCCTGGACCATGTTGACCCGCAGCTCGTACACGATGTCCTGGTCCTGGCGGCGCAGGTGCGCGTGGCTGCGGACCCGGATGACGATGTAGAGGTCGCCCTGGGGACCGCCCCGGTAGCCGGCCTCGCCCTCGCCGGTGAGCCGGATCTGGGAGCCGGTGTCCACGCCGGGGGGGATGCGGACCCGCAGGCGCTTGGTGCGCTCCACCCGGCCCTGGCCGCGGCACTCGCTGCACGGCGTGCGCAGGATGCGGCCGGCGCCGCCGCAGCTGGGGCAGGTCGTGATGTTGACGACGGAGCCGAAGATCGACTGGGCCTGCCGGCGCACCTGGCCGGAGCCGCCGCAGGTCGCGCACGTCTCCGAGCCGGTGCCCGGCTGCGCGCCGCTGCCGGTGCAGAGCTCGCAGGTCACCAGCCGGGCCACCTCGATCTCCTTCTCGATGCCGGTGAAGGCCTCCTCGAACGTGATCGTCAGGTCGTAGCGGAGGTCGTCGCCGCGGGCGGCCCGGCGGCCCGTCGCCCTGGCCCCGAACCCGCCGCCGAAGAAGGTGTCGAAGATGTCGCCGAAGCCGAAGCCCTCGAAGCCCCCGGCGCCCGCGCCGGCCTGGCCGACACCGGCGTGGCCGAACATGTCGTAGCTCCGCCGCTTCTCGGGATCCGACAGCACCTCGTAGGCCTCGCTGCACTCCTTGAAGCGCTCGGCCGCCTGCGGGTCGTCGGGGTTCCGGTCCGGGTGGTACTGCATGGCCAGCCGGCGGAAGGCCCGCTTCAGCTCGTCGGGCGACGCCTCGCGGGCGACGCCCAGGACCTCGTAATAGTCTCTCTTGATCGCCAAACCGGGTCTGCTCAGGCTGGGGGCCGGGCCACCTTGACCAGCGCCGGACGCAGGACGCGGTCGTGCATCCGGTAGCCGGCGCGGAGCTCGGCCACGACGCTGTCCTCGGGGTGCTCCGACGTCTCCTCCGAGGCGACGGCCTCGTGGAGCTTGGGGTCGAACGGCAGGCCGACGGCCTCGATGCGCTCGACGCCCACGCCCGCGAGCACCTCCTGCAGCTTCTGGAAGGTCAGCCGGACGCCCTTCAGCCAGCCGTCGTCGACGCCGGTGGGGACGTGCTCCATCGCCCGGTCGGCGTCGTCCATCACGGGCAGCAGGCGCTCCGCGACGGTGGCGGCGGCGTAGCGCATGGTGTCCACCTGCTCCTGGCGGGCGCGCTTCTTGTAGTTGTCGAAGTCGGCGGCGAGCCGCAGGTGGCGGCCGTTCGCCTCCTCCAGCTGCGACGAGAGCTCCTCGATCCGGCGCTCGGCCGTCTCGAGGATCGGGGTCGTGTCCGCGGGCTCGGCCTTCTCGGCCGCCTCGGCCGCGGGCTGCGGCTCGCCGGCGCCGCCGGACACGGGGCCGTCGGCCGGGGACGCCTCGACCGCCGGTTCCTGCCGGCGGGGCTGGCGGGGTTCGTGGTCGGTCTTTCGCTTGGTCGCCATAGCTCGTTTGCTCGTTGGTCTTGATACCGCGCGGTGGGGCCGGGTCAAACCCCCAAGGCCACCCGCCCGGCCGCCGCATAACTCTAGCGGGGTCGCCAGATCTCTATGCGTAGAGGTCCGCCATGCGCTCGCTGGCGGAGCGGGCCACCGTCTGGAGGCGGCCGACCACCTGGCCGTAGTCCATGCGGGTCGGCCCGACCACCCCGAGCACGCCCCGGATGCGCCTCGTGGGGCCGTAGGTCGTCAGCACGAGCGTGCAGGAGCGCAGCTGCGTCGTGACGTTCTCGGAGCCGATCACGATCTGCATGTCCGAGTCGCCCACCAGCTCCTGCAGCAGCGTGGCCAGGTAGCGGGTCTCCTCCAGCACCTCCAGCACGTCGTGGAGCCTGGACGCCTCGGCGAACTCCGGCTGGCGCAGCAGGTTGCGAACGCCGTCGTGCAGGACGAGCGTCTCCGCGCCCCGCTCGAACAGCTCGAGCGTCTCCGTCAGGCGGGCGATGATCTCACGCTCCAGGCCCGGGCCCAGCCGCTGCAGGCGCAGGGCGAGGATCTCCCGGTCCTTGCCGAGCAGCTCGCGGTTCAGCTTGTTCGCCAGCCGGCTGAGCTGAGCCTGCGTCGCCGGCTCGCCGACCGGGATCACGTGCTGGCGGATCAGGTTCCCCTCCACCAGCAGGATCACCAGGACCTCGGTGGGCTCCAGGGACACCAGGTCCAGGTGCTTGATGCGGGCCGGCGGGCCGTGGGGCAGGCTGGCGATGGCCGCGTTCTGGGTGACGGCCGCGACCGTCGTGGCGACCCGCTCCAGGAGCGCCTGCGGGTCACCGGGCGCCAGCCGCAGCTCGCCCTGGATGAACGACTCGACCTGCGCCGGCACCGGCTGGAGGTCCATCAGGAAGTCGACGAAGTAGCGGTAGCCGCGGTCCGTGGGGATGCGGCCGGCCGAGGTGTGGGGCTGGATGAGGTAGCCGAGGTCGGCCAGCTCCGACAGCTCGTTCCGCACCGTCGCCGAGCTGAGGTTCAAGAAGTGCCTCGTGACCAGCGCCTGCGAGCCCACCGGGATCGCCGACACGGTGAACTCACGGACGACGGCCTTCAGGATCTCCTGCTTCCGCTGCTCCATGTGTCTCCTGGCACTCTCGAGGCTCGAGTGCCAATCAGTTTAACGACCGGTGGGCGCCGCGGCTTCCAGGCTGCGGCCCATCAAAGCACCGCCAGTGCGATGCGGTTGTGGAGGTCCAGCCCGCGCCGCGTCGGGGCCAGGCGCGGGCCGTCCCGGACCAGGAGGCCCGCCTCCTCCAGCTCGCGCAGGG
Organism: Candidatus Dormiibacterota bacterium; assembly: GCA_046727275.1. Classification (GTDB taxonomy): domain Bacteria; phylum Chloroflexota; class Dormibacteria; order Dormibacterales; family Dormibacteraceae; genus CF-161. The sequence continues at coordinate 3,410 of JBKPCH010000053.1, forward strand.
GCGCCTCGAATCCGGGCGGCGGCTCCAGGCCGGCCGTCGTGCGCAGGCCGAGCATGACCCGCTCGGCCGCCGCGCGGTCCGGGGCCAGCTCCTCGCGGCCGGCCTCGACGTCCCCGGCGGCGGCGGCCACGACGTACTCGCGGGGACGGGCCACGTTCCAGCAGCGCCAGGCGCGCTCCCCGTCGGTCGCGTAGGAATGGGCCCCGGCCCCGGCGCCGTACACGGGCCGGCAGTCCCAGTAGGCCTGGTTGTGCCGCGAGCGCCGGCCAGGACGCGCCCAACTCGACACCTCGTAGCGCGCGTAGCCCGCGCGGGCCAGCAGGCGGTCGGCCGCGTCCAGCTGCTCCCACTGCACGTCGCCGTCCACCTCCGGCAGCAGGCCCCGGTCGCGCCTGCGCGTGAGCAGCGTGCCCGCCTCGAACGTGAGGCAGTAGCAGGACAGGTGCTCCGGCGCGAGGGCGGCGGCGCGCTCGACGGTGTCCGCCCAGGAGGCCTCGTCCTGGAAGGGCACGCCGTAGATCAGGTCGAGGCTGACGTTGTCGAAGCCGGCCGAGCGGGCCTGGCGGAACGCCCGCTCCGCCTGCGCCCCGTCCGTGCGCCGCTCCAGCACCGCCAGGGCGCGGCGGTCGAAGCCCTGGACGCCCAGGCTGAGCCGGTTGACGCCGCCCGCGCGCCAGGCCTCCAGCCGCTCGGGGTCGGTCGACGCCGGGTTGGCCTCCAGCGTCACCTCGGCGTCCGGCTCCACGTCGAAGGCCCGGCGCACGTGCGCCAGCATCCGCGCGGCCAGCCCCGCCGGGAGCAGGCTGGGCGTGCCGCCGCCGAAGTAGACGGTGCGGAGCGAGCCGAAGGGCAGGCGGGCGCGGACCGTCTCCAGCTCGCGCTCCAGCCCGGCCTGGTAGTCCGGCATCAGCCGGTCCATGCCCGCGTAGGCGTTGAAGTCGCAGTAGCCGCACTTGTGCCGGCAGAAGGGGACGTGGACGTACAGGTGGCGGAACGGGAGCAGCGCGGCTCGCTCGCTCAGCGGAGGCTCCGGATGTCGAAGCGCGACTCCCGCGCCTTCTCCATCGTGCGCTCCAGCTGGGCGTAGGCCGCCCTCTCCTCCGGCACCAGCGCGATGATCCGCTTCGCCATGCGCTCCTCGAGCTTCTCGACCTGGCGGTCCACCGAGCCGGCGTTGGCGCCCTTCGCCCGGTAGCGCTCGCGCTTGCGCCACAGCCGGACGTGCTCGGTCCGGAGGTCCGCCACCGCCTCGTCCACCCGGCAGTCCAGGCAGAGGCCATCCCGGACCTCCGAGCTGTACACCTGGCGTCCGCAGCGCCGGCAGGGCAGCAGGATGCCGGTCACGCCAGCTCCTCCACCGTGGCCGCGCTCAGCTCGGCCAGGCGGCCCGGCGCGATCGGGAACACGGCGTCGGGCCGGCCGGCCGCCGCCCAGACCACCTCGAACCGCTCCAGGTCGCGGTCCATGTAGACCGGCAGGGGCGTCGCGTGCCCGAACGGGGGCACGCCGCCGATGGCGTAGCCGGTCGCCTGCCGGGCGACGCCGGCATCGGCCCTGGCCACCCTGCCGCCCGTGAGCGCCTCCAGCCGGCGGGTGTCCAGGCGGTTGGCGCCGCTGACCAGCGCGATCAGCGGCCGGCCGTCGGCGGTGAACACCAGCGACTTGACGATCTGGGCCACCTCGCAGCCGATGGCGCGCGCGGCGTCCTCCGCCGTGCGGGTGCCGGCCGGGTAGGTGCGGACCTGGATCTCCAGGCCGCGCTCGCTGAGCCAGTCCTCGAAGCGTGCCATGCTCTAGCCGGCCGCTATGCGGCAGAAGGCGCAGTCCGCCATACGACCTCCTCCAGCTGCCCGGCCCGGCGCCCCTCGGCCGGCGCGGTCACCTGGATGTAGTTCTCGCTGACGCCCCGGATCCGGTCGCCGGACACGCGGTCCCAGATGACCTGGAGCGGCCGGCCCTCGAAGCGCGCCTCGTAGGCGGCCTTGAGGCGGCTCCCGAGCTCGATCGTCCGCCGCGAGCGCTCCTGGGCCTCGGCCGCCGGCACTTGGTCCGCGTAGCGGGCGGCCGCCGTGCGCGGCCGGGGCGAGAAGCGGAACACGTGCAGCCCGGTGAAGCCCGCCCGCTCGATCGCCGCCAATGTCGCGGCGAAGTCGCCTGCGGTCTCGCCCGGGAAGGCGACCATGATGTCGCCTGTCAGCGCCAGGTCCGGCCGCGCCGCCCGGGCCATCGCGACCGCCCGCTCGAACGTGGCCAGGTCGTAGCGCCGGCGCATGCGCGCAAGCACCCGGTCGGAGCCGGCCTGCAGCGGCAGGTGGAGGTGCGGGCAGAGCCGGGGATCCTCCAGCAGGCGGGCCAGGTCGGCGTCGACGTGCGAGGGGTCGATGGACGAGAGCCGGATGCGCGCCGGCGCGGCCGCCTCGAGCAGCCGGCGGACCAGAGGCGCCAGGCCGCCGCGATAGGAGCCGAGGTCGATGCCGGTGAGGACGATCTCCCGGTAGCCGGCTCGGGCCGCCGCGCGGGCGCGGCTCTCCAGGTACGGCAGCACGCGGGAGAGCGAGCGGCCCCGCGTCTGCCAGACGATGCAGAACGTGCAGCGGTTGTCGCAGCCGTCCTGGACCTTGAGCACGTACCGGGAGCGGCGGACGCCCGGCGGCTCGACGGCGCCCTCGATGCCGGCCGGCGCCTGCTTCCAGGCGTTGGGGACGACGAGGTCCGCGCCCAGCGTGTCGCCCGGGTGGGCGTCGACGTAGCAGCCCATGAGGACCAGGGCGGCGCCGGGGTGCTCGCGGCGGGCGCGGGCGACCGTCTTCCGCGTGTCGCGGTCGGCCGCGGTGGTGACCGTGCAGGAGTTCACGACCACGTAGTTGCGCGCGTCCGCCAGGAGGGCGGCGATCTCGTCGGTCTCGGCGGCGTTGGTCCTGCAGCCGAGGTTGATGATGGTCATGGCCGGTGGCTTCGTAGCGTACCCAACCGGGCGCCCGACGCCGGTTGGGCCGGGCCCGCTGGCCGGGGCCGGCGGGCCCGGGCCCGGCCGCCGCCGGCGGCTACATCGGGACCTCGATCGCCGGGCGGACGATCGTCGAGCCGCCCAGGGCGACGTGGGGGGCGCTGCGGGCGATCTCCACGGCCTGGTCGAGGTCCTCGGCCTGGACGATCAGCAGGCCGCCGATGTCCACGTCCGCGGCCCGGTAGTCGGTCACGCCGTCCCTGCTGACCTCCCGGCCGGTGGGCTCCATGGGCAGGCCGGCCTCCATGAGGCCCCGGGCGCCGAGGTCGCGCATCCAGGCGATCCAGCGCTGGTTGTAGTCCCGGGTGACGGGGTCCGCAGCCTCCGGAGCCGCGGTACGGCCGACGAACAGCAGCACGAACTTCTTCATGGCCGACAGGTGTACCACCGCATGCGGTTAGACTCTGTCCGCTTTTCGTGTACGGTCCCACCACCCGCCTGCTCACCGTGCTCGAGGTCCTGCAGGCGCGGGGCCGGGTCGGCTGCCGGGAGCTGGCCGAGCGCCTGGAGGTGGACGCCCGCTCCGTCCGGCGCTACGTGCGCGCGCTCCAGGACGCCGGCGTCCCGATCCTCAGCGAGCGGGGCCGCCACGGCGGCTACCGGCTCCGGCCCGGCTTCAAGCTGCCGCCGCTGATGTTCACCGAGGACGAGGCCCTGGCCATCACCCTGGGCCTGCTCCTGGCCCGCCGCGGCGGCCTGGCCAGCGCCGCGCCCGCGGTCGAGGGGGCGCTGGCCAAGCTGGAGCGCGTGCTGCCGGAGCCGGTGCGCACCCAGGTCGCGGCCGTCGAGGAGACGCTGGTGCTGGACCTCCCGGAGCCGGCAGCGCCGCCCGGGGCCGGCACCGTGCTCGCGTTCAGCGCGGCCATCCGGGACCGCCGCACGCTGCGGCTCCGCTACGCCTCACCCCGCGGCACGGCCGAGCGCCTCGTCGACCCCTACGGGCTGGTCCACCGGTCGGGCCGCTGGTACGCGGTGGGCTGGTGCCACCTCCGGGGCGGCGTCCGCCTCTTCCGCCTCGACCGGATGGAGAGGGTCGAGCCGGCGGACGGGACCTTCACGCCGCCGCCGGGCTTCGACGTGCGGGAGCACCTCGTCGAGCGCCTGGCGGACATGTTCGAGCCCTGGTCGGTCGAGGTGACGGTACCGGCCGGCCTGGCGGCGGTCCGGCGCTGGGTGTCGCCGGCCGTGGCCCGGCTCACCGAGGTGCCCGGCGGCGTGCTCCTGCGCTGCCGCGCGGACAACCTGGACTGGATGGCCTACTACCTGGCCCGGCTCCCCTGGCCGGTCACCGTGCTGCGGCCGCCGGAGCTGCTGCCCGCGTTCGACCGCCTGCTGGAGCGGGTGCGCCGGCTGGCCGAGACGGCCGGCGCCGGGCCGGCGCCGGATCAGTCCCGGTAGGTCGCGGGCGGTGGGCCGGCGGGCCCGGCCTCCCTGGCCAGCCAGCGGTTGTACGCAGCCGACCACGTGCCGTCGGCCCGCATCCGCTCCAGCACCGCGTTGACGTAGCGCACGAACTCGGGGTGGGCCTGGCTGACGCCCAGGCCGTACAGGTCGGTGGTGAGCCTCGCCCCGACCACCTTGACGGACTGGTCCTGCGCGGCCAGCCCCACGAGCAGCGGCTCCTCGCACACCACGCCGTCGGCCCGGCCCATCGCGAGCATGACCAGGCAGTCCGTGTAGTCCCGGACGGTGAGCGGGGCCGGGTGGCTGGCCGCCCGGGAGACGGTGTCGGCCGCCGGCGAGCCCGAGACGGCGCAGACCCGCTTGCCGCCCATGTCCTGGAGGCCCTGGGCGGTCGAGGTCCTGGCCACGAGCACCCGCTGCCCCGAGGCGTAGTACACGGTCGAGAACTCGACCTGCCTCCGGTCCGCGCACGTGATGCCGAACAGGCGGGCGACCAGGTCCACGCTGCCGTCCTGGAGCGCCGGCGCGCGCTGCGCCGCCGTGATCGGCCGCAGCTCGATCCGGTTCTCGTCGCCGAACAGGGCGCGCGCCACCTGCCTGGCCACGTCGACGTCGAAGCCCTCCAGCTGCTTCGTGTCCTGGTTGGGATAGCTGAACAGGAACGAGTCCCGCGCCACGCCGACGACCAGCCGGCCCCGGTCGTGGATCGTCCGCATGAACGACCCCGCGGCCCCGGGCGCCGGCAGGGCCCCCTGGGGCCGGAGGCTCGCGGCCGGGTCGCCGCAGGGCCCGCCGGCGGTCGCTGCCGGCGAGGGGGACGACGCCGGGGAGGGC
>JBKPCH010000054.1:0-19778 GCA_046727275.1 Candidatus Dormiibacterota bacterium
CGGCCGCCAGGACCAGCAGGCCGGCCGCCAGCGCCGCCGCCCCGACGAAGGTCCGTGCCCGCGGCCTCGGCAGCCGGCCGCCGGCGGCCCGCGCCAGCCTGGTGGCCGCCCACAGCAGCAGCCCGGCGGCCAGCACGGCCACGGTGACCTCCGCCGCCGCGATGGCCGAGGCGACGCTGGGCTGCCGGTCGAGGAAGAAGTCCCGCGCCGCGGCGATGGTGGCGGGCAGGTTCATCGGCATCCCTCGGGGATCCTCCCGCGCCCGGTGGGTAGGAATGCGCTTCGCGCGAGCGAGTGAGTCCGTCTTCCCGACATCGCCAGACACCGCCCACAGACCCGAAGGGCTGGACCGCAGGTCCCCCAGGCACCCAGGACAGAGGGGGGGTTCCGGAAGGGGGGGCCTGCCCCCCCTTGCATATTCACTGGAACGCCCTCGACAGGGAGACCCACGCCGGGTAGCCGATCAGGATCAGCAGCGGCACGATCATCAGGCCGATGGGGATGGCCTGCCGGAACTTCGACTGCTCCGAGCGAACCTGCATCTCGGCCAGGTGGTTGGCGGCGACCGTGCGGGCCAGGTTCGTCAGGACCATGCGCGGGCTCAGGCCCTTGTCGTCGATCCGGCGCATGCTGCTGCCCAGCAGCGTGAACATGGGGACCCCATAGCCGTGGCCGATCCGCTCGTAGATCGTGGCCGCGCTCGTGAAGGGCCGGTCGCGCTGGGGCAGCAGCGGCGAGGCGTCCAGCACCACCAGCTGGCGCCAGCCCTCATCCCGCATGAGCTCCCACAGGTGGCCGTCCGCCTGCGCCCTGGCCAGCAGGTCCAGCGACTGCTCGATGGACATCTGCCGCGTGTACGTGAGGATCGCCATCTCGGTCAGCGCGCCGCCCAGCCCGGCCTGCAGCCCCGCCTGCCGCCGCCTGGCGGCGATGCGAAGCAGCAGGTAGCCGACCACGAACGCCATCACCGCGAGCAGGACGAAGTCCAGGAGTGGGAAGGGCAGCGTGTGCCGGGTGCTCAGCACGGCCAGGTCGGCCGCGATGCCGACCAGCAGGACCAGCAGGGCCAGCGCCACGTTGCGCAGGATCCAGGCCGTGGCCGACTCGGTGCGCCCGGCGATGGCGAGCAGGCGCGGGATGTTGGCCGCGTCGTCGAAGCGGCGCAGGAACGGGGCCCGCTCGCCCAGCCGCTCGGTGAGCGGCTTGTCGTCGATCAGGCCGTGGTTGCGGCCCACCCGGTTCCAGGCCACGACCGGCGGCGAGGTCAGCGCCCCCAGCCGCCACAGCGCCAGGCCGACCCCGCCGCCGAGGACGACGATCAGCGCGGGCAGGACCAGGTCAGGCATACCGCCGCTCGAGCTGGCTCTTGATCTCGGGCAGGTTCCAGCGCACCCACTGGCTGCGCGGCGTCAGCAGGCCGATCACCCAGAAGATCAGCATGCACATCGCCGCGATCACGACCAGCACGACCTGGCCCAGCGGACGGGCGTAGGCGGCCCGGAAGTTGTCGACCCGCATCACGATCAGGAACATCAGGCCCATCAGGAAAGCCACGATGTAGCCGGCCTGGCGGGACCCCTGGGCGATGGCGTGGTTCCGCTCCTGCAGGCCGAGGTCCGCCTCGTACTGCGGGATCAGGACCTCCACCGCCTCGGTCACGAACGCCTCCGGCGACGTGTCCAGCGAGAGCAGCAGGTCGGCGCAGACGCGGTTCGCGATCGGGCTGACGGCGCGCCGGTCCACCTCGATCAGCCGGTCCCGGATGGACGTGTGCGTGTCCGCCAGCGGCTCCAGGATCCGGCGCAGCAGCGGCACCGGGTTGGCGCCGGCGTCGGTCAGCGCCTCGTCCAGCGTCTGGTTGGACATGCGGACCAGCTCGACGATGCCGCGCACCTGGTCCACCAGGGCGCGCTCCATCTGCAGCCGGCGGCGGTCGGTGAACGGCCCCAGCGCGAACGGCACGGCGAACACGCCGACCGCGGTGCAGCCCAGGATCACGACCGGCGTGCCGATGATGACGCCCACGACCAGGCCCAGCAGCGCGCTGCCGATCCGCAGGGCCATCCAGGCATTGAGGCTCCAGCCCAGCGCCACCGCTCGCGCCCGCTGCGTCTCCAGCAGGGGCCGGAAGCGGGTCCGGGAAGCGGGCCGGCGGCGCTTCCCGTCACCGGCCACCAGGAGCCCGAGCGCCAGCGCCACCAGCAGGACGAACACGACCTGGCCGTAGAAGAAGAGCGGCGAGAACAGGATCGACCGGGTCATATAGGCGGCACCTCCTGGCCGAGCTCCGGGCCCAGCTTCCAGCGCAGGCCGGGCGGCAGGTCGCCGACGTGCCGCGTCTGGCGCTGGAGGCGTCCCTCCAGGTCGCGCCGGTAGATCCACGTCGTGTGCCCGCGCTCCCCGCCCAGGCCGAGGACACCGGAGACGCGGCGGACGCCGTCCGAGTCCTGCACCAGGTGGACGACCACGTTGAAGGCGCGGTGGACGGCCAGCTCGGCCAGCTCGAAGGCGTTGCTGTTGCCGGCGTAGTCCGGGCTCTTCATCACGTACTCGGCGGAGCGCTTGAGGCCCTGGAAGGCGTCGTCGGCGTGCACCGTCACCATCGAGCCGTCGTGGCCGGTCGAGGCGACCAGGCAGACCTCCGCCATCGCGGCGTCGCGAGCCTCGCCCAGGATGATGCGGTTCGGCCGCATCCGCAGCGCCAGCTTGGCCAGGTCGCGCATCGTGATGCCGGACTCGGTGCCGTAGCTGGGCGGCACCGTGCAGAGGTGCTGCACCAGCGGGTGCCACTCGTGGCCGTCGCCGCGGTCGCCGTCCAGGTTCAGCTCCGCGCTGTCCTCGATCACCAGCAGCTGCTCGCGGCGCGGCACCATGCCGCAGAGCACGCGCAGCAGTGTCGTCTTCCCGGTCGCGGTGCCGCCCGCGATCATGATGTTCACTTTGCTCCGGACGCAGGCGTCCAGGAAGTCGGCCACGCCCCGCGGCATGACGCCGCGCTGCACGTACTCCGCCAGCGTGTGGATGTTGGCGGCGCCCTGCAGGCGCACCGTGGCCACCACGCTGGTGCTGCCCGACACGGCCGGGTCCTGGACGATGCAGACGCGCAGGACGCGGCCAAGGTTGCCCTCGGCCGCCGGGTGACCCTCGCTGAGCTGGCGGTAGCCCTTGAATCCCGGCATCGTCAGCACCTTCTCCTTGAAGAAGGTGAGCACGTCGGCGTCGCTCCGGAACGGGTTGCCCGCGCCGTCCAGCATCATGCGGTCGGTGCTGGTGGTCAGCAGCCACTTGTCCCACCGGTTGACGTGGATCTCCTCGATGCCGTCCAGCATGTAGACCAGGCGGGAGAGCGGGAACAGCCAGGAGCTGGCGGCCATCGTGCTGCGGACCACGTCCGCGCGGAACGCGTCGTCGCCCGCCAGGCGTCGCGCCGTCGCGCCGTGCAGCCGGAAGCGGCCGGGCTGCTCCACCGCCTGGTCGACCAGGTCCTTCACCAGCTCGAAGAGGCGCTCCTCGTCCCGCGTCGACGGCTTGATGTCCGCCTGGTGCCGGTAGTCCCGGATGACCTGGGTCAGCACGTTCACCGTGTCGCGGACCGTCTCCGGCACGACCGGCCAGGGGATCGTCCGTATCGGGGCCTCGCGGCCGGCGTCCTGGGCTGCCAGCATGGCCTCAGCCCACCCCCGCCGCGGGGGCCGTCCTGGCCGCCTGCAGGCTCGGCCGCGCCCGGTCCACGATGCGGGCGCCCCTGACGACGTCCTCGCCGACCCGGGAGATCGGCACGCCCCCGTCCTCCGCCGCCTGCGCGCGCCTAGGGTCCCAGCGGGCGCGGGCGGCGAGGCCGATCGAGGGCAGGCGGGCGGCCAGCACGTCCCGCACCTGCTGGCTCAGGGCGCCCCGGCGGGTCTCCATCAGCACGATCTCGGCCTTCGGCGGCTGCGCGGTCTGCAGGACCTGGATCGAGCGGGCGATGCGGGCGGGGCTGTCCTGCATGACGACGAACACCCGCGAGGAGATCCGCGCCACCGCCTGGGCGGCGGCGCGGGGCGAGTCCAGCAGCGGGTGCGACCAGGCGCAGCCCAGGTCGAGCACGACGAAGTCGTAGACCAGGCTGTTCAGCGCCTCGCCCCGCTCCAGCTGGCCGACGAAGTCGGCGGTGCCCGTGCCGTAGATGGCCATGAGCCCGGGCACCAGGTGCACCCGCGGGTGCCGGGTGGTGATGACCTGGTGCAGCAGCGCGTCCTGCGTGATGCGGTTCATCCCGACCAGGTTGTTCATGCCGCGGCCCTGGGGGTGCAGGTGGAGGTGGTCGATCGCGGTCGAGGTCCCGGACATGTCCCCGTCGATCACCAGGACGGAGTTGCTGCGGGCGATCTCGAAGGCGACCGCCAGGACGGTGGAGGTGACCCCCTGGCCGTCCTTGGTGCCCACGAAGGAGACGACGTAGCTCACGGCCTGGTGCCCCCCGGGGTCGAGACGATGGGCGCCGGGTTGCCGCTGCCCGGGCTGTTCACGATCGACCCGGACAGCGTCGCGACCGCGTCCTGCATCCCGAGCCCCGGGCTGGCCGGCACGCCGATGCCGGCGCTGGTGGCCGCGAAGAGCGGCGCGTTGTTGGCCTCCAGCGTGATCCAGCTCGGCTCGTCCCTGGCCGGCACCCAGATCGTGGTGGCGGACTCGACCGGCAGGTTCTTGCCGACCTGGACGGTCTTGTTGCCGAGCTGGGTGTAGACGTCGATCACGTCGCCCCGGTTCAGCGGGGGCGCGGCCTTGAAGTTCACCGGGACCAGCACCATCTGCGTGCGCAGGAGGTCGTCATCGGCCAGGAGGTGCCCGGTGGTCAGCGTGTGGCCGGCCCGGCGGCGGTCGTCCACCGGGTTGCCCCGGTAGTAGAGGACGTGGTCGCCGGTGTCGGGAATGCTCGCCCGGCGCACGTTGTCGGCGGTCAGCCGGGCGCCGGCCGGCACGTCCTGCGTCACCATCCACACCTCGTGTGTCGAGCGCGACTGCACGATGATCTCGAGGTAGATGGCCCCGATGGCTGCGACCAGCACCAGGACGCCGCCGACGGCGAGGATCAGGTTGCGTGCTGTCACGGGCCCTGGAAACCTCCTGTGTAGCCGCCGAACGCGGCCCTGGCCGTCCGGGTCGCACTCAGCGTCTCGGCGCCGCTCCACAGCGGCACAGGCATGTCGACCCGCTCGACCACCCTCGCGGTGACGGTGTCGCCGCGGACCGTGCAGGTGACCGACACGACGTAGGGGGCCTGCCGCGCGGCCGTGTCGCAGCGGCTGACGGCGAGGTCGGGCCGGAGCCGGACCTCGTTTCTGTACAGGGCGGACTCGTCGATCGCGGAGGCGCCGGCCTGCGCCGCCAGCAGCGCCGCGGCGTCGGCGCGGTCGGAGTTGACGAACAGCACCTGCGTGTTGCCGACGAGGGCGATGGTGCCCAGCAGGAGGAAGGCGCAGACCAGCGTGAAGATCACGAGCGTCTGTCCTCTCTGTCCCTTCTGTCCGGCCATGGTCAGGTCGACCTGTACGGCGAGCTGTAGGCCGTGGCGGTGGCCTGGATGGTCAGTGTCCAGCTGCTGTTGAACGGCTGCAGCAGCGCCATGGGCGTGCGGGAGAGGAACAGCGTCGCGTGGCCGGTGCAGGACACGCTGCCGCCCGCCGCGTAGCCGCCGCAGCCCTCGAGCTGGCCGGGCTCCAGGTAGCCGGAGCGGCGCAGCGTGCCGTTGTAGGTGCGGTTGGCGAAGTCCTGGCTGAGCGCGGCGTTGCCGGCCGGCGCGGTGACGGCCGAGGCGGCGGCCAGGCTGGTCGCGGTGTCGAGGTCCACGTACGCCTGGGCGACGACCATCGCCAGGAGGAAGGAGAGGAGCAGGACGATGAGGACCGGCAGCGTGATGGCGGTCTCGATGAGCGCCTGGCCCGAAAGAGCGGAGCAGCGCCAGAGGCGGCCGTACGCAAGGGCTTCGCCCGAGCATGTGAGTCCGTCTTCCCGAGATCGCCAACGTGGCGCCGGGACCCGAAGGGCTGAGCCGAAGGCTCCCAGAATGTTCCTGACAAGAGGAGGGGGTCCGGACCCACCCCACGAAATCCGCACCCCACCACCGCGATTTCGTGGGGACCCCGGGGAGGGGGAGGCCTGCCTCCCCCTGCACATCTGCCGGGCATGGCGACAGGGCCGTCTCCCGGTGACTGCCCTGTTCATCGCGTGAACGTGACCCTGTGGATCTCGGCCGGGGCGTCGATAGTCCACGGCAGCGGGACGAGCGGGATCAGGTTGAGCGGGCGGCCCCGGACGATCACCAGGACCATGTCGGGGTCGGCGGGGTCGAGGGTCGAGCAGACCTCGAGCTGGCCGGCCGGGATGGAGTCCAGGGCGTCGCACGGCACGCCGGCCGGCCGGGGCCGCACCGACGTCCCGAACTGGACCGGCCCCAGGCGCGACGCGATCAGCGGGCCGGCCGCGGCCAGGTCCGGATCATTTGGCCGGCCAGGCTGCGCGCTGGCGGCGGCCCGTGCTCCGGCGGCGGCGGCGGTCACCGCAGCAGATCGCTGCACCGCGTAGAGGGCAGTCGAGAGCGCTCCGAACAACACGACCAGGAACGCCCCGATGGTCAGCGCAAACTCTATGAGAGACTGCCCCCGCTGGTGGCCCCCCACGGCCCCAGCATAGCCGAGACAGGACGCGATGGCTCGACCCCGCCTCGGCCCGTCTCCCACAGAGTCGTCCGATCTGTAAAGGCGACCTGACAGTAGAGGTACGAGCCAGGATGAATGCATGTGCAACTACCGCTTGGGAAGCCGGTATGATGAGCGCCGAAAAGTGGCCAGGCCAGACACGGACCCGCTCGTCGGCGAGTGGCGCCGGCTCCTCGACCGTCACGCTACGACGTGGTGCGCGCTGGAGCGGGCCCTGCAGGAGCGGCACGGCCTGGGCGCCAGCGAGTTCGAGGTCCTGGAGCGCCTGGTCGAGGGCGGCAAGGACCAGTACCGGGTCCAGGAGGTCGCCCGGTCCGTCTACCTGAGCCAGAGCGCGCTGTCGCGCCTGATCGCGCGCCTGGAGCGGGACGGCCTCGTCTGCCGCGCCATGTGCGACGACGACCGGCGCGGGATCTGGGTCCACCTGACGGACGCCGGCCGCCGGCGCTACGCGGAAGCCCGCCCGACCCAGCGCGAGGTGCTGGCCGCGTCCCTGGGCGCCGGCGGCTGACCTCCCTCCGATCAGGCCACACTTGAGGCTACAATGAGGCCATGATCAGGTTGGGCGTGCGCGAGCTGAAGGACGGTCTGAGTGCGGCGCTGCGCCAGGTCCAGGAAGGCGAGACCGTGGAGGTGACCGACCACGGTCGTCCGATCGCGAGGATCGTCAAGGCCTGGCCGTCGCGTGCGCAGCAACTGATGGCTGAGGGACGGCTGATGCCACCCGAGGCGGAGGGCGATCTCCTCGACCTCTGGCCGCCGCCACCCCTGGAGCCGGGTCAGAGATTGGGTTCCGAGATCCTGGCCGAGCTCCGTGCCGACGAACGATAGATACGCCTACCTCGACACGTCGGCGTTCGTCAAGCTGTGCTGGCCAGAGCCGGAGTCTTTACCGCTGCGCGCCTACCTGCAGGGTTGGCCGCTGCGTGTCTCGGCTCTGCTGCTCTGCACCGAGGCGCTCCGCGTGGCGCAGCGGCAGCCGGCGGAACTGGTCGAGCGCACGCGGCTTCTGCTCGAACGGATGCCGATGATGGCGGTCGATCGCGCGCTCTTCCGCCAGGCGGGGCTGCTCGGACCCGCCACCATGCGGTCGCTGGACGCGGTCCACATCGCGGCTGCGCTCTCGTTGGGTCCCGATCTTGGCGTGGTGGTCACGTATGACGAACGGATGGCCGCTGCGGCGAACCTCTTCGGCCTGCCTGTCGCCTCGCCGGCCTGACCCCTGCACCCCGCCCCCACGCCCGGCACCTGGCGCACCGGGCTGCCCCGACTGGAACTCCAGACTAGAACGCGTTATAGTCGGCCCTGAGCCGGATTCCACCGACCGCGCCGCCGCCGGCGCCGTGCGCCGACCGCTCGGCGGGATCCGGCTCGGCCACGGCAGCGCCGGTGTCGCCGGCGGCGACGGGAGGAAGAACCAGTGCGCACTCCGGTCTGCGACGTGTTCGGCATCGACGTCCCGCTGTTCGCGTTCAGCCACTGCCGCGACGTGGTCGCCGCCGTCTCGCGGGCCGGCGGCCTGGGCGTCCTCGGCGCCCTGGCCTTCACCCCGGAGCAGCTGGAGATCGAGCTGCGCTGGGTCGACGAGCACGCGGCCGGCCGCCCCTACGGCGTCGACGTCGTCATGCCCGCCTCCTACGCCGGCGCCGACCTGGACGGCGGCGACCTGGCCGCCCAGCTCGAGGCCATGATCCCAGAGGGCCACCGCCGCTACGTCGAGGAGGTCCTCGCCCGCCACGGCGTGCCGCCGCTGCCGGACGACGCGCCCCGTCCCCGCGGCCTCCTCGGCTGGACGAGCGGCGGCGCCCGCTCCCAGGTCGAGGTCGCCCTCGCCCACCCGATCGCCCTGCTGGCCAACGCCCTCGGGCCGCCGCCGCCCGACGTCGTGGCGCAGGCGCACGGCCGGGGCGTGCCCGTCGCGGCACTGGTCGGCGACGTGAACCAGGCCCGCCGGCAGGTGGCGGCAGGGGTGGACGTGATCGTCGCCCAGGGGACGGAGGCTGGCGGGCACACGGGCGAGATCTCGACAATGGTGCTCGTGCCCGACGTGGTCGACGCCGTGAGCCCCGTTCCCGTCCTGGCCGCCGGCGGCATCGGCGACGGCCGCCAGGTGGCCGCCGCGCTGGCCCTCGGCGCGCAGGGGGTCTGGACGGGATCGATCTGGCTGACCGTGGCCGAGAGCGACCTCAGCCCGGTCGTCCGCGACAAGCTGCTGGCGGCGGGACCGAGGGACACGGTGCGCTCGCGCTCGCTGACGGGCAAGCCGGCCCGGCAGCTGCGCACCGCCTGGACCGACGCCTGGGACGACCCCGACGGGCCCGGCGCGCTGCCCATGCCGCTGCAGTTCCTGCTCACCGCCGAGGCGCAGCACCGGATCGGCCGCGCCGGGAACGCCGAGCTGGCCGGCTCCCCGGTCGGCCAGATCGTGGGCCGGATGAACAGCGTGCGGGCGACCCGGGACGTCGTCTTCGACCTGGTGGAGGGCGCCACGCGGACCATCGAGCGCCTGCACGAGGAGCTGGGCGCCGTGGGGGCCCAGGGATGACGGCTCTGCGGCCGCCGGCCGGCCGGCTGGAGGACGTCGACCTGCTGGACCCCGACGTCTTCGTCCAGGGCGTGCCCCACGACATGTTCGCGCTGCTGCGCCGGGAGGCTCCGGTCTTCCGGCACCCGGGCGACCCCCCGTACTGGGCGGTCACCCGCCACCGCGACATCGTGGCCGTGTCCCGCGACTTCGCCACCTTCTCCTCGTACCGCCGCAGCGCGCTGATCAACGAGATGGACGACACCGGCCTCGAGCAGAACCGCCTGATGATGCTGAACATGGACCCGCCGCGGCACACGAAGCTGCGGGCGCTGGTCAACAAGGGCTTCACGCCGCGGATGACCGCCCTGCTGACCGAGCGGGTCCGCGGCCTCTGCGCCGAGATCGTGGACGCCGTGGTCGAGCGCGGCGAGTTCGATTTCGTCGCCCAGGTCGCCGCTGAGCTGCCGCTGCAGGTCATCGCCGAGATGCTGGGCGTCCCGCGGGAGGAGCGCCGGCAGATCTACGAGTGGAGCAACACGATGATCGCCGGCAACGACCCGGAGCTGCAGAGCTCGCCCGAGCAGGCCCAGGAGGCCGCGACGCAGATGTTCCTGTACGCCAACGAGCTGGCGCTCAAGCGCCGCGACGGCCCCCGCAGCGACCTGGTCGGTGTGCTCATGCGGGCCGAGATCGACGGCGAGCAGCTCACCGAGATGGAGTTCGACATGTTCTTCCTGCTGCTCGCCGTGGCCGGCAACGAGACGACCCGCAACCTGGTCTCCGGCGGGATGCTCGCCCTCATCGAGCACCCGGACCAGCGCCGGCGACTGCAGGCCGACCCGTCGCTGATGGACACTGCCGTCGAGGAGATGCTGCGCTGGGTGACCCCGGTCATGCTGTTCCGGCGCACCGCCACGCGCGACACCGGAATCGCCGGGCAGCGGGTCGCCGAAGGCGACAAGGTGGTCGTCTACTACAGCTCCGCCAACCGCGACGAGGCGGTGTTCGACGACCCGGACGTCTTCGACGTCGGCCGCACACCGAACGACCACCTCACGTTCGGCGGCGGCGGGCCGCACTTCTGCCTGGGCGCCAACCTGGCCCGGCTGGAGATCAGGCTGATCTTCGAGGAGCTGCTGCGCCGCGCGCCCGAGGTCGAGGTGACCGGGCCGGTCCGCCGCCTGCGCTCGAACTTCATCAACGGCGTCAAGGAGATGCCGGTCCGCATCTCGGCGAGCGCCTGATGCGCCTCGCCCTCACCGACGAGCAGGCCGCCCTGCGCGACGAGCTGCGCGCCTACTTCGCCGAGCTGATGACGCCGGAGGTCGAGGCCGCGCTGGGGAGCGGCGAGTACGGCGGCCCGATGTACCGCGACATCGCGCTGCGGATGGGCGGCGACGGCTGGCTGGGCATCGGCTGGCCGGTCGAGTACGGCGGCCAGGGCCGCTCGGCCGTCGAGCAGTTCATCTTCTTCGACGAGGCCCAGCGGGCGGGCGCGCCCGTGCCCTTCCTGACCATCAACACGGTCGGCCCCACGCTGATGCGCCACGGCAGCGAGGCGCAGAAGGCGGCGTTCCTGCCCCGCATCCTGCGCGGCGAGGTCCACTTCTCGATCGGCTACAGCGAGCCGGACGCCGGGACGGACCTGGCCGCCCTGCGCACCAGCGCCGTGTTCGACGGCGACGAGTGGGTCATCAGCGGCAGCAAGCTGTGGACCAGCCTGGTGGCGGACGCCGACTACGTCTGGCTGGCCGCCCGCACCGACCCCGAGGCGAAGAAGCACCGCGGGATCTCGATCTTCATCGTGCCCACCGGGGCGCCCGGCTTCCGCTTCAGCCCCATCCATACGATCGGCGACGCCACCACGAACGCCACGTTCTACGACGGCGTGCGGGTGCCCGCAGACGCGCTGGTGGGGGAGGTGAACCGGGGCTGGGAGCTGATCGTGGACCAGCTCAACCTGGAACGGGTGGCGCTGTGCGCGCCGGGCGGCCTGGCCCGGCTGTTCGAGGAGGTCTGCGAGTGGGCGCGCAGCACCCGCCTGGCGGACGGCCGGCGAGTGGTCGACCAGGAGTGGGCGCGCCTCAACCTGGCCCGGGTCCGCGCCGGGCTGGAGTTCCTGACGCTGATCAACTGGAAGGTGGCCTGGTCGCTGACCCAGGGCCGGATCGACCCGGCGGACGCCTCCGCCACCAAGGTGTTCGGCACCGAGCTGTACTGCCAGGCCTACCGGCTCCTGCTGGAGGTGATGGGCCCGGCGGGCACGCTGAAGCGCGGCTCGCCGGAGGCGGTGCTGCAGGGCCGGGTGGAGCGGGCCTACCGGGGCACGCTGATCCTGACGTTCGGCGGCGGCACCAACGAGGTCCAGCGCGACCTGATCAGTGTGTTCGGCCTCCACATGGCAGTGAGGCGCTGATGGATGCAAGGGGGGGCAGGCCCCCCTTCCGGAACCCCCCCGCTCTCAGGGACATGTGGGGGACCTTCGGTCCGGCCCTTCGGGTCTGCGGGCGGCGTCAGGTGATCTCGGGATCATCGACTCACCCGCTCGCGCGAAGCCCATTCCTACCCGCCACGCCCGCCCTTCCTTCCCTTCTCCCCAGCCGGCAACAGGGGGTGCGGCCTGATGGACTTCGCCTACACCGTCGACCAGGAGGAGCTCCGCGGCCTCGCCAGGCGGGTCCTGGGCGACCACGCCACGCCCGAGCGCCTGGCCCGGGTCGAGGCCACCGACGACCGCGTGGACCACGAGCTGTGGCGGGCGCTGGCCGGGGCCGGCCTGCTCGGCGTCTGCGTCCCCGAGGAGGAAGGCGGCAGCGGCCTGGGCCTGGTCGAGCTATGCCTCCTGTTGGAGGAGGTGGGCCGGGCCGTCGCGCCCGTCCCCGTCTTCCCGACGCTGGCGCTGGGCGCGCTGCCCATCGCCGCGCTCGGCACGCCGGAGCAGCGGCGCCGCTACCTGCCGGGCGTCGCCGCCGGCGACGTCGTGCTGACGGGCGCGCTGCACGAGCCCCGCAACCCGGACCCGCTGGCGCCCGCGACGAGGGCGGAGAGGGCCGCGGGCGGCTGGCGGCTGGACGGGGTCAAGCTGGGCGTCCCGGCGGCTGCCGCCAGCGCCGCCATCGTCGTGCCGGCCCTGACCGATGCCGGGCCGCGCCTCTTCCTGGTCCAGCCGGACGCGCCCGGGGTCCACCTGGAGCGCGAGGAGGCGACCACCCGCGAGATCCAGTTCCTGGTGGCGCTGGACGGCGTCGCCGTGCCCGAGGAGTCGGCGCTCGGCGGCGCCGACGCCCTGCCCTGGCTGGTCGCCCGCGCCACCGTCGGGCTCTGCGCCATGCAGCTGGGCGTGACGGAGCAGGCGCTGCGGATGACCGCGGAGTACACGTCGCAGCGCGAGCAGTTCGGCCGCCCGCTCTCGGCGTTCCAGGCGGTCTCGCAGCGGGCGGCCGACGCCTACGTGGACGTCGAGGGCATCCGGCTGACCCTGCTGTCGGCGATGTGGCGGCTGGCGCAGGGGGAGGACGCCGCAGACGCCGTCGCCATCGCCAAGTTCTGGGCGGCCGAGGGCGGCCAGCGGGTCGCGCACACGGCGCAGCACCTGCACGGCGGGGTCGGGGTCGACGTCTCCTACCCGCTGCACCGCTACTTCCTGTGGGCCAAGCAGAACGAGCTGAGCCTCGGCGGGGCCACACACCACCTGCTCCGGCTGGCGTCGCGGATCGCGGGAGAGGACGCTTGAGCGAGGCCGCCGGCCGGGCGCCGGCCTTCAACCTGGCCGACCTGTTCGAGAGTGTGGCCGGCGCCGTGCCGGAGCGCGTCGCCCTGGCCCTGCCCGACCGCCGGCTGACCTACGCCGAGCTGGACGCCCGCGCCAACCGCCTGGCCCACCACCTGCTGGCCGCTGGCATCGGCCCGGGGGACCACGTCGGCACCTACCTGCACAACGGCGTCGAGTACGTCGAGACGCTGCTGGCGGCGTTCAAGATCCGCGCGGTCCCGGTCAACGTCAACTACCGCTACGTCGCCGGCGAGCTGCGCTCGCTGTTCCTGGACGCCGGGCTGGTGGCCCTGGTCCACGGCCCCGAGTTCGCCGCCTCCGTGGCCGAGGTGGCCCCCGGCGTGCCCGCGCTGCGCCACGTGCTGGTCGCCGGCCCGGAGTACGAGGCGGCGCTGGCGGCCGGGTCGCCGGAACGGGACTTCGGGCCTCGCTCGGGCGACGACCGGCACGTCCTCTACACGGGCGGCACGACCGGGCCGCCCCGCGGCGTCGTCTGGCGCCAGGAGGACCTCTTCTTCGCCGGCATGGCGGGCGGCAACCCGGCCGGCGAGCCGGCCCGGCGGCCGGAGGACGTGGCCGAGCTGGCGAGGGCGAGCGGGCCGCTCGTCACCTTCCCCGTCCCGCCGCTGATGCACGGCGCGGCGCAGCTGGGCACGTTCATCGGCTTCTTCCAGGGCATGACGGTGGCGCTGGTCCCGCGCTTCGACCCGGCCGCCGTCTGGCGGCTGGTGGAGCGCGAGCGGGTGAACGTGATGAGCATCGTGGGCGACGCCATGGCCCGGCCGCTGGCGGAGGAGCTGGAGGCCCGGCCCGCGGACACGTCCTCGCTGCTGGTGCTCAGCTCCGCGGGCGCGATCTTCTCGACCACGGTGCGGGAGGAGCTGCACCGCCTGCTCCCGAACGTGATGCTGCTGGACAACTTCGGCGCCTCGGAGACCGGCTTCCAGGGCCGCGGCACGCCGGACAGCAGCCCGGAGGCGGGTCTCAAGTTCCAGATGAACGGCCACACCCTGGTGCTGGACGACCGGCTGCGGCCGGTCGCGCCCGGCTCGGGCGTGGTCGGCCGGCTGGCGCTGTGCGGCCACGTGCCCCTGGGCTACCACGGCGACCCGGTCAAGACGCGCGAGGTGTTCGCCGAGGTGGACGGCGTGCGGTGGGTGATGCCCGGGGACATGGCCACGCCCAACGCCGACGGGACGATCACCGTGCTGGGCCGGGGCTCGGTCTGCATCAACACGGGCGGCGAGAAGGTGTTCCCGGAGGAAGTCGAGGCGGCGCTCAAGTCCCACCCGGACGTCTTCGACGCGGTGGTGGTGGGCGTCCGCGACGAGCGCTGGGGCGAGCGCGTGGCGGCGGTCGTGGCGCCGCGGCCGGGCCGCGAGCTCGGCCTGGAGGAGCTGCGCCGGCACTGCGAGCCGCGGCTGGCGGGCTACAAGCTGCCCCGCTCGCTGGTCTGCGTCACCGAGGTGACGCGCTCGCCGAGCGGCAAGCCCGACTACGGCTGGGCGCAGCGCGTAGCCTCCGGCCAGCCTCTGATCTAGGATGGCGCCGTGGTGGTGGAAGCGGCGGCCGATGACCGGCTGACGCCGGTCCAGCGTCGGCGCCGGCAGCGGATCATCGACAGCGCGCTCGAGCTGGCGGCCGAGGGTGGCTACGAGGCGGTGCAGATGCGGACGGTCGCGGCGCGCGCGGACGTGGCGCTGGGCACGCTGTACCGGTACTTCACGTCGAAGGAGCACCTGCTCGTCAGCGCCATGGCGGACCAGGTGGCCGGCCTCCGCCGGCGCCTGGACGAGAAGCCGCCGCGCGGCGAGGACGCGGCCGACCGGGTGATGGACGTCCTGCGCCGCTCGTCGCGGGCCATGCAGCGGCAGCCCAACGTCACGGCGGCGATGCTCAAGTCGCTGATCTCGTCCGGCGGCGAGGTCGCCGGGCCGATGGTGCCCATCGGCGAGCAGATGACCGCGATCGTGACGAGCGCGATCGGCCCCGCGGCGGACGAGGAGCACCGCCGGGCGGTGGCCGAGGTGATCCAGCACGTCTGGCTGTCGGCGCTGCTGTGGTGGGTGGCCGGCCTGGCCCCGGCGAGCAACGTCGAGGAGCAGCTGGACCGGGCGGTGACCCTGCTGCTCCGGCGGTAGCCGCTCCGACAGACGGGGAGCGTGCCTCCGACTCGCTACGCTTGCATCTCTCGAAGATGGCAGAACGCGCCGGCAGGTCACATCACAGCATTACCGCACTGACGGTGCGGGGCTACAAGTCCATCGCGAAGGAGCAGCGTATCGAGCTGAGGCCTCTCACCATCCTGGCCGGGGCCAACAGCTCGGGCAAGTCGAGCATGCTGCAGCCGCTGCTCCTGCTGAAGCAGACCCTCGAGGTGGAGTACCAGCCGGAGGCACTCCTGCTGGATGGGCCGAACGTCAAGTTCACACGAGCCGAGCAGCTCCTCTCCTCGATTGGGCGCCGACGGGCCAGCTTCGAGGTTGGCCTCGAGATCGACGGCCGCTACGTCGTGCAGCCGACATATCGCAGGTCACGTTCGGGCTTCGACGTAGTCTCGATGAGCGTTCGGGAGGATGACTGGAGCGCCTCGTTCACGTCGCACATGTCATCGGACCAGATCCGGCAAGTGATGCTCCCCCATCTGAATGCTCTGCCCCTCGGGATGAGGAGGCTGGCAGAGAGCGACGCAGGACTGTGGGCCGTGCTGCCTCAGCGGAGCTTCCTGCCTCCCGGTCTGGTGGAGCCGACGGTCGACGATGGGCCGTCGTTCCTCTTCCAGGACACGCTGCAGTCGGTGGAGTTCGTGCAGGCGTGCATCCGCGAGGTCATCCACGTGCCAGCCTGGCGCGGCAGCCCGCAGCGGAACTACCCCACGACCGGCGCCACCCAGCTTTTCAGGGGCACGTTCGACAACTACGTCGCCAGCGTCATCGCCCAGCTCCAGCTCGATCGGCAGCGCCGGTGGGAGCAGCTCGCGGACGATCTGACCACGCTCGGGCTGACGTCTCGAGTGGAGGCGCGGCGCGTCGACGAGACACGCATCGAGCTGCTCGTGGACCGGCTGCCACCGGCCTCCGTCGGCGCCGATAGAGACCTCGTGAACCTCGCCGACGTCGGCTTCGGCGTGTCGCAGTCCCTCCCGGTGGTCGTGGCGCTGCTCGTGGCACGCGCCGGTCAGCTCGTGTACGTCGAGGAACCCGAGATCCATCTGCATCCGAAGGCACAGGTCGCGCTGGCTGGGGTCGCGGTCCAGGCCGCGCGCCGAGGGGTCCGGGTCGTGTTCGAGACGCACAGCTCCCTCCTGCTGCGGGGTCTGCAGACCGCGGTCGCGAGGCGCCGGATCTCGCCGGACCAGGTGGCGCTCCATTGGTTCAGCCGGTCGTCGTCGACAGGCGCCACCAGCGTCGCGACGGCCGAGCTCGCGAGCGATGGCTCGTTCGGCGACTGGCCCACCGACTTCGACGAGGTGGCGCTCGGGGCCGAACGAGACTACCTGGACGCCGGCTGAGGGTGCGCCGTAGATCGCCACCGCGCCGGCTGGTCGTCGACGCGGACACTGCCGGTGCCGCCAGCCAGCGGCCGTCTCAGGACCCGACCGGCGTGGCGTGCCGAGACTTCCTGCAAACGATGTGGGAGATGCGCCACTGGCTGGTCATGTCCGACGAGCTGAACCGCGAATGGCGGGACCATGGCTCCCGTTTCGCCCTGCTCTGGCTGGGCGCCATGAAGGATCGCGGCAGGCTGGAGATGGTCGGACTCGTGCGCGACGCTGACCTGCGCCAGTCGCTTGGTCATGCGGCCCGCGACCAGGCGCAGCGAGATCGGATGTTCCATGACGCACACCTCGTCGAGACGGCGCGCCGGGCAGACCGGCTGGTGTGCTCGCGCGACGAGAGGGTGCGGACGGACTTCAGCGACTGCGCGCCGTCGGTGACCCAGCTCGGCGGCATCGTCTGGGTCAATCCGACACACCCTCACGAGGAGCCGCTGGCGTGGCTCCGAGCTGGAGCGCGAAACGATCCTCATCGGCGCCTCGACAACTCGGGCCGCTGACTACCAGAGGACGTCCGCCCGGGTGAACCGGAGCCACGCGGCGCCCAGGAACAGCGCCGTGTAGGCCGCCTGCACCAGGACCAGGTGGGCCAGCCCGTCCACCTGGACCGGGTCGAAGAACAGGCCGGTCCACAGCGTGCTGCCGGCATCCGTCACGGGCAGCCAGGGGCCGAGCAGGTGCAGGCCGGGCACATTGTCGAGCGCCCTCGACACCAGGCCCAGCCCGACGCCGCCGGCCACCGCGGCGAACGGCCGCGACGTCAGGGTCGAGAGCAGCAGGGCGAACGCGAACGTGCTGCCCAGCGTGGCCGCCACCAGGGCCGTGGCCAGGGCCAGGCGGCCGAGCGCCTCGGCCGGCTCGTACGTCGCCGCCGCTATGGCGAAGGCCGAGGTGTGCTGGAGGTCGAGCACCGTCAGCGGCCGCCAGCCGAACGCCAGCACCCCCGCCAGCAGCGAGGCGCCGGCGGCGACCGCGACGGCCGCCAGGGAGAACGCGGCCGCTGTGACGACCCGGGCCGCCAGGACCCGCGATCGGGACACCGGCCGCGCGAGAACGTAGCGGAGGCTGCCCCAGGCCGCCTCCGCGGCCACCGCGTCCCCGGCGAAGACCGCCACGGCGAGCGGCAGCAGGAACAGCTGCATGGCGCTCAGCGCGATCAGCGGCAGGGCGAACCCCGACGTGTCGGTCACTACGGAGCCCCAGTCGCCGACGCGCTCGGGGACGGCGGCCCGCGTCGCCCCGATCACGACGGCCAGCAGGACTGGAACGGCTGCCACCAGGCCCAGCGTGACCCAGCCCT
Source organism: Candidatus Dormiibacterota bacterium (assembly GCA_046727275.1). Lineage (GTDB taxonomy): Bacteria > Chloroflexota > Dormibacteria > Dormibacterales > Dormibacteraceae > CF-161. The sequence goes on from JBKPCH010000054.1 coordinate 17,857, forward strand.
TCGCCCGCCGGCCCTGCAGGGCCAGCTCGACAGCGATCACGCCAGCACGTCCCGGCGGGTGAACCACCACCACGACAGGCCCCCGAAGACGGCCACGTAGGCGGCCTGCAGCGCGAGGAAGTGGGCCATGCCGTCGGTCTGGGCCGGCTGCTGGAAGAGGTGCAGCCAGAGGTCCACGTCGTTGTTGGGCACGTAGGGGGCCAGCGCCGCCACGCCCGGCAGGTAGTCGGCGTTCAGGACCCGCGACAGGATCGTCAGCCCGACGCCGCCGGCAACGGCCACCAGGGGCCGGGAGGTGGCGGTCGACAGGAAGAAGGAGAAGGCGAAGATGCTGCTCATCCCGGCCCCGACGTAGACGGTCGCCAGCGCCAGCCGGCCCAGCGCCGCCGCCGGCCCGAAGCTGGCCGCCGCCTGGTGCAGCGGCGAGGCGGCGCTCCCGTCCACGGCCACCAGCGGGCCCCAGCCGTAGGCCACCAGCCCGGCCAGCGTCGCCGCGACCGGCAGCAGCGCCACGGCGCCGGCCGAGAGCAGCGCCGCCACCGCGGCCTTCGCGGCCAGCAGGCGCGAGCGGGACACGCCGCGGGCGAGCACGTAGCGCAGGCTGCCCCAGCCGGCCTCGCCCGCCACCGCCTCACCGGCGAAGACCGCGACGGCCAGCGGCAGGAAGAACTTCATCGTGCTCGCCAGCGCGATGACCGGGACGGCGAGGGCGGACTGCCCCGGCACGATCAGCAGCGGGATGTCGCCGACCGGCTCCGCGCGGCCGGCGCCGGCGGCGTCGAGGGCCACCGTCAGCGCGACGGCGAAGGCGGCGACCGCGGCGAACGTCAGGGTTGTCCGGCGCCGGCGCACCTGCTTGGCCAGCTCGACCCCGATCACGGCGTCCCCGTTCCGGCGTCGACCAGGTCGAGGTAGGTGTCCTCCAGGCTCCGGCCGCGCCGGAAAGAGCAGACCCGGACGCCGGCCGCGTCCAGCGCGCCCAGCAGCGGCAACGGCCGCAGGAGCTCGCCCTCGACCAGCACCCGGGGACCGCTGGAGGTGACGCCGACAACCCCGGACTGGCAGCGCAGGGCCTCGACGGCGCGGGCCGGGTGGTCCACCTCGAGGCTCAGCGCGGACGCCGGGCCGACGAGCGCGGGCACCGGTCCCGACGCGACCAGCCTGCCCCGCTGCACCACCGCGACGTGCGAGCAGACCTCCTCGACCTCGGCCAGCAGGTGGCTGGACAGCAGGACCGTGGCGCCGCGCCGGGCGACGGCCGCGATGGCGCCCCGCACCTCCCGGGCCTGGGCCGCGTCCAGCCCCGTCGTCGGCTCGTCGAGGAGCAGCAGGTCGGGCCGCCCGAGCAGCGCCTGCGCGAGGCCGAGCCGGTAGCGCATCCCGTGCGAGTACGTGGCGTACGGACGCCGGATCGCCTCGCCCAGCCCGGCCAGCGCCAGCGCGCCCTCCAGGTCGGCCTCCGCCTCCGGCCGGCGGGTCAGGCGCCAGGCCAGCCGCAGGTTGTCCAGCCCGGACAGGTGAGGGACGAACCCCGGCCCGTCGACCAGGGCCCCCACCCGGGCCAGCGCCGGGGCGCCGGGGCGGGCCGGCTCGCCGAAGAGGAAGGCGCGGCCGGCGGTCGGGCGCACCAGCCCCAGCAGCACCTTCAGCACCGTGGTCTTGCCCGAGCCGTTCGGGCCCGCGAGCCCGACCACCTGGCCGGCGCGGACGACGAGGTCCAGGCCGTCGAGGGCGGTGACGCCCCTGCCCAGCCGCTTGACCAGGCCCTCGATCCGCACGACGGGGACGCTATCCGCCATCGGAGTCGCCGCCGTTCCGGTTCTCACGCTCGCCGGAAGGGGCGAGCGCCAGCACGTCCACCACCTGCGCCTGCGGAGGCGGGTCGGCCCGCACGGGGGCGCCGAAGCCGCTCAGCGTCAGGC
>JBKPCH010000055.1:0-11641 GCA_046727275.1 Candidatus Dormiibacterota bacterium
CGACTCAAGTTCAGATCTCGGACGACGAGCTTGCGCAGGTCCCGCTCACGCCGCACGACTTCCACGGCGAGTGGAACTACTCGATTGCCCCAACGGCGGCTTGACAGTCATTGGGACACCTATTTCGGCCCAGGCCCTTAGGTCGACACGGGCTGGACCGGGCCGTCGAGGTGGTGCTGAAGTCGCGCCTCGTCGATGGCGAGGAAGGACCCGGCGACCGGCTCGACCAGACCGAGCTGGAGGAACCGCTTGAGGAAGTAGCCGATCCTGGAGCGTGTGGTCCCCACCATCTCGGCGAGCTCCTCGTGGGTGATCCGCTGATCGATCTGAAGACGGTGCTGCACGCGCCGGCCGAGCTTTCGACCGAGACGGAGCAGTGTCGCGGCCAGTCGCTGCTCACTGTCCATCGTGACCATGGCCGCGATCACCTCCTGCTGCTCCGACAGGCGCGCCGCCAGATACGCCAGGCATCCCTCGACGATCCGTCTGTCTCCGAGCGCGTCGAGGAGGAGGGAGCGCGGGATCGGCGTCAGCACGGTGGGCCGCATGGCGATGGCGGTCTCGGCGTGCTCGCCGCGGATCAGGCACGAATCGCCGACCAGGTCGCCGCCTACCGCGATGGCCAGCAGGCAGGCCTTGCCGCAGTTGGAGAAGACGACCATCTTGAGCTGACCTGCCTCCACGTGATAGAGGTCGCTCGCCCGGTCACCGTATCGATAGAGGCACTCGCCCCGCGCCAGATGGACGGTCGCGGTCGGCCGTGCCAACCGATGTGCGCAGGCCTTCAGGCTTGCGCCGAACAGCACCTCACCCGCCACTGCCGTCCCGATATTCCTGGAGCTGCCAACCACTGGTTCCTCCGATGGTTCAAGTCCCCGACAGCAACGCGCGAGTTCGGTAGCCCTTGGGTCTCATGCGCCCGCTCCCCCCAAAGCGGGCCCTCATCGCGACTGCGCTGTGGCGATTGTAATCCCGGAATGGCGATTGATCAAGATGACACGTCGGAGAGCTGACGCCACTGAGTTGAACGCTTGACTCTGCACGGAGACACCTGGGCTGGGCATCAGCGCCAGGCCAGCCACAGGACCCCCACCGCGAAGATCGTGCCGATGTTGCTCACGACGAATGTGAGAGCCGCATTGTGTGGCCGCCTGCTGAACGCGCCGCCTTCGAACCTCCACCGCGGCACGACCACGCGAATGGGGCCATTGACGACGAGCCAGACGACGAGCCACGTCGTGGCGAAGTGGGTGGCATACAGTGGCAGGACGGGCGACGACAATCCCCAGGCACCCGGTATGAGGCGCAGCAGATGGAGCACGAGCCAGACCAGGATGGCCTCGGTGGCTCCCGTAGACAGAGCCACGATGGACGGCCAGTCCTTGTCCCAGCGCAGCTGCTGGAGCTCGTGGTACACGCGCTCCCAGCCGATTCCGAGCACCGTCATCGCGATCGACGTCGCCATGGTGACGCGGTAGGCGAAAGCGATCGAGGCGTCCGGGGGCCGGGGGAGGAACGGCGTGACGACCAGCGACCAGGCGAGGCCGATGGTCGTCAGCAGCACCAGGCGAGTCTGGAGGCGGCCCCCGAGGGTCGGCGTCACGGCTCGCGGCTCCTCGTCCAGCGCCACCACTGCGAGAGCGACCGGACCGGGCCGGGGAACTCACAGAAGCCCTGGTCGGCCAGGTCGTCGCAGATCTCCATCGCGGCGAGCATGGCGCCAGAGAGCGAATCGACGGTGGCCACCGGGCCTCCCAGGGTGGCCGCGCCCGAGGCATAGACCCGGCCCCTCCCGCTGCGGGTGCCGCGCACCTCGAAGCTCGGCTCCACGTCCAGCCGGCCGAGGGCGTTGGTCGAGGCCCCGCCGCAGTCCAGGAGGTCCGCGATGGGCCCGTGCCGGCGGAAGTCTTCCTCCAGGCCGGTGGCGTCGATCAGGAAGTCCGCGTCCACGTGCCGCTCGGCGCCGTCGGGCTGGCTCAGCGTGATGGCCAGGCGCCCATCCGGGCCTGGACGGACGTCCGCCACCGTGCCCACCTCGGCCCGGTACCAACCCCCTCGCCTGCCCCGACGGAGCTGCCGCTGCCAGTGCCGCCGCCGGGGGGTGGTGGTCCCGCCCATCGTCTTCGTGAGACGGGCCTGCTCCTCCCCCGACAGCTCGAGCATGCGCTCGCGAAGCTGCCCGCCCCAGGCGGCCTTGGGATAGTTGAAGGCCTGGTGGGCAAAGCCGTGGCCGCCCGGTCTCCGAAACCGGAGCGGCCCTACCGGCCCGCTCACATAGGTCCGGAACAGGTGGACGATCTCGGTGCGGGCGCCGAGGCGGTCGCGGTCGCCGATCAGCCGCTGGAGGATGCCCGAGGCCGCGATCCCGGAGCCGCGCAGCAGGACTCTGCCCGGCGAACCGGCCAGCTGCTCGTAGACGCCGTCGTGCGGCTCGTATCCGTTCACCATCCGCGAGGGATCACCGCAGTGCTCCCGGAAGGCCACCAGGTCCGTCAGGACGCGGGGCCCCGGGTAGCCGACCGCGACGTGGACGTGCTGACAGCGGTGGGCGACCAGGCCGCCGCCGCCTTCTTCGGACCGCTCCGCGAGGACGAAGTAGCCTCCGCCCGACCGCCGGCGCACCGCGCGGGCCCAGCAGCGATCCAGCATCGCGCTCCATCCGATCCGGGCGGACTCGCGATCCAGTCCGGACGTGACCGTCCGGAGGCGCGGCGTGAAGAAGTCGCAGAGCACCGGCTCGCCCAGGACCTGCAGCACGGGGAGGAGGCTGCGTTCCGCCAGCGCCTCCGACAGCGCGTATCCCGGCCAGCCCCAGATGTTGTCGATCCTGGACATCGAGTCCGAGCGAATCCGCTCCTCGGGCCCGACCTGCGCGGCCATCAGCAGCGCGGCGAACGTCTCGTATGGCGTCGACAGGGGCGACAGCACCCTGATCTGGGAGGTCGTCAGCCCCGCTACTCGAAGGAAGTCGACGAGGGCAAAGGAGGCCAGGCCGCCCCCCACGGTGACGATGCGGGAGTCGACGATGGGGATCTCCGCGCCGGCAACCATCTCGTCATTCCAGGATGGCTCAGACAGGAGATGCGGCGCGCCTGCAACCATCATGTGCCTTCGGGTCGATGCTGGCGCCGCGGGGCCGACCGGTCTGCTCAATATTGCGCGAGCCGTGCGGCCGGCGGTGCCGGCTGGGACGAGGCCGGCGCCGGTTCCGATCGAACGCTCAAGATTAGGCCGCACGAGCGATCCATCGCTGCCAGTGTGCACGGCAGTCACATGCGCAGGACTGTCACGCCCGGCCAGGGCCGACGGGTCGCCGTCGTCGGGGGAACACTTCTCGTCGTTCTCGGGGATGTCATCGACGTCGTGGAGTTCGTGCGGATGAGGACGTTGGCCATGCCCGCGATGATGGACGGCGTCGGCGGCATGAACGCGACGATGTGGCTGGGCATGATCACGATCCTGGTCGGCTTCGCGGCCGCCGTGTGGGGGCTGGACGTGCCTTCGATGCTGCGCAGGCGGATCGAGACCTCGCAGGCGCTGCACGTCCGATCGCTGGACGCGAGCCCGCTCACCGGGCGCCACCTGGCGCTGTCCGCGATCCTCGTCGCCGCGATCGTCATCGACGTGATGAAGCCGGCCACGCTGGCCTTCGTGTCCCCGGGCGCCGCGGCGGAGTACCACATCTCGCCCCGCTTCGTCGCGCTGTGGTGGCCGCTCTGTGCGCTGACAGGGACGGTGGTCGGTTCGTTGATCTGGGGCAGGCTCGCCGACCGTTGCGGGCGGAGGCCATCGCTGTACCTGGCGACGCTGTTCTTCGTGGCGACCGCGATGTGCGGGACGATGCCGAGCTTCTCGTGGAACCTGCTGGTGTGCTTTCTGATGGGCGCCTCGGCCGGAGGCATGCTGCCGCTGGTGTTCACCCTCATGGCCGAGCTGCTGCCGACCGCGCACCGGGGGTGGCTGTCGGTCCTGGTCGGCGGCGCCGGGACCGTTGGCGGCTACTTCGCGGCCAGCAGCGCCGCCTACCTGCTGGAGCCGGTCTTCGGCTGGCGCATCCTCTGGCTGATCGGCATGCCCACGGGCCTGCTGCTCCTCGTGCTCATCAGGTGGATCCCCGAGTCACCCCGGCACCTCCTGCGGTGGGGCAGGAGGGCCGACGCCGAGGCCGTCCTGCGACGGTTCGGCGCCCACATGGGGGAGGCGCCGCACGAGGGTGCCGGACACGGTGGCGCCGGCGTCCGCGACCTGCTGCGCCGGCCGTACTCGGGCCGGCTGGCGGGCCTCGGCCTGTACGCGCTCGGCTGGGGCCTGGTCAACTTCGGATTCCTGACCTGGCTGCCCACCATTCTCCGCGGAATCGGGATGAGCGGCGGGCAGACCAATCTCCTCCTGTCCCGTTCCAGCCTGGTGGCCGTCCCGGGAGTCGCGCTCATGGTCTGGTTCTACGCCCGGTGGCGGACCAACCTGGCCCTAGCGGTGGGTGCCCTCGGCATCGCCGGGACGCTGTTCGCGATCGGCTTCCTGCAGCCCCACGCCGGGACCGCCAGCAGGTGGCTGGTCCCGTCGCTGGGATTCCTGCTGGCGGCACTCGGCGGCTCCAACGCTGCCCTCTCGGTGTACAGCGCGGAGGTGTTCCCGACCAGTCTCCGCGCCACCAGCGCGGGACTCATCGCCGGCAGCACCAAGCTCGGCGGCGTGCTCGGCCCGCCGATCGTCGCGTCGATCTTCGCCCTCGCTCCCGGGCTGCTCGGTCCCGCGTGGGCGCTCGCCCTGCCGCTGGCCTGTGCGGGCGTAGTCCTCTGGTCGAGCGGGCAGCAGACGGCGGGCCTCGCGCTGGAGGAGATATCCCGCTGACGGCGGCGCCGTCTCTGTGCAGTTTTGAGCGTACGGAGTGGGGCGGAGTACCTAGCTTAGTTTCGGGTTTCGCATGTTCGAGCGGTGCGGGCCCAGAGTCTGGGAAACCAGGCTCTGTCAAGTGCGCGCATCGGGCAAGGAGGTGTCGGAATGAGCACGGACACGACCGCGCGAGACCTGGGCGAAGACTATGTGCCCCTCGATCCCGCCCACACCGCCGATCCGCACGCTTTCTACGCCCGGGCTCGCCGGGAGGCGCCCGTGTTCTTCAGCCCCGCCATCAACGCCTGGGTGGTGAGCCGGTACGAGGACGTCGTCGCAGTGGTCATGGACCACCGCCGGTTCGCCCAGGCGATCGCGCGAGCGGGCCTCGAGCGCAGCCCAGGGGTCAAGGCCGCGCGCGACAAGCCACTCTTCGCGAAGTCCCTGGGCAGTGTCGATCCGCCGGAGCACACCCGCCTTCGCGGCTCGGTCAGCAGGGCCCTCTCCGCACGGCGCATCGCTCAGGTGGAGCCGCGCATCCGGGCCCTCACCGACGAGCTGATCGACCAGTTCGAGCCTCGGGGCCAGGCCGACTTCATGGCGCGGTTCGCCCATCCGTTCCCCGTCATCGTGATCGGCAGCCTCTTCGACCTGCCCGAAGCCGACTTCAGACTGATCCAGCAGTGGGGCGACGACATCTCGGCCCTCGTCGGCGGCAGGTTGTCACCGGATGACCAGGCACGGTGCGCGCAGAGCATAGTGGCGCTCCAGGGGTACGCCCTCGACCTGGCGGAGCGGCGGCGGCAGGAGCCCAGGGACGACCTGGCCAGCGACCTCATCACGTCGGTGGATGCGGGACAGGCGCAGCTGAGCTCTGACGAGGTGGCTGCGATGCTCCAGGTCCTCCTCCTCGGAGCGATCCCGAACACACGCCGGTTCCTCGGCAACTGCCTGCACAGGCTGCTGGCCGAGTACCGCCACTGGCAGGCGATCGTGGACGATCCGGGCCGCATCCCGGCGCTGGTGGAGGAGGCCCTGCGCATGGACGGCCCGACGCTCACCAGCTTCCGGACGACGACGGAGGAGGTGGAGCTGGGTGGGAAGACCATCCCCAAGGGGGCGCTGGTCCAGGTCCTGTGGGCCTCCGCCAATCGCGACGAATCGGTGTTCACCGACCCGGAGACGTTCGATCCAGGCCGAGCCAGGTCCGTCGGTCACCTGCAGTTCGGGCACGGCGTCCACTACTGCGTCGGAGCCCCGCTTGCCCGGCTCGAGATGCGCATCGCTCTGGAGCAGCTCAGCGCGCGGATGCCCTCTCTGCACCTGGTGCAGGGCCAGCCGGTCACGTACACGGGCAACCTGTTCGCGCGCGGGCCCGAGCAGCTGCTCGTGGCGTGGGACGACCGGGCCGGCCGCTGATCGCGTGAACGGGCAGGGCGGCGGTGTCGGGCCGAGCGAGGGCGGCCGGCCCGACACCTGCGCATCAGGTGATCGCGCGCGTTATTCTTCTGCGCCGTGGAACTGAAAGAGGACGACGAGCCCAGCGAGCGCCGCGCGGCGTACGGCGTCGGCCGTCTCCTGGCGCTCAGCGACGGCGTCTTCGCCATCGCCATGACGCTGCTCGTGCTCGACATCCCCGCCCCGCACCTGACCCATCCGACAGAGGCCGACCTGCTCCAGGCGCTCCTGGAGCTGCGTCCCAACCTGTTCGCCTTCGGCCTCAGCTTCGTCCTGGTGGGCGTTCAGTGGCTGTACCATCACCGGCTCTTCCAGGACGTCAGCCGCGTCAACGGCGCTCTGGTCTTGATGAACCTGCTGCTGCTGCTGCTCGTCTGTCTGGTGCCGTTCACGACGGCGGTGCTCGCCCGCTACGGCGACCACGCGACGGGCGCGATCCTCTACGCGAGCAACATGGCGGCGCTGGGGCTGTCCGAGGTGGGGCTGCAGGTCGTCAGCTGGCGCGGCCACCTGCTGCACCCGCGTCCTACGGCCACCGATCAGCGTCGCATCGTGATCCGGGCGCTGATAGGGGTCGCCGTGTTCGTGGTCTCGATCCCGATCGCCTTCGTCAACGCCACCTGGGCCGAGTACAGCTGGCTCGCGCTCCTGTTCCTGGGCCCGCTGATGAACCGGTTCGGCCTGGAGGTGCGAACCTGGAACAAGGCGGCCCACAAATCCGAGGTGGACCGGGTGCGGTGATCGAGGCGGGCCGCTCGCCCGAGTCGGGCACGCGAGGGCTGGGGGCGCCCGAGGCGGAGTAGGCGCCGCCGCCTTCATGTCGGGTGGCGCTGAAGCCGCCCGGGCCGCGGAGGAGGTCGAACGCCTCGGCCGCGAACACTCCGGCCCGTCGCGTGGTGGCTGAGGACCTGACGATCGCCGTGGCCGGCGCCTGAACGGTGCCGCCCGGGGGAAGATCATGGAACCCGTCATTCATCGAGGACGCTCAAAGCGGAGCGAGCGCTTGCCCGCGGATGAACGAGGAGGAACCGATGAAACAGCCCGCGCCGGACCTGGACATCGTCATCTTCGGCGCCTCGGGAGACCTCGCCAGCCGCAAGGTGCTCCCGGCTGTGGGCGCGGTGGCGCCCCGGGCGCGGCTCCACGTCGTCGGAGCCGGGCGCAGCGACCTGTCGCGCGAGCGGTTCCAGCAGCTCGTCGGCGATACGACTGGCAGCGCGGACCTCGCCGCCGGCGCGGACTGGGTCCGTCTGGACTACGGCGACCCGGGCACGTACGCCCGGCTTCGGGAGGCGCTGCGCCGCGAAGCCGCCGTCTACTACCTGGCCACGCCCCCCAGCACGTTCGCGCCCATCCTCTCCGCGCTGGCGTCCAGCGGCCTGACGCGCCGGGGCGACGGCAGCCGCATCGTCGTGGAGAAGCCTCTCGGCCAGGACGAGGCGACGGCCCACGAGCTCAACCGCCAGCTCGAGACCATGTTCGAGGAGTCCCAGGTCTACCGGATCGACCACTACCTGGCCAAGGACACCGTCCAGAACGTGCTGGCGTTCCGGTTCAGCAACTCCCTGTTCGAGACGGTCTGGAACCGGCTGCTCGTCGAGTCGGTCCAGATCACGGCGGCCGAGGACCTCGACGTCGGCCGGCGGGCCGGCTACTACGACCAGTACGGGGCCATGCGGGACATGGTGCAGAACCACGTGCTGCAGATCCTGGCGCTGATCGCCATGGAGCCGCCGGCCACGTTCCACGCGAGGGACATCCGGGACGCGAAGACGCTGCTGCTGCGGGCGGTGCGTCCGCTCGAGCCGGGCACCGCCGTGCGGGGCCAGTACCAGGGCTACCTGGACGCCGACGGGGTCGCGCCGGGATCCCGCCGGGAGACCTACGTGGCCGCCCGGGTCAGCATCGACAACTGGCGCTGGCAGGGAGTGCCGATCTTCCTGCGCACCGGCAAGGCGCTGCACCGCTCGACGACCGAGGCGGTGATCCGGTTCAGGGAGGCGCCACACCTGCAGCTGGACGAGCTCGTCGTCTCGTGCATCCCCACGCTGCTCGTCATCCGCTTCCAGCCGGGCGAGGAGGTCCAGCTGCGGATCGGTGCCAAGGTGCCGGGAGCGCGCTTCGAGCTGGTGCCGGCCGGCCTCCGCCTGGAGTATCGCCGGCTGGCCCGCGGGCCGCTGCCGGACGCCTACGAGAACGTCTTCGCCGAGGTGCTGGAGGGAGTCCACTCGGTGTTCCCCGGCCCCCAGGAGATCGAGCGCTCGTGGGAGATCGTGGATCCGCTGCTCCGGTCCTGGGAGGAGCAGGGGAACCCGCTGCCCTACGCGCGCGGCTCCTGGGGCCCCGCTGAGGCGGACGCACTCGTGGCGCGGCATGGGGGCGGCCGGTGGATCGCGTCCGCCGAGGAGCCCGGGATGGAGTCCTGACGGACCCGCCCAGCTCGGCCGTCGACGGCGGGTTCTATCATCTCGCGACGTGAAGGAACCACAGGTGATCGACATGGATACCTTGCGGTTCAGCCCGACGGCGGTGCTGTTCGAAGGGGCCAGGTTCGGTGGCATTCAGGCGACGAGCTTCATCGTGGCCACCCCGCCGGGCGGAGGGCCCGGGCTCCACGTGCATCCGTACCCCGAGGTGTTCATCGTGCTGGACGGCCAGGTGACGTTCCGGGTCGGCGACGAGACCGTCGAGGCCCACGCGGACCAGATCGTGATCGGGCCCGCCCAGGTGCCGCACAAGTTCACGAACACCGGCACCGAGCCGCTGAGGATCGTCAGCATCCACGTCAGCGATCACCTGATCCAGGAGAACCTGGAGGACTGATCCGTCCGCTCCTGCTCGCCGCCGGGTGGCCCGTGAGCGCCGCCCTGCCGCGGGCACAGGGACAGCAGCGCGGGCGGGTACTGCTGCGACGAGATCAGCAGGACGACGACGGCGACGACCGCTCGGGGCGCGTCGCGCGCGCGGCGGCGACGATCGCCTCCAGGTCGATCCCCTCCTCGGCGACGAACTGGACCTTGCCGGGCCGGTCCTTCCTGGAATTGAAGCCCCATCGCCATTCGCTCCCGGGCGGGTGCCGCTGGCCAACGATGTCGACCATCGCCTCCCATTCCGATCGTTCGACCTCGACGGTGCGGTAGCCGCGCCAGGGCCGGTGCTCCACTGGCTCGAACGGAGGGGCCTGAAGCCCCCGCCGCCGAAGCGCCTCCACCACCGCTGCGGCGGAGACGCCGAGCTCGTGCAGGATCCAGCCGGCATTGCCGACGAAGACGACGGCGAGCAGCCAGTCCGTGTCGGTTGGGTGCTGGCGCCCGGATGCCGCCGCGAACCCTGCCGCCCACCCGCTGACGTCGTGTGCCGCCGGGTTCGTGGCGGTGCCCCTGGACTCGACGAACCGGGGTCGCCTGCCGTTGGCGCCCTTCTTCCCGTCGATCAGGGCTGCAGCGCGGTCGTGGGTGAGCCCGAGCTCCGCCATGGCTCGGGTCGCGTCGCTCTGACCTGCCAGGACCGCGAGCAGGTAGTGCTCGGGCCCGAGCCAGTTCTGGCGTAGACGGCGTGCCTCGTCGGCGGCCTGGTTCAGCATCGAAAGCGTCAGGATACGTCGCTCGCCGCCGGGCCCAGGATCGTCTCGACATCCCCATCAGGAGCGGGCCCGGCTATCCGGAGCCAGCGCCGGCGGCGCCGCTCCCGCCTGGACGCAACCGCGCGGACGCAGTCCGCATCGCCTCCGAGAGCGGCTGGCTCTGAGGCCGGCCGCCAGGCCGGCGCGAGCCGGCCCCGCGTCCGCCGGCTCAGGCGGCGTGGCGCGCGATGAAGTCCTGGGTCCGGCGCCACGCGTCGGCGGACGCCTCGGCGAACTTCGGCTCCAGGACGTCGAAGAAGCTGTGCGGCGCCGCGGGATACGTGACGGACTCGTACGCGACGCCCGCCGCGGCCAGCGCGTCCGAGAAGGCCAGGACCTCCGCCGCAGGCATGCCCTCGTCGCCGCCGCCCCAGATCGCGAGCACCGGCGACGCGATGTCGGCGGCGCGCTGGGTGGGCCCCGGCGAGCCGAAGATGACGCCCGGGAAGCCGTAGAAGCCGTAGAAGCCGACGACGCCGGCCATGCCGTGGCCCAGCGTCGCGGCCAGGAAGGCCTGGCGCCCGCCGAAGCAGAAGCCGAGCGCGAACACCGAGCGGCACGACCCGCCGGCCTCCGAGCGCAGGTAGCCGACGGCAGCGGCCACGTCGGCTTCCAGGCCGGGCCGCGTCAGGCGCGTCAGGTGCTCCATGAACGGGAAGTCGGCGCCCCGCTCCGTCACGCCCGCCGTCCGGCCGTAGTAGTCGATGGCGAGGGCGGTGTGCCCGCGCTCGGCCTGGCGCTCGGCCAGCGCGCCGTAGAAGCCGCTGAGCCCCCGGTTGTCCGGCAGGATGACGACGCCGGCACCGGAGGCCCGCCGGGGCCGGGCGGCGACGGCCGCGAGGCTCGCGCCGTCCGACGCGAGGAGCGACGTCCGCTCACACGTGACGGCCGCGCTCTCGTCCCTCGGGACGGCGGGCATGGAGTCGACACCGTGGCACATCGCGAACCTCCTCCCTGGCCGGCGCCGGCGCGGCCCCTCACAACAGGTCCGCCAGGCGATCGAGCAGCGGCAGCGCCGCGCGCAGGAGGGACTGCTCGGCCGGGCTGAACCTCGTCTCCAGGGCCGTGGCGAACGCCTGGGTGACCGTCCACCCCTTGTCCGTCAGCACCTGCTTGCCGAGCTCCGTCATGGTGACGACGACCCTGCGACCGTCGCTCGGGTCCGGGCTCCGCTCGATCAGCCCGCGCCGCTCCAGGCCGTTGAGGGTGGTGACGATCGCCTGCGGACGGACGTGCTCGGCGGCTGCCAGTGCGCCAGGCGTGGTTGGGCCCTCCCGGCTCAGCCTGGACAGCACGGACGTCTCGGAGAAGGTGACCTCGCCCTCCTCGTACAGCTGCTTGATGCGACGCGCGAGCCGCCCGATCGCCACTCGCAGGTCGCTGCTCGTCTGGACGCTGGCCGCGTCCGGTCCGCTGTTGGCGCGGGGCATGTAGTAAATCTAGCTTTATAAATCTAGATTGTCAATATCCGCCGCCCGGCGGTAGGAGCCGGGCGTGAGGCCGAAGGTGCGGACGAACCAGCGCGTCAGGTGGGCCTGGTCGGCGAAGCCGACGCCGGCGGCCACCTCGGCCAGGTGCCCGCCGCGGGCCAGCAGCCGGCGTGCCGCCCGCAGGCGCAGCTGCCGCTGGTACTCGCTGGGGGCGACGCCGTAGGTGGCCCGGAACGCCCGGTAGACGGCGTAGCGGCTGGCGCCGGCGGCGGCCGCCAGGTCGCCGGCGGACAGG
>JBKPCH010000056.1:0-34985 GCA_046727275.1 Candidatus Dormiibacterota bacterium
ACCTGTTCGAGCGCTTCGCGAGGGCCGATCCGGCGAGGGGCCGCGAGACGGGCGGCGCCGGGCTGGGCCTGTCGCTGGCCGCCGCCATCGCGACGGCCCACGGCGGCCGCGTCACGCTGGAGGAGGCGCCGTTGGGCGCCCAGTTCGTGGTGCTGCTGCCGGCTCCGCCAGCCGGGCGGTGACGGGCGGGAGCACCGGGGCGTCCCCCCTTGCTACAATCGATCTATCCGGCGTTGCCGGACGTTCTTCCGAGCCCCTTTGGGGCTCTTTTCTTTTTCATGGAGGATTTCGCCCAGGCCTGCTACGCCGTTTTCATCGACGCCGGGTACCTCAAGCACAGCGCCGCGAGGGCGCTGAAGCGCAAAGCCCACGACCTGATCCCCCGAGCCCGGCCGGTGGTGGAGTGGGCGCGAACCCTCGGTAGCAGCGCGGGGGACACGCTGCTGCGCGTCTACTGGTACGACGGCGCGTTCGATCCCGGTCATGCCGAATACGCCCGACAGCGCAGGTACTTCAGCGCGATCGAGGACGTCCCGGGCGTCCAGCTCCGTCTCGGCTACGTCGTGGAGCGCCCGGCCGCCTGGCACCACGCGATCAAGCAGGCGCTCAAGAGTTGCGGCGTGGAGGTGGCCGACTTCGAGCGTCACTTCCGCTTCCTGCCCGCCCGTGAGCAGAAGGGCGTGGACGCCCTCCTGACCCTGGACATCGTCCACCTCGCGGAGAAGGGCGCCTACCAGTGGGCCGTCCTGGTGGCGGGCGACAGGGACTTCGACGAGGCGGTGGCGACGGCGCAGCGCGAAGGACGGAGGATCCTCGTCGCCGTTCCGACCCCAGCCGACCTGGCGCCGCAGCTCGGCCGGCGCGCGGACGACGTGCTGACGATCGACCCCACGGTCCTCGGCTCGTTCTTCGGCCTCGTCGCCAGCGCCCTGATATGACGCAAGGAGGCCGCCACCCTGCGGGGTGGCGGCCTCCGCGGCGCCGGACCGGCCGGTCGATCAGACCGGGACCGGCACCTCCGCGCTGGCGGTCGGCTCCAGCGCCAGGGCCAGCACCTGGTTCACGTCGCTGACCAGATGGATCTCGACCTCCTCGCGCACCGCGGCCGGCAGGTCGTCCAGGTCCGGCTCGTTGCGCTTCGGCAGGATCACCTGCTTCAGGCCAGCCCGCTTGGCGGCCAGCACCTTCTGCTTGACGCCGCCGATCGGCAGCACCTTGCCCTGCAGCGTGACCTCGCCGGTCATGCCCACGGTGGGCCGCACCGGCCGGCCGCTCAGCAGCGACACCAGCGCTGTGGTCATCGTGACCCCGGCCGACGGCCCGTCCTTGGGCACGGCCCCTGCGGGCACGTGGATGTGGACCTGCCGGTCGCCGAAGCCCGCCTCCAGCCCGAGCTGGTGGGCGTGCGACTGCACGTAGGACAGGGCGATCTGGGCCGACTCCTTCATGACGTCGCCGAGCTGGCCGGTCAGCGTCAGGCCGGCCTTCGGGTGGCCCGGCATCGACGTGGCCTCGATGAACAGGACGTCGCCGCCGGTCCCGGTCACCGCCAGGCCCGTGGCCACGCCCGGCACCGCCGTCCGCTCCACGATCTCCTCGAACTGGAAGCGCGGCTTGCCCAGCGCGTCCCGGACCAGCGCCTCGTCGATCGTCGCCGGCGGGGTGATCTGGTGCGAGTCGATGCGGGTCGCGACCTTGCGGAACACCTTGCCCAGCTCCCGCTCCAGCCAGCGCACGCCGGCCTCGCGGGTGTAGTCGGAGATCACCCGCTCGATCGCCGCGTCGCTGATCGTCGCCTCGGTCGCGTCCAGGCCGTTCCGCTCCAGCTGCCGCGGCACCAGGTGGCGCCGCGCGATGACCAGCTTCTCCTCCTCGGTGTAGCCGTCGAGGCGGATCAGCTCCATGCGGTCCAGCAGCGGGCCCGGGATGGTGTCGGCCACGTTGGCGGTCGGGATGAACAGGACCTCGGACAGGTCCAGGTCGACCTCCAGGTAGTGGTCGCGGAACGTGTGGTTCTGCGCCGGGTCGAGCACCTCCAGCAGCGCGGACGACGGGTCGCCCCGCCAGTCGGCGCCGACCTTGTCGATCTCGTCCAGCATGATGACCGGGTTCTTGGTGCCGGCCTCCTTCAGGGCGCGCACGATGCGGCCCGGGAGGGCGCCGATGTATGTGCGCCGGTGGCCCCGGATCTCCGCCTCGTCGTGGATGCCGCCCAGCGAGA
Source organism: Candidatus Dormiibacterota bacterium (assembly GCA_046727275.1). Taxonomy (GTDB): domain Bacteria; phylum Chloroflexota; class Dormibacteria; order Dormibacterales; family Dormibacteraceae; genus CF-161. Next base: position 2,222 of record JBKPCH010000056.1, read on the forward strand.
TGCGGGCGAACTTGCGGCCCAGCGCCGTGGCGACGGACTCGCCCAGCGAGGTCTTGCCCACGCCCGGGGGGCCCACCAGGGTGATGATGGCGCCCGAGCCGCGGCCTCCCTGCTCGACCAGCCCGCGCTCCTGCCGCCGCTTGCGGACGGCCAGGAACTCGACGATCCGGTCCTTCACGTCGTCCAGCCCGGAGTGGTCGGCGTCCAGGATGCGGCGCGCCTCGACCAGGTCGAAGTTGTCGTCGGTGCGCGTGCTCCAGGGCACGTCCAGCATCCAGTCCAGGAAGTTGCGGATCCAGCCGTACTCGGGGCTCTGCTCGCTCATCCGCTCCAGGCGGTCCAGCTCGCGGTCGAACTCCTTGCGTGCGGCCTCGGGCATGCCCGCGGCCTCGACCCGGCCCCGGTACTCGGCGACGACGTCGCCGCCGCCCTCGCCCAGCTGCTTCTTGATGGCCTCCATCTGCTGGCGGAGGATGAACTCGCGCTGGTTCTTCTCCATCCGCTCGGAGACGTCGCTGCGCAGCTGCTCCTTGAGGGTCAGCTCGGCCAGGACCTCCCGGTACCAGCCGATCAGCTTCTCCAGCCTCGCCTCGACGTCGAGGGTCTCCAGGATCTCGACCTTGCGAGCCTGGGAGAAGTCGGGCGAGTAGCCGGACATGTCGGCCAGGTGGCCGGGGTTCTCGATGCCGCGCAGGACCTGCGCCACCTGCGGCGCGCCCCGGAGCTCGAGGATGTTCTCGACGATGGCGCGGTACTCCTGCGCCAGCTGCCGGGAGCGCTCCGAGAAGGCCGACGGGTCGGGCGACAGCGTCACCTCGGCCCAGAGAAGCCCCGACTCGGCCGTGACCTCGCCCAGCACCGCGCGAGAGCGGCCCTGCACAGCGACGACCTCCGTGCCGTCGGGCAGGTTCCCCTTCTCCTCGATCTTGGCGACGACTCCGACCGTGGCATAGCGGCTCTCCATCTTGGGGAGCAGCAGCAGCAGGCCCTCCTGCGCCAGCGCGGCCTCGACAGCGCCGCGGGCGTCCGAGGAGTCGGTCGGGATGGTGGCGCTCATGCGGGGCAGCACCACCGCCTGCGTCAGCGGTAGGACGGGTAGCTTCATTGCTTTCGATGGCATCTGTATCGGTCTATCTCCTCTGACCGGGCTTACATTCCGTCAGCCCGTGTCTTAGAGTTCCCCTGGGACCATCGTTGAAAACCAGGAACAACGCCTTTCGCTGCGGCGAGCGCGAGCTGCGGGTCTTCCGGCTCGTGGGCAAGCGCTGGACGCTCGCCATCCTGGCCTCGCTGATGCAGGGACCGGCCCGCTTCAGCGAGCTGGCCAGGGCCGTGCCCGGCCTGTCGGAGCGGGTGATGAGCGAGCGCCTCCAGGAGCTGTGCGAGGCCCGGGTGGTCGAGCGGGTGGTCGAGCCAGGGCGCCCGCCGGCCGCGACGTACCGGCTGACTCCCATCGGCGAGTGCCTGCGCCCCGCCGTGGAGTCGCTCCGGCAGGCCGCGCTCACCCTGCCGGACTGAGCCGGATCCGCCGAGCGATCGACGGTTGGTGCCCGGGGCGATCGCAGTCGGTGGAATCCGGCTGTGGAGGGCCCAGGCCGCCCGATCCGACCGACCGGCTACCTTTCTCCAGATGATCGCGGGCATCGACCTCGGGGCGACGCACGTCCGCCTCGCCATCGCCCGGCCCGACGGGCGCATCGTCGCCACGACGCGGAACCGGACGGAGGCGCTCCGGACGCCTCGCCGCGTGGCGGAATGGCTGGCCGACCAGACCGGCAGGCTGGTCGACGGTGAGCCGCTGCTGTGCGCCGGCGTGGGCGCGCCGGGCCCCACCGAGCCGGTTCGGGGCGTCCTCGTCAACCCGCCCAACCTCCCCGGCTGGACGAACGTGCCCCTGGCCGCCATGCTCCGCGAGATGCTCGGCTGTCCCGCCTTTCTCGAGAACGACGCCAACCTGGCCGGGCTCGGCGAGTTCCATCAGGGCGCCGGCCGCGGCGCCGGCACGATGGTCTACATCACCTGGAGCACCGGGGTGGGGGCCGGCCTGATCCTGGACGGCCGCCTGTTCTCGGGCGCGCACGGCGCGGCCGGCGAGCTGGGCCACATGGTCCTCGACCCCCACGGGCCGCTCGACTCCTGCGGCCAGCGCGGGTGCGTCGAGGCCTTCTGCGGCGGCGGCGCCCTGGCCCGCCAGACCGGCATCCCCGCGGCCGAGCTGTTCGAGAAGGCGGCCAGCGGCGACTCGCAGGCAGCGGAGCGCGTCCGCGAGGCCGCCACGTACATGGGCCACGCGCTCGTCAACGTGAGCAACCTGTTCGACCCGGACGTGATCGTGATGGGGGGCGGGGTGACCCGCTCCTGGCGCCAGGTGGCGCCCGTCATGGAGGGGGTCCTGCGCGCGTCGCCGTTCATCAAGGCACGCCGGCGGCCGCGCCTGCGCCGCGCCCGCCTGGGCGACCGCGCCGGCCAGGTCGGCGCCGTGGAATGGGCCAGAGAGCATCTCCCGCGCTAGCTGTCCTCCGGCGGGAGAGGATCGGGGTGGCGGGGCCCGGCTGGTCGGCAGCCGCTCTGGTGCGTCGCGCTGGCACGATCCGCTCCCCCAGCCTGCCCTCCCCCGCGAGGGGGGAGGGTCCCGATGGCTGGCTGGCCCGCCGGGAGCAGGCGCAGCTGGCTGGCCTCTTTCTGCCTCCGCTCCGGCGGGGGAGGGCCGGGGCGTGGGCACCGTGACCGATCCCGCCTTCCCGTTCCTCCGCCGGGCGGCCGAGCTGCAGGGGGAGGCAGGCCTCCCCCTCCGGACCCCCTCCTCTTGTCTGGGACGTAGGAGGAGCCTTCGGCTCGGCCCTTCGGGTCTGGGGCCCCGGCTGGGCGAGCTCGGGAAGATGGACTCACTCGCTCGGGCGGAGCCCATTCCTACCCACCGGGTGGGCTCTCTCCACTTTCGGTCAACGGGGGCACCATGACCGATCCCGCCTTCCCGTTCCTCCGCCGGGCGGCCGACGAGGTGGGCGTGCGCGCGTGGGCCGTCGGGGGCTACGTGCGCGACACGCTGCTGGGGCGCCGGCAGCCGGACCTCGACGTCGTGGTCGAGGACGGGCGGGCGCTGGAGGTTGCGGAGCGATTCGCCAGGCTCGTGGGAGCGCGCCGCCCGGCCCTGTTCCCCCGCTTCGGCACGGCCCAGGTCACCTGGGGCGACCGCCTGGTCGAGTTCGCCTCCGCGCGGGCCGAGTCCTACGAGCCCGAGTCCCGCAAGCCGGAGGTGCGGCCCGCCACCATCGAGGAGGACCTGCTCCGCCGCGACTTCACCGTCAACGCCATGCTCATGGACTTCGAGGGCAATGTCATCGACCCGCTGGGTGGCCGGGCCGATCTCGAGCACCGGCTGCTCCGGACCCCCCGCCCGCCCGAGGTGACGTTCTCGGACGACCCGCTGCGGATGCTCCGCGCCGTCCGCCTCGCCGCCCAGCTCGGCTTCGAGCTGGCGCCCGACCTGCTGCCGGCGATGCGCCGGCTGAGGGAGCGCGCCCGGCCGCCCGTGCTGTCCGTGGAGCGGGTGAACGACGAGCTCCGGAAGATGCTGCTCTCCAACCGGCCCCGGCTGGCCCTGGAGCTGCTGGACCAGGCCGGCCTGATGGAGACGCTCCTGCCCGAGGTGTACGCCTGCCACGGCGTCGAGCAGAGCGGCTACCACGTCGCGGACGTCTTCGGCCACTCGCTCCTGACGGTGGAGCGAGCCGCCGAGCTGGGCCCGCCCGACCCGGTCCTCCGCCTGGCGGCCCTGCTCCACGACGTCGGCAAGCCCGCGACGGCGACCCCGGACGGCGCCTTCCACGGGCACCACGAGGTGGGCGCGGCGCTGGCCAGGCAGGCGCTCCAGCGGCTGCGCTTCTCCAACACCGAGGTGGAGCAGGTCGCGAAGCTGGTCCGGCTCCACCTGCGGCCGGTCTTCTACACGTCCGAGTTCGGCGACGGCGCCGTGCGCCGGCTCGCCCGCGACGCCGGCGACCAGCTCTGGAGCCTGCTGGCGCTGGCCCGCGCGGACATCGCGGCCTCCAGCTACCCGGACGGCGAGAAGCTGGACGAGCTGGAGGCGAGGCTGCGCGGCGTCCTGGCCGAGCGTCCGAGCCGGATGCAGCTGCCCCTCAGCGGCACCGACGTCATGCGCGTCCGGGGCCTGGCCCCCGGCCCCGAGGTCGGCCGGATCAAGGCCAGGCTGGAGGACCTCGTGCTGGAGGGCACGCTGCCCCCGGACCGGGAGGTCCTGCTGGGCTACCTCCGCGACCACCCGGACCTGTAAAGGCGCTTCGCCCTCTGGCCGGCCAGGCGATATGCTGACGCCAATTCCACGGCGATGGCGCTACGCCGCATGAAAGCAACCTGGAGTCAGTGATGAGAGGTTTCGGTCGTCTGGCGGTCCTCGCGGCCGCGGTCCTGGTCGTCTTCGCCTGCGGCGGGGGCGGCACCACCTCGAGCTCCTCGTCTGGATGCTCCAAGACCACCAAGGTCGGGCTCGTGACAGATGTCGGAAAGCTCTCGGACAAGTCCTTCAACGCCAACTCGTGGCAGGGCGTGGTGGACGCGCAGAACGACAAGTCCCTCTGCGTCCAGGGCCGTGCCATCGAGTCGGAGCACACCACCGACTACCAGAAGAACATGCAGACGTTCGCGGACCAGGGCTACGACGTCGTCGTGGCGGTCGGTGCCCTCATGTCCGACGACTCGGTCGCCTTCGCGAAGGATCACAGCAACCTCAAGATCGTCCAGGTCGACCCGACCGGGGCGGAGAAGCCGACCTCCAACTGGGTCGGGCTGGCGTTCCGCGAGGACCAGGCCGGCTTCCTGGCCGGCGCCCTGGCCGGCCTGTACACCAAGTCCAACGTCATCGGCGGCGTCTACGGCCTGAACGTCCCGGCCGTCGTCCGCTACCGGCTGGGCTACGAGAACGGCGCCAAGTACACCAACCCCAACGTGAAGACCCTGGGCATCTACCAGCCGGCCGGCCCGAAGGCCTTCAACGACCCCGACTGGGGCAAGGCCAGGGGCCTGGACTTCATCAACCAGAACGCTGACATCGTCTTCGGCGCGGGCGGCAACACGGGCAACGGCGCCCTGCTTGCGGCGCTGCAGCAGCAGAAGACCTGCGTCGGCGTGGACGTCGACCAGTTCATCTCCTACCCGGACGTCGGCAACTGCCTGATCACCAGCGCCGAGAAGCACCTGTCGCTGGCCGTCAAGGCCGCCCTGACCACCATCGTCAAGGGGCAGTTCCAGAGCGGGTTCCAGAAGTTCGACGTGGCCAACGGCGGCGTCGGCATCGCGCCTTTCCACACCTACGACTCCAAGGTGACTTCGGACATGAAGTCCAAGCTGAGCGACATCCAGAAGCAGCTCGGCGCCGGCACCCTGAAGACGGGAGCCGAGAGCTCATAGCCACTCCTCCGGGCCGGGGCGGCGACGCCCCGGCCCCTGACGTCGCGCTGGTCCTGCGCGGCATCGTCAAGACGTACGGCGCGCTCCGGGCCAACGACGGCGTGGACCTGGAGGTCCGCTGGCGAGAGGTGCACGCGCTGCTGGGGGAGAACGGCGCCGGCAAGAGCACGCTGATGAACGTCGTCTACGGCCTGACCCGGCCGGACGCGGGCGAGATGGTCTTCGACGGCCGCCAGGTGACCATCGGCGGCCCGACGGACGCCATCCGGCTCGGCATCGGGATGGTCCACCAGCACTTCATGCTGGTGCCGCCCCTGACCGTGGCGGAGAACGTGATCCTGGGCCACGAGACCGCTCGCCATGGCGCCCTCGACCTGTCCGAGGCCAGGCTGCGGGTGAGCGAGGTGGCCTCAAGGCACGGGCTGGACATCGATCCGGCCGCCCGGGTGGAGGACCTGTCGGTCGGGCTGCAGCAGCGGGTGGAGATCCTGAAGGCGCTCTACCGCGGCGCGCGCCTCCTGATCCTGGACGAGCCCACCTCGGTGCTCACGCCCCAGGAGGCGGAGCGGCTGTTCGACGTCGTCCGCCAGCTGACCGCCCAGGGCTCGGCCGTCATCTTCATCACGCACAAGCTGGGCGAGGTGATGGAGGTGGCCGACCGCATCACCGTCATGCGGCGGGGCAGGGTCGTGGCCGACACGACGCCGGCCGAGTCCGGGCCGGCCGACCTGGCCCGGCTGATGGTCGGCCGGCCGGTGCTCCTCCGTGTCGAGAAGCGGCCGGCCCATCCCGGCGGCCCCGTGCTCTCGGTCCAGGGCCTGACCGTCGAGGACGATCGCCACCAGGTCGCGGTGAACGGCGTGGACCTAGAGGTCCGGGCCGGCGAGATCGTCGGCGTGGCCGGCGTGGAGGGCAACGGCCAGGAGGAGCTGGTGGAGGCGATCGCCGGCCTGCGGCACCTGCGCGCGGGCCACGTGGCGCTCGGCGGGCGGGACCTGACCCACTCCGGCGCCCGCCGGGTGCTGCGCACCGGCCTGGGCTTCATCCCCGCCGACCGGCACCGCATGGGCGCCATCCTGGAGCTGTCCGTCGCCGACAACCTCGTGCTCCCCGAGTACGACCGCCCGCCCTTCGCCCGCGGCCTGCTGCGCCGCTTCCAGGCCGTCTGGCAGCACGCGGTCCGGGTCATCAGGGAGTTCGACATCCGGGCCGAGAGCGCGGGCCAGCCCTTCGGCTCGCTGTCGGGCGGCAACCAGCAGAAGGTGGTGGTGGCCAGGGAGATCGGCGGCAGCGTGGCGGTCCTGATCGCCAGCCAGCCGACCAGGGGGGTCGACGTCGGCTCGATCGAGTTCATCCACCGCCAGCTCATCGAGCGGCGCGACGCGGGCCTGGCCGTGCTCCTGGTCTCGTCGGAGCTCGACGAGGTGCTGTCCCTGTCGGATCGCGTGGCGGTGATCTACCGTGGCCGCATCGTGGCCCTGCTGGAGGGGGACGCGGTGGAGCGGGAGCGGATCGGCCTCCTGATGGCCGGGGCCGCCTGACGTGGGGTCGCTGACCAGCCGGCGGCTGCGGGACACCGTCCTGCTGCCGGCCGTCTCGCTCGCCTGCGGCTTCGCCGTAGCGGCGATCGCGGTCATCCTCTCGGGGGCCAACCCCGTCGACGCCTTCGCGGCCCTCTTCCAGGGCGCCTTCACCAACCGGAACGCCTTCGCGGAGACCCTGGTGGCGACCGTTCCATACGTCTTCCTGGGCCTGGCGGTGTCGATCGGCTTCCGGGGTGGCCTCTTCAACATCGGCGCCGAGGGCCAGTTCTATCTAGGGGCCGTGTTCGGGGTATTCGTCGGGTTCCACCTCCACGGCCTGCCCGGCATCCTCCACATCACGCTCGCGCTGCTCGCCGGCATGCTGGGCGGCTTCCTGTGGGCTGCCATCCCGGGCGTTCTGAAGGCCAGGTTCGGCGCCCACGAGGTGATCACCACGATCATGCTCAACTACGTCGCCTACCTGCTGACCGACTGGCTCATCAACAACAAGGGCCCGATGGCGGACGTCCACGCGAGCGCCCCCAAGACCCCGTACGTCGACGTGACGGCCCAGATGCCGATCCTGATCCCGGACACCCGGCTGCACTTCGGGCTGCTCCTGGCCATCGTGGCGGTGCCCGCGGTGTGGTTCCTGTTGGAGCGGACGACCATCGGCTTCCGGATCCGGGCCGTCGGGCTCAACGCGACCGCCGCGCGCGCGTCCGGCATCTCGGTGGGGGCGACGATCGTCCTGGTCATGGGCATCTCGGGCGCGCTCTCCGGCCTGGCCGGCGCCGACGAGATCCTGGGCGTGTCGCACTTCATGCCGGCCAGCTTCTCGATCGGCTACGGGTTCGACGCCATCGCGGTGGCCCTGCTGGCGCGGAGCAACCCCTGGGCGGTCGCGCCGGCCGCCTTCCTGTTCGGGGCGATGCGGTCGGGGGCCGGCTTCATGCAGCTCCAGACGCAGGTCTCGTCCGACCTGATCTCGATCATCCAGGCGACCGTGATCATCTTCGTGGCCGCGCCGCTGCTGGTCCGCTGGATCTTCCGCCTGCGCGAGACGCCGGCGGCCCCGGTCAGCATCGCCGAGGCGGGCGGCCTCGCCGGCGCGGCGCCGGCCTCCCCGGCCGCCGCCAGCTCGCTGGAGGACACCGCCACGTGATGCTCGCCTCCGACCTCCAGAGCTTCTTCCACCAGGCCGACCTGGTGGGCCTGGCGACCGCCACGATCGTGGCCGCCACGCCCCTCACGCTGGCCGCCATGGGCGGGGTGATGAGCGAGCGGTCCGGCGTGGTCAACATCGCGCTCGAGGGCATCATGCTGACGACCGCGTTCGCCGGCTACGCGGCCGCGCTGGTCACCCACAACCTGGCCCTCGGGCTGCTGGCCGCGATCGTGGTCGGGATGCTGATCGCCGGCCTCCACGCCGTGCTCTCCATCGAGTTCCTGGTCGACCAGATCGTGAGCGGCACGGTCATCAACATCCTGGCCCTGGGCCTCACCGGCGTCTTCTACCGCACGTTCCTGCAGCAGGCCGACGTGCGGGGGCCGGGCACCCTGCCGGTCTGGAAGGTCCCGGTGCTGAGCCAGATCCCTGTCATCGGGCCGATCCTGTTCGAGCACCAGGCCGTCACCTACGCGATGCTGGTGCTGGTGGTGGTCGTCCAGCTCGTGCTGTTCAACACCGTCTGGGGCCTGCGCACCCGCGCCTGCGGCGAGCACCCGCTGGCAGCCGACACCGCCGGCATCGACGTCAAGCTGGTCCGCTACGTCAACGTGATCTCGAGCGGGGCGCTGGGCGGCCTGGGCGGGGCCTACTTCACCATCCAGCAGATCGGCACGTTCCTGCCCAACATCACGGGGGGCCGCGGCTTCATCGCCCTGGCCGCGATGATCTTCGGCAAGTGGACGCCTGTCGGCGCCTTCCTGGCCTCCCTTCTGTTCGCCTGCGCCGACGCGCTGGGAGCGCGCCTCCAGTACCTCGGCGTGCGCATCCCGTACCAGTTCCTCGGCATGCTCCCCTACCTGCTGACGATCGTGGTCGTGGCCGGCGCGATGGGCCGGGCGGTCGCGCCGGCGGCTGTGGGACGGCCCTACCGCAAGTCCTGACCCCCGCTGCACGCCCGCGGCCGGCGCCACGACGACGCGTGATTGGTATGCTGCCCTACGTCCTGACACCGCCGCAGTAGGGAGACGTAGCGAGAGAGCTATGGCCGACACGGAGACCAGGCCGGTGGGATTACCGGCCAGGCGGCGCGACGAGCTGCCGATGACGGTGGTCTCGGAGGGTGACATCCTCGTGGGCCGACTGGACATGAAGGGCAACGGGCAGGTCATGGGCATCGTGGAGGGCCACGTCAGCTGCCCCGGGGAGCTGCTGGTGGGCTCGGAGGCGCGGGTGCGCGCCGACCTCGAGTCCCACGACCTCGTCATCGCGGGCCGTGTGGAGGGCGACGTGGTCGTCCGCGGCCGGCTCAAGATCACCTCGACAGGGCGGCTGGAGGGCGATGCCCAGGTGGGCTCGCTGGTCGTCCAGGAGGGCGGGGTGCACTTCGGGCTGCTGCACGTCTATCCGAACGGGGTGCCGGAGGCGCCGCCACCCGACCTGGTGCCGGCCACCGTGCCGCCGGCCGCGCTCGGCTCGCGGTCGCGCCCGCTGGCGGCGTCGGTCGACCGGGTCAAGCGGATGTGGAGCGAGATCTTCTGAGGTAGGGGACGATGCCCGCGAGACCGCTCAGCGACGTGCGGCTGGCCGAGGACGAGATCCTCCTCGAGGGCTTCGAGGCGACCATCGACGGCCTCACCGTCACGGTGACGGCCGTGCTGGAGCGGACCTGCGTCTACGTCACGATCGACGGCGACCGGCGCCTCGCCAACAAGCACGACCTGATCGTGGACACGGAGAAACTGCCGATCCGCCGCCGGCGCCTGGGTTAGCCTTTCGAAAAGAGATGTCAGCCGCAGCGATGGACCGCAACCTCGCCCTCGAGCTTCTCCGGGTGACCGAGGCCGCGGCGCTGGCCGCGGCGCCGCTCCAGGGTCGGGGCAACGAGAAGGAGGCGGACCAGCGCGCCGTCGACGCCATGCGCTCGGCGCTGTCCGCCGTGGACATGAAGGGCACAGTGGTCATCGGCGAGGGCGAGAAGGACGAGGCGCCGATGCTCTACTTCGGCGAGGAGGTCGGCAACGGCCTGGAGCCTGTCGTCGACGTCGCGGTCGATCCGATCGACGGCACGCGGCTGACTGCCAACGGCCAGCCCGGTGCGGTGGCGGTTGTCGCCCTGGCCGAGCGCGGGTCCATGTTCACGACCCACGTGCACTACATGGAGAAGCTGGTCGTGGGGCGGCGGGCCCGGGCGGTGATCGACATCGAGATGCCGGTGGAGTGGAACCTGCGCCGCATCGCCAAGGCGGAGGGGCTGCACCCGCGCGACCTGGTCGTGGTCATCCTCGACCGCCCGCGCAACCAGGACATCATCCGCCAGGTCCGGGACGTCGGGGCCCGGATCCGGCTGATCTCGGCCGGCGACGTGGCCGGCGCGATCATGGCGGCGCTGGAGACGAAGACCGGCATGCACGTCCTCATGGGCTCGGGTGGGGCCACAGAGGGCGTGATCGCGGCCTGCGCGGTCAAGGCACTGGGCGGGGACATGCAGGGCCGGCTGCTGTTGAAGGATCCGGCCGAGAAGGAGAAGGCGCGGCGCGAGGAGCACAGGGAAGGGACGGTGCTGGGCATCGACGACCTCTGCTCGGGCCGCAACATCTTCTTCGCCGCCACCGGCATCACGCACGGAGAGCTGCTGGAGGGCGTTCGCTACGACGAGTACTACGCCTTCACCCACTCGATGGTCCTCCGCTCCGCGTCCGGAACCATGCGGTTCGTGGAGGCATACCACGAGATGACGAAGCTGCGGGCCAAGGGCCTCCTGCCCGAGCAGGTCGTGCTGGGCCTGATGGCCTAGCGCAAGCGCCGCCCTCGTCCGACCCTCCTTTTCGCGATCACCGCGTCCCCCGATGAAAGCGCAGGACTCTAACGAAGTCGAACACGCCAATCCCAGGTGAGAGTATCTTGCTGAAAGCGTTTACAAGGGCATGAGCACGACGAGCAGACGCGCAGCGGCCAGGGCACCGACGATCACCGACGTCGCGCGCATGGCCGGCGTCTCCATCGCGACTGCCTCGCGCACGCTCAACGGCAGCGGCCGGGTGACGCCGCGCCTGACCGCGCAGGTGATACTGGCCGCCCGCGAGCTGGGCTACGCGCCGAACCCGCACGCCAGGGCGCTGGCCCAGGCGACGGACGCCTCGATCGGGGTCGTCGTCCACGACGTCACCGACCCGTACTTCTCGGAGATCGTCCGGGGCATGCTGCAGGCGATGGCCGCCGACGAGCGGATGGTGCTGATCTGCAACACGTACCGGGATCCGGTCCGGGAGCTGGCCTACGTGACGCACTTCCGGGCCCGGAGGGCCCAGGCGCTCGTGCTGGCGGGCAGCGGCCTGGAGGACCGGAGCTTCGGGGGCCGGATGGCGGAGCAGATCCTGGGCTTCGAGGCGGCGGGCGGCCGCGCGATCCTGATCGGGCGTCACTACGCCCCGGGCGACGCGGTGCTGCCGGACAACGTCGGCGGGGCGCGAGAGCTCGCGGCGGCGCTGGTCGGGCTGGGCCATCGCCGCATCGGCGTGGTGTCCGGACCGCCGCTGCTGACCACCACGCACGACCGCCTGACCGGCTTCCGGATGGGCCTGGAGGCCGCCGGCCTCTCGCTGCCCCCGGAGCGGATTGCCGAGGGCGACTTCACCCGGGACGGCGGGGAGCGCGCGCTGCACGAGCTCCTGGCCCGCGCACCGGACGTGACGGCCGTGTTCGCGCTGAACGACGTCATGGCGATCGGGGTGCTCGGCGCCCTCCGGCAGCGCGGCCTCCGGGTGCCCGACGACATCTCGGTCGCCGGCTTCGACGACATCCCGGTCGCCCGGGACCTGGTCCCGGCGCTGACGACGGTTCGGGTGCCGATGACCGAGATGGGAGCGCGGGCGCTGACCCTGGCCATGGAGCCGAGGAGCTCCAGCCTGCGCATCGAGCACCTGCCCACGTCGCTGGTCCTGCGTGGCTCGACGGCGGCGTCCACCGCACCTCGGGAGGAGAGGACTTGACGATAGAGCGGACGAACGGCCTGGCCTACAGCACCCTGGCGTGTCCGGGCTGGTCGCTGGAGCAGTGCCTCGACGCCGCCCAGGAGTACGGCTACGACGGCGTGGAGCTGCGGCTGGTCGACGGCGAGCTGATCGACCCCGGGATGTCGCCGCAGGAGCGGCACCGGGTCGGCAGCCTCCTGGCGGAGTCCGGGCTCGGCCTCGTCGCCATCGACAGCTCCATCCGGCTGACCGACCCGACCCCGCCCGCCGAGACGGCGGCCGCGATCCGCGCGTTCCTCGAGCTGGCGGTCGACTGGAGGGCGCCGCTGGTCCGCGTCTTCGGCGGCACCGGGGAGGTGGCGCGCGTCCCTGAGGTGCTGGCGCTCGCCGTCCCGGACGCCGAGCGGCTGGGCGTGTCGATCGGCCTGGAGACGCACGACTCGCTGTCCAGCGCCGCGGCCGTGGCCGAGGCGCTGGAGTCCGTCCCGAGCAGAGCGGTCGGGGTGGTCTGGGACGTCCTCCACACGCACCGGATGGGGGAGTCGCCCGAGGAGGTCGTCCGGCTCGTCGGCGAGCGGGTGGTCGACGTCCACGCCAAGGACGCGCGCCGGAAGGCCAACGGGGACGGCTGGGACCTGGTCCTGCTCGGCGCGGGCGAGGTGCCGGTGCGGGACTGCCTGACCGCGCTCCACGCCGTCGGCTATCGTGGCTGGGTTGTGGCGGAGTGGGAGAAGCGGTGGCACCCCGAGATCGAGGAGCCCCAGGTGGCGCTGCCCCAGCACGCCCGGGTGCTCCGCCCGTGGATCGCGGAGACGCTGGCCTGACTCGACCAGTCGCGGCCTACGTGGGGCGGGCGGAGGCCCTGGACCAGGTCTACGGGCCGCGGGAGCGGGCCGCGGCTGCCCGGCTGGTCCAGCTGGCCGTCGCGGACGAGCCCGCCGGCGCCGAGATCGCCCTCGCCACCTGGGGCACGCCGCCGATGGACGCCGCCTTCCTCGACCGGTGGCCCCGGCTCCGGACGGTGCTCTACGCGGCCGGCTCGGTCCGGGCCTTCGTGACGGACGCGCTGTGGGACCGCGGCGTGCGCGTCAGCAGCGCCGCGGAGGTCAACGCCGCCTGCGTCGCCGAGTACACCGTGGGCGTCATTCTCTTCTCGCTGAAGCACGGCTGGCGCCTGGCCGCGGCGATGCGCCAGGACGACGGCGTGCCCGACAAGCACGCCGTGCCGGGCGCCTACGGCAGCGTCGTCGGCGTCGTCTCGCTGGGCGCCGTCGGACAGCTGGTCCGGCACCGGCTGCGGCCCTTCGACCTGCGCGTCCTGGCCTTCGATCCCTTCGTCGAGCCGGCCGAGGCCAGGAGGCTGCGCGTCGAGCCGGTCGGCCTCGAGGAGCTGTTCGCGCGCTCGGACGTGGTCTCCCTGCACACGCCGCTGCTCGAGGAGACGCGTGGACTGGTCACCGGCCGGCACCTGGCCTCGATGCGGCCGGGCGCGACCTTCGTCAACACGGCGCGCGGCGCGATCGTGCGCGAGTCGGAGCTCATAGCCGTGCTGCGGTCGCGGCCCGACCTGCAGGCGGTGCTGGACGTGACCGATCCCGAGCCGGCGGCACCGGCGTCGCCCCTGCGCACGCTGCCCAACGTCGTGCTGACGCCCCACGTGGCTGGCTGCGTGGGCCCGGAGCGCCGGCGCCTCGGCTCGGCGATGGTTGCCGAGCTGCGCCGGCTGCTGGCGGGCCAGCCGCTGCGCTGGGAGGTGACGCGGGAGCGCGCCGCGCTGCTCGGCGTCCCATGACCGGCCCGGCGCACGATCGGGACGTGAGCGCGCCGGGTGCCAGGCTGGAGGGCGTCGAGCTGCGCCGGGTGCGGCTGCCGCTGGTGACGCCCTTCCGCACGTCGTCGGGGACGTGGTCCGAGCGCGACGTCCTCCTGGTGCGCGCCGTGACCAGTGACGGCGAGGGCTGGGGCGAGTGCGCCGCCCTCAGCGACCCGACCTACTCGCCGGAGTACGTGGACGGGTGCCAGCACGTCCTCCGCGAGTACCTCCTGCCCCGGCTGCTGGCCCGGGAGCGGCTGCCCGCCGCCGAGGTCGGCGACGTGCTGCGGCCGGTCGCCGGCCACCGGATGGCCAAGGCCGCGGCCGAGATGGCGGTCCTGGACGCCGAGCTTCGGGCCCGCGGCGAGCCGCTGGCGCGCTACTTGAACGCCACCCGCGAGGCCGTCGACTGCGGCGTGGCGGTCGGCATCCAGGGCTCGATCGAGGAGCTGCTCGCCGCGGTGGAGGGCCACCTGGCCGCCGGGTACCGGCGGATCAAGCTCAAGATCGAGCCGGGCTGGGACGTCGAGCCCGTCCGGGCCGTCCGCGAGCGCTTCGGCCCCGACATGCCCCTCCAGGTCGACGCGAACGCCGCTTACGGGATCGCGGACGCCGGCCACCTGGCCAGGCTGGACCCGTTCGGGCTGCTCCTGATCGAGCAGCCCCTGCCCGAGGACCAGCTGCTCGCCCACGCCGAGCTGGCCCGCGTCCTGCGGACGCCGGTCTGCCTGGACGAGTCGCTCACCAGCTTCCAGGCGACGGCCGATGCGATCGCGGTCGGCGCCTGCTCGGTCGTCAACCTGAAGCCCGGCAGGGTCGGGGGCTACCTGGAGGCGCGCCGGATCCACGACCTCTGCGACGCGCGAGCCGTGCCTCTCTGGTGTGGCGGGATGCTGGAGACCGGCCTCGGCCGGGCCGGCAACGTCGCTCTGGCCGCGCTGCCCGGGTTCACGCTGACCGGCGACCTGTCGGCCTCTGACCGGTGGTACCGGGAGGACCTGACCGAGCCGTTCGTCATGGAGGACGGCCAGCTGCGCGTGCCCACGGGACCGGGGCTGGGGGTGGCGCCCGACCCACACCGGCTCGCCGAGTTCACGACCAGCGTCGAGACGGTGCGTGCCGGGGGGCGGCGGTCCGTGTCGATCCCGCCAGTCCCGGGCGGCCCGTCCGATCCGGCCGCCCTGCCCCGGCGGCAAAGCCAATAGACTGACCTGCCGATCAGCACCCAGCCGGTTCGTCCAGCAAGGAGAGAAGCGAATGCCGACAGCAGACGAGATCAGGGCCCTTCGGGGGGGAGACGTGCAGGTTCAGCTGGCGCCGCAGGCCGGCGGCGAGGCCGTCGAGGGGCGCCTGGTCGGCACCCTGGAGGCTGACGACGGCCTCGTGGTGGTGCTGGAGCCCGTCTCCGCTCCGGGCGGGCGCGTCAGCTACAACTACCAGCACATCGCGGCGATCGAGCGGCGGTAGGGGCGGCGGCCGCCCCTGCCGGCGGCCTCCTTCCTACCGCAGCCGGGAACGACTCTGGTCGTAGCCGGCCGCGTACATCGTCTTCACCCGGGCGGCGGACAGCGGGCTGCCCTGTGCAGCCCCTGTCAGGTCGGACAGCCTGGCCTCCCATCGAGCGGTGAGCGGGCTGGCCGCCACCACTGTCCCGTACCGGTCACGTATGGCGGCCAGCGCCGCGCGGCTGGCGCTGACGGCGGCGCCGGCCAGGCGCCGGTCGCCCGCCTCGTAGGCCAGGGCGGCCGCCATCTCCGCGTGCGCCGGCAGCTGGACGAGCAGCTTGTCGATGACCTTGGAGTCCGGTGGCTCCCGCAGCGCCTCCTCGACGTCGCACACACGGATCGAGACCTGCGCCTCGGTGGACCCAGGTCGGTCGCTCGCGTCCCGATACGCCGCCGTCGCCGCGATCGACAGCCTGTCGCCGTCCAGTGGCACGGGCGTGGTGATCTCGAAAAGGAACTCCTTGGGCCGGACCAGGTCGCCGAGCAGCACCTTGAACCCGGTCTCGGTGCTCTCCTGCCGGTAGCTGTTCAGGTTGCTGCCGAAGGCCAGCCGCTCCGGCAGGACCAGGCGGACCTCGACCGCCCGGGCGGTGACCTCCGCCGCCGTGGTGAACTCCTCCCGCAGGATGTCGTCGAGCGCTTCCAGCGCGTGAATGTGGCTGAAGTCCCCGTTGCCCGCCTCCGCCATCGACGTCAGCAGCGCGATGTTGTAGTCGAAGCCGACCCCGAGCGTGGACGTGGTGACGCCGGCATGGGCGGCGCCAGCGGCGACCTCGGCCAGGACCGCCGGCCGCTGCTCTCCGACGTTGGCCTCGCCGTCCGAGAGGAGCACCAGCTTGCAGCCGTACCGCTCGCGGGCGTGACTCGAAAGCTGCTCCAGCCCGGCGCGCAGGCCGCCTTCGAGGAAGGTCGAGCCGCCGGGCTGCAGGCGCTTGACCGCGCCGGCCAGCGCCTGCCTGGAGCGATCGTCGAGCACGGTCAGCGGCTTGACCACCTCGACGGCGTCGTCGAACGTGACGAGCGCCACCGCATCGCCGTCGCGCATCAGGTCCAGGAGCCGAAGGGTGGCCGCCCTGACGTAGCTCAGCTTGTGGGCGACGCCCGTGTCCCGCGCCGACCGGTTGAGGCCTCGGATCGCCTCCCGGCCGGAGGCCGAGACCGGGCCGGCCATGGAGCCCGAGCGGTCGATCACCAGCGCCAGCGCCACCGGGCGCCGCTGAGCCCGCTTCGGCTGGGCGGGCGGTTCGGCGCGCACCAGCAGGTGCACCCCGCCGCCCAGGCGGCCGATCGCCGCCCTGGACGGGCGCAGGCTGAGCCTGACCTGCTCCCTGGCGTTCCGTGCGGTCATCGGGCCTCCTCCTCGTTCAGCACGGTCTCGATGGCCGCGTACAGCCGTGCGATCTGCTCGTCCCCGGTGCCGGGGGGCACCTGGAGAGAGAACCCGCCCCGGAAGCGCAGGGTCCGGGGGGTGCCGTCGGGTCGAGCCTTGAGCGCCTCGGCGGCGAAGGCGTAGCGGGTGTCTGGAGCCGAGGGTGCGGGCGGCCCGGGATCGCGCAGGACGTGAACGGCCGACCGGGGGGTGGGGTAGACGGTCGGAACGGTGGCACTCCTCCCGGCGAGCTCGGCGGCGATCCCCTCCGGCGTCATTCGCCCGAGACGCTGCCTGATCTCGGCCAGCCCTGCTCCGCCGCGCTTCAGGCGGCGCGCCAGGCGGAACCGGCTCAGGTGCTCCGGCGTGTAGCCGCTGCGGCCGCGTCCGACGGCGGGGGGCAGGATGCCCACCTGCACGTAGTAGTGCAGCGTGCTGGGGCTGACGTCGGTGTCCTGGTCCTGCGTTCGCACGATCTCGGCGATCTGCCTGGCGTCGAGCATAGTGGCATTATAGCTGAGAAATGCCAGCATTGCAACGCCTCAATGCCACCGCCGTTTGTGGTATACGGGGCTGGTATACTGCCGGCCGATGTCCCCCAGGCAGGTGCAGACGACGGACGACGCGGACAAGCGCCTGGGGGCGCTGCGTCGCGCTGCGGGTTCAGCACCGCCGTAGCGACTGTGGCAGCGAGAAGGCCCCCACCCCAGGAGACCGGGTGGGGGCCTTTTTCTTTCCGGGGACGCGGAGGGACGGTTCGATGGAGTTCGGAGGAGGCCGGCAGGGCGGCGAGGCCGACGAGTGCACCTGCGCCCAGTGCCGCGGAGTGGGGCTGGAAGACTGGCTGGGCCGGGTGGCCGAGCACGAGGTGGAGGTGCGGAAGCAGGACGCGCGTGAGGGCTGACGCGAGGCCCGGCTGAGCGGGAGCCCGCCGCCTCCCGTCCAGGAGGGTCGCGGCGTGCCCGAGGGCGCGACCCTACACTCCAACTCGTGATCAACGTCGCCCACTACGGGCTCGGGCCCATCGGACTGGCGGTGGCGGGCGTGGTCGCCGAGCGGAGCTGGCTGCGCTCGGTAGCGGCCGTCGACGTCCGGGCCGAGCTCCATGGCCGCCTGCTGGGCGACCTGACCGGCCGGCCCTCGCCGCAGTCCCCTCCGATCACCGCCGAGTACCCCGAAGACGCCGGCGCCGAGGTCGTCCTGCACTGCACGAGCTCGTCGCTGGAGCGGGTGGCCCCTCAGCTGCTCGAGCTCGTCCGGGCGGGCCTCGACGTGGTCTCGACGACCGAGGAGCTGTCCTATCCCTGGGCCGCCCACCCAGAGCTCGCGGCCGAGATCGACGCCGCCGCCCGGGCAGCGGGCGTGGCCGTTCTCGGGACCGGCGTCAACCCCGGCTACGCCATGGACTACCTGGCGCTCGTCCTCTCGGCCGTGGCGCAGCGGGTCGACGGCATCGCCGTCCACCGGGTGCAGGACGCCGGCACGCGCCGCCTGCCGCTGCAGCGGAAGGTGGGTGCCGGCATGGAGGCCGACGCCTTCCGGGAGGCCGTCGCCGAGGGGCGGCTCGGCCACGTCGGGCTGGCCGAGTCCGCCCACCTGCTCGCCGCCGTCTTCGGCTGGCAGCTGACCGCCCTTCGGGAGCGGATCGAGCCGATCCTGGCCACGGAGCCGACGCCGACCTCGGATGGCGTGGTGGGCCGCGGCCAGGTCCTCGGCATCCACCACGTGATCGAGGCCGACGCCGGCTCCGCCAGGGTCGTCTCGCTCACGCTGGACATGGCCGTCGGCATCGGCCCGCCCGGCGACCACGTGCGCCTGACCGGCGCTCCCGACGTGGAGCTCCAGATCCCGGGCGGCGTCCACGGAGACGTCGCGACGGCCGCCATCGTGGTGAACGCCGTGCCCCGCGTCCGGGCCGCCGCGCCGGGTCTGGTCACCATGGCGGACCTGGCGCCCCCGACGCCCGGGCCGCCGCGGGCCGAGCGCCGATAGGCGCGGGCTGAGGCGCCGGGCGGCGGGCGCGCGGCGCCAGGCGGTGCTGCGCGACCCGATCTGCGGCGAGCCACCCCCGGTAAAGATGCTGGCCCGCTAGTCCGAACATCCGTACGATAGCCGCATGACCAGGCACCACTCGGCGCCGACCTTCATCGGCCGCATCGCGCGGTGGCTGGCCGCCGCGTGGCGCGGCGGGTCAGGCCGTCTGCATGCCCGCGGCTCGCTGCAGGCCCAGCTCCTCGATCGCGGTCTCCCGCATCCGGAACTTCTGGATCTTGCCGGTCACCGTCATGGGGAAGCCGTCCACGAACTTCCAGTAGCGGGGGATCTTGTACGTGGCGATCCGGCCGCGGCAGTGGGCCTCCAGCTCCTCCGCCGTCACGGTGCTGCCCTCCCGGCGGCGCACCCAGGCCATGACCTCCTCGCCGTAGCGCTCGCTGGGGACGCCGATCACCTGCACGTCGGCGACGTCGGGATGCGTGTACAGGTACTCCTCGATCTCACGGGGATAGATGTTCTCGCCGCCCCTGATGATCATGTCCTTGATCCGGCCCACGATGTTGAGGTAGCCGTCGGCGTCCATGATCGCCAGGTCGCCCGTGTGCATCCAGCGTGCGGCGTCGATCGCCTCGCGCGTGGCCTCCTCGTTGTCCCAGTAGCCGAGCATCACGATGTAGCCGCGGCTGCACAGCTCGCCGCGCTCGCCCCTGGGCACGACGCGGCCGGTGGCGGGATCCACGATCTTGATCTCGACGTGCGGGTGGACGCTCCCCACCGTGCCGACACGCTTCTCCAGCGGATCGTCGGTGCTGCTCTGCGTCGAGACCGGCGAGGTCTCCGTCATGCCGTAGCAGATGGTCACCTCGGGCATGTTCATCGTCGTCTGCACCTTCCGCATGACCTCCACCGGGCATGGGGAGCCGGCCATGATGCCGGTGCGCAGGCTGGAGAAGTCGAACCGGGCGAAGTCGGGGTGCTCCAGCTCCGCGATGAACATCGTGGGGACGCCGTAGAGCGACGTGCACCGCTCCTCCTGGACCGTCTCCATGGTCGCGAGGGGCTCGAAGGACTCGGCCGGCACCACCATGCAGGCCCCGTGCGTGGTGCAGGCCAGGTTGCCGAGCACCATGCCGAAGCAGTGATAGAAGGGGACCGGAATGCAGACCCGGTCGCGCTCGCTGTAGCCCAGCCGCTCTCCGATGAAGAAGCCGTTGTTCAGGATGCTGTGGTGGGACAGGGTCGCGCCTTTGGGGAAGCCGGTCGTGCCGGACGTGTATTGAATGTTGATCGGGTCGTCGAACTGCAGCTCGGCCTCGCGCTCGGCCAGGTCCGCCTCGCCCACCTGCTCCGCGTCCCGCAGCAGGGCGGCCCAGCCGTCCTCCAGCACGAGCGCCTCCCGCAGCTCCGGGCAGCGGCCGCGGACCTCGCCCAGCATGCCCACGTAGTCGGACGCGCGAAAGGCCCGGGAGAGGACCAGGAAGCTGGTCCCGGACTGGTTGAGCGCGTACTCCAGCTCGGCGGTCTTGTAGGCGGGGTTGACGTTGACGAGAATGGCCCCCATTCGCGCCGTGGCGTACTGGACCACGACCCACTCGAACCGGTTCGGCGACCAGATGCCGACGCGGTCGCCCTTCTGCACGCCGCGCGCCATCAGGCCGCGGGCGACCAGCGACGTCTGCTCCCACAGGTCCCGGTAGGTGGCCCGGTAGCCCTGGTGATGCGCCACCAGCGCCTCCCGGTCGCCGTGACGCTCCACGATCCGGCGAAGGTTCTCACCGATCGTCTCGCCAAGGAGCGGGACGCTGCTCGCACCGTGAACGTAGGACGGCGCCATTGTCGACCTCCCATCGCGGCCGCGCCACCCGTCTGGCGCAGACTCCGGACCTCAGTCAGGGACTACAGCATGGCACCGCCCTGGCCGGGACGCCAGCCGCCGGCCGTGGAGGAGGGCGGCGCCTGGCAGCGCGCCGGGCCCTCGCGCCGGGCGCGACACGCGCCACCGACAGGCCGCCGGCAGGCCGCCGGCCCCCGCCCGCCGAGCTGTGGACCGGACCGGGTTGTCACTAGGCTTGGACGCCATGGTGGAGCGGCCGTGGCGGCCGACGAGGGCGCAGCTCGAGGCGGCCAGGGACCGGCGGCTGCGGGACGTGATCGCGAACGGCGCCCGGGTCGTCTTCTGCGGGATCAACCCGAGCCTCTACTCGGCGGCGGTCGGCCACCACTTCGCCAGGCCAGGCAACCGCTTCTGGCCGGCCCTGCACGGGGCCGGGTTCACGTGCCGCCTGCTGTCGCCGTTCGAGGACACGACGCTTCCCGCGATCCGGCTGGGCTGCACCAACCTGGTGGACCGCGCCACCGCGCGGGCCGACGAGCTGGCTCCCGCCGAGCTGCGGGCCGGGGCGGAGCAGCTGATGGAGCGGCTGCGGGCACACCGGCCGGCCTGGCTGGCAGTGCTCGGAGCCGGCGCCTACCGCCTGGCCTTCGACCGGCCCGGGGCCGCGCTGGGGCCCCAGCCGGACCGGCTCGGCGACACGTCCGTCTGGCTGCTGCCGAACCCCAGCGGCCTCAACGCCCACTACACGCTGCCGGCCCTGGTGGAGCGGTTCGCGGAGCTCAGGAGCGTCGCGTTCGACGATCCCTGAGCCAACCGGCGCGGTGGAAAAACGGACCAGTTGACAGGTCTTCCACATCGCGAGAGAGTGGTCGGAGCGATCGACAGCCGCCGCCCTCGTGCGCCGCGCAAGGGGGACCTTCCTCGGGAGGTGGCGTATCCGACGGGATGCCGCCGACCAAGGTGCGCGAGACCCGGGGCGTGGCGGCGCCGAGGCGGTGCCGCGCCGGCACCGCCTCGCTCCGTCCGGGGCACCGGGGCTTCACTTCTTTGCCTGGCCGTTCCCCGGGGGTTCCGCCGGCTGCCCGAAACGCGGTAACGTTGGCGCGCGCTCCCATGCCTTTCAGCCTTGCGCGCGCCCGTACACTCCTCGTCGAGGTCCCGCGAACCGCCAAGCTGGCGTACTGCCTCATGCGTGACGAACGCGTCCCGCCGGGGCCGAAGGTGGCCACGGGAGCCGTTCTCTTCCTGGTCGTCAGCCCCCTGGACATCCCCGCGTGGGTTCCCGTGATCGGGGATCTCGACGTCCTGGCGCTGGGCATCCTGACCGTCAAGGTGTTCGTGGACGCCTGCCCCGAGCCGGTGGTGAAGGAGCACCGAGACAGCCTGCAGCGTCGTGAGAGTCTCTTCGACCAGGACCTCCGGACTGGACTGGCCCTTCTGCGCCAGGCCGCCGGCCGCCTGGTCTCGCGTGGGTCGAGGAATATCCCACGCGCCGCAATCCGTGAGTCGGAGGACAAGCCAGCTTGAAGGTCATGCTGATCAAGGACGTGCAGAACGTCGGCAACGCCGGCGACATCAAGGAGGTTGCCGACGGCTACGGCCGCAACTTCCTCATCCCTCGTCACCTGGCCGTGGTGGCGGGCAAGGGCACCGAGTCCGAGGCCCGGCGGCTTCGGGAGGCCGCCAGCAAGCGCGAGGCCAAGGAGCGCGACGACGCCCAGGAGCTGGCCGACGTCATCGACGACAAGACGGTGGTCGTCCGGCTCAAGGTTGGCGCCGAGGACAAGGTGTTCGGTGCCATCACCAATGACGACGTCGCCACCGCCCTGCGCCTGCAGCACCAGGTGGATATCGACCGCCGCAAGATCGACATCAAGGATCCGCTCAAGCAGCTGGGTGAGCACCGGGTGCCGCTCCGCCTGCACCGCGACGTCACAGCCAACATCAACCTGATCATCACGCAGGACCGGTAGGGCCGGTGTCGGTCGCGCCCGTATCGCTCCGGCCGGAGGGGCGGATGCCCCCCCACGACCTGGAGGCCGAGACGTCGGTACTGGGCGCGATCCTCCTCGACCAGACCGCGATCACCCGTGTCCTGGACTTCCTGGGCGACGACGACTTCTACCGTGAGAACAACGGTCAGATCTACCGCGCCGCGCTGACGCTGTTCCGCGAGGGCGAGCCCATCGACAACGTGACGCTCGCCTCGGAGCTGGAGAAGATGGGTGTCCTCGAGCGGGTCGGCGGCCGCGGCCACCTGGCGCTGCTCCAGGAGTCGGTCCCGACCGCGGCCAACATCGAGCACTACGCCCGCATCGTCAAGGCGAAGGCGTACAAGCGCCGTCTCATCACGGCCGGCAGCCAGGTCACGGCCCTGGGCTTCGACGACTCGCTGGACGCCGAGGAGGCGGTCAACCAGGCCCAGGCCCACGTCTACGCGATCTCGGACGACCGCGTCGGCAGCGGGATGGAGCGTCTGTACGACCTCCTCAAGCCGGCCATGGACCGGATCGACGCTCAGATGGCGACCGGCGGCGGCGTCATCGGGATCTCCTCGGGCTTCCACGACATCGACCGGCTGACGAACGGCTTCAAGGCAGCGGACCTGGTGATCATCGCCGGCAGGCCCAGCATGGGCAAGGCCCTGGCCCTCGACACGCCGATCCCAACGCCGACCGGCTGGACGACGATGGGCGCGCTGAGGGTCGGGGACCAGGTCTTCGACGATCTGGGCCGGCCGTGCACGGTCACGGCCGCCACGCCGGTCCAGGAGAACCGGTCCTGCTACGAGGTGCTGTTCTCGGACGGGGCGCGCATCGTGGCGGACGCCGACCACCGCTGGTCCGTGCTGACTCGAGCGGCCCGCGGGCCAGCCACCGATCGTCAGCCGGCGGTGCTGACGACCCGAGAGATGCTCGATTCGCTCCGGATCGGGGACGGACGATTGAACTACTCGGTGCCGGTCTGCGGGCCGCTGCAGTACGCCCCGGCGGACCTGCCGCTGCACCCGTACGTGCTAGGTGTGTGGCTCGGACGCGGCGATGCCGCCGCCGCTGTCACGCCGCGCGATGTCCACGTGATGAAACAGCTGATGGCGGCAGCCGATGTCGAATGGCACAGGAGGCCCGCTGCGGGGCGGAGGGACTTCGCTGCGACCATGTACCGGACTGCGGAGATCGGGCGCATCCCGCGCATCTATCGAGAGGCCTCGGTTGAGCAGAGGCTGGCGCTGCTCCAGGGCTTGATGGACGCGGCCGGCGACCTCGATGGCGCTGGCGGCGCCCGGTTCGCGACTGCCAACATCGCGCTCGCGGAAGGCGTGCTGGAGCTGGCCACGGGCCTCGGCCTCGCAGCCCGGCTCAGCGTCGAGCATGAGCGCCGTCAGGTGCGCTTCGAGCCCGGCGAGCTGCCCGTCTTCCGCCTCATCAAGCAGTCCGCGTCCTGCCGAGGCGCCGGCGCCAGCGTACGCCGCCGGTTCATCAGCGCCATCGAGCCGGTGGCATCGGTGCCGATGCGCTGCATCCAGGTCGATTCGCCGAGCCACCTGTACCTGGCGAGTCGAGCGTGCATACCCACGCACAACACCTCCTTCGTCCTGAACGTGGCGCTGCACGCGGCCGTCACCCAGGAGAAGGCCGTCGCCATCTTCAGCCTCGAGATGTCCAAGGAGCAGCTCGTGGAGCGCATGCTCTGCGAGCAGGCGAGGATCGACGCGCAGCGGATGCACCGCGGCACCCTCAGCGACGTGGAGTACGAGCGCCTGGCCGGGGCCCTCGGGCCGCTCGGCGACGCCCCCGTCTTCATCGACGACTCGCCGATGCTGGACGACCTCACCCTGCGCCTGAAGGCGCGGCAGGCCAGGAGCCGCGAGGGCATCGAGATGATCATCCTCGACTACCTCCAGCTCATGCACGGCCGGTCGCGGGACGGAGACTCCAACCGCGTCCAGGAGGTCTCGGCCATCTCCCGGGCGCTCAAGTCCATCGCCCGCGAGCTGCGCATCCCGGTCGTCGCCATCTCGCAGCTGTCCAGGGCGCCGGAAGCCCGCCCTGACAAACGCCCGATCCTGAGCGACCTCCGCGAGAGCGGCTGCCTCACGGTCGACACATGTCTGCTACGCGCGGACACCGGAGCGGCGGTCCCTCTCGCATACCTGTTGGAGCACGGATGCGAGGGCGTGTGGGTCTGGGCAGTGGACGACGACCACCGCCTGCGACCGTCGCCGCTCCTTCGGGTGTTTCCGTCAGGCGTCAAGCCGGTGTTCCGATTGCGCCTCGCATCCGGTCGCGAGGTCAGCGCATCGGGGAATCACCGCTTCCTCGGGCGCGAGGGGTGGGAGCGGCTGGATCGCCTGGGGGTAGGCGACCGCCTGGCAGTCCCGGGTCGCATTCCGGTTCCGGTTGGACAGATGCCGCTGCACGTGTCGTGGCCAGCGCCGTCGGCCGACGCGGCCGGCCCTGGCCGCAGCCTTGCGGGACAGCCATGGCGAGACGGAGGGAGACAGAGTGCGGTTGTCGACGTCCCGGCTGCCGGCGATGTTTCATGGGACCGCGTGGCCGAGATAGAGCCGCTCGGGGAGCAGCCGGTGTACGACGGCACAGTCGCAGGAACGCACAACTTCATCGCCAACGGAATCGTCGCGCACAACTCGATCGAGCAGGACGCGGACATCGTGATGTTCCTGTACCGCGACGAGTACTACAACCGTGAGAAGACCGAGAAGCCCGGCATCGCCGAGATCATCCTGGCCAAGCACCGCAACGGGCCGACCGGGACGGTGGAGCTCATCTTCCGCAGGGAGCTGACACGATTCGAGAACCTCGAGCGGCGCCGGCCAGAGCCGCTCGGGCCCGATTCCTGAGGCCGCGATGACGGCCGAGCCCGTGCACCCGGACCTCGTGCGGATCGCGCTGGACAAGGTCGAGGGCACCGAGTTCGAGCGCTTCGTAAACGCCTTCTACCCCGCCATCAGCGGCAGCTCCTTCGTGCCCTGGGCGGGGTCAGGGACGGCGGCGCCGACGCCTTCGACGGCGACCGCGTCGGACCGACGCCGGGTAGCCGCCACCGAACGGGCGCGCCGCCGCGGATGAGCGGCGCGCCGTCCGGGCTCAGGCGGCCGGCGCCTGGACGTCCTCCTCGTCGAGGTCGGGCCCGGCCGGCGTTCCGCGGCCGCCGGCGGGCCGAGCCGGACGCAGCGCCGCGATGGCGATGAGCGCCGAGACCGCCACGCAGATGGTGGCAACGACGAAGGCGAGGTGGTAGCCGGCGGTCAGCGCCACCCGCGGCGTGCTCCCGTGCTCGACCAGCGTCCGGGCCTGGTTGGCCGAGACGGTGCCCAGCGCGGCCAGGCCGATCGCCGCCGAGACCTGCAGCGAGACGTTCGTGATGGCCGAGGCCAGGCCGGCGTCGCGGGAGGGGACGTCGGACATCGCGATCGCGATCAGCGGCACGAACGCGGTGCCGGCGCCCAGCCCGAGCAGCGCGAACGCGAGGAAGAACGTGGGGAAGTAGGCGGCGTCCGGGGCGGCCGACGCCAGGATCGCCAGCCCGGCGACCATCGCGGCCAGGCCCAGGTAGAGGGTGGGCCGGGCGCCGATGCGCCGCATCAGCGCCGCCGTGGGGCCGACGGAGAGCACACCGACGGCGAAGGTCTGGGGCAGGAAGGCCAGGCCGGTACGCACGGCGCCGAAGCCGAGGATGTGCTGCAGGTACTGCGTGCCGAAGAAGAAGGTGGAGAACATCCCGGGCGCCAGCATGGCCCGCGCGGCACTCGAGCCTGCGAGGCTGCGGAGGCGGAAGATGCGCAGCGGCATGATCGGGTTCCGCAGCCGCGCCTCCAGCGCCAGGAAGGCCGCCAGCAGCAGGGCGGCCGTGCCCCCGAGGCCGAGGGTGGACGCCGACCACCAGCCGTGGTCGGCGGACTGGACGATCGTGTAGACGGCCAGCATCATGGCGCTCGTGATCAGGATCGAGCCGAGGACGTCCACGCCCTGGCGGACGCCGATGCCGTCGTTCTCCTCGATCAGGACCCAGCCCAGCGCCAGCGTCAGCGCGCCGATGGGCAGGTTGATGAAGAAGATCCAGTGCCAGTTGATCGCCTGGGTCAGCAGACCGCCGGCGACGAGGCCGAGCGAGGCGCCGCCGGCGATGACGAACGTGAAGACGCTCATGGCCCTGGGCCGCTCGGCGGGATCGGGGAACCCGGTGACGATGAGCGCGACGATCACCGCCGAGGCCAGCGCCCCGCCCAGGCCCTGCAGGAATCGGGCGGCGATCAGCAGGGTCGGGTTCCAGGCCAGCCCGCACAGGGCGGAGGTGGCCACGAAGAGCACGACGCCGCTGAGGAACACCTTCTTGCGGCCGACCAGGTCGCCGATGCGGCCTGCCAGCAGCAGGAAGCTGCCGAAGCTGACGAGGTAGGCGCTGACGACCCAGGTCAGGGCGGCCGCGTCCAGGTGCAGGTCCCGCTGGATGGCCGGCAGGGCCACGTTCACGATCGTCGTGTCGAGCACGATCATCAGCTGACCGAGGCAGACGACGACCAGCGCGACCCAGCGCCGCAGGTCGCGGGGGGATTCCGATGTGGTCGGTTTCGGGTTCATGCGGACTCCTCGGAGAGGGGGGACGGGTACGGCAGCGGATGCCGTGACGGCGATCGCTCCCTGGGCCCCGGGGCGGCCGCGTCACCTCCAACGTTGATCATCACTATAGCATGGATGATCGATGACGATGTTACGGTCACTGGCTGATGCTAGGATTTGGTCAGACGTGGCTCCAAAGCCCGCCGCGGGCACGATGACGCTGCTGGTCCGGCTCTCGAAGGTGGTCCACCGCCGCAGCACGGAGGAGCTCCTGGGCATGCGGATGCGGCAGTTCCAGCTGCTCAGCTACATGCGCGGCCGCGAGAGCGTGCCCCAGCAGTGGCTGGGGGAGACGCTGTGGATCGATCCCAACAACCTGGTCCTCCAGCTCAACGAGCTCGAGGCCGCCGGCCTGGTGCTGCGGCGGCGCGACCCGGACGACCGCCGGCGTCACCTCGTCCAGCTGACGCCCGAGGGTGAGCGGGCGCTCGTGCGCGCCGAGCGCGCGCAGGAGAGCATCGAGGACGAGGTGCTCGCCCACCTGACGGTCGAGGAGCGGGCGACGCTGCGGGAGCTGCTGGACCGGGCTCTGCAGGGCGAGGTCGCGGCGGCGGCCGAGCCGCCGGCGCCGCCCCGCTAGGCGGGCCGGTCTACGGGTTGCAGAGGGGGCCGAACGGCTGCCGGACGCCCGGCGACGAGCAGTCCCAGTCCGAGTTGCTGACCCAGATGTCGCCCATCAGCGGGTCGCTCGTCAGCACGCCCCCCACGAGCTCCGGCGACCCGACGCCCGGGTCGACCTTGGCCTTGGTGGTGTGGGCGCCCCCGGCGTCGATCCAGTCGAGCCGCGACGGCCCGACCTGGTCGAGGTAGAAGGCGTAGGGCGTCCAGAGGAAGACGTGGCTCGCGAACGTCTGGCGCAGGGCCTCGGGCACGGGCCGCAGCACCAGCCGGCGCAGCACCAGCCGGGTGACCTCCAGCCTGGCGCCCGCGGCCTTCGCGTCCCGGATCGTGCTCAGGTCGTAGCCGAACGCTGACGCAGGCACCTGGCTGAGGCCGGAGCGCAGAAGGAACGCCTCTTGCTGGCTGTTCCAGGCCCAGAACTCGTACGCGTTGGCGCGCACGTAAGCCGCCGCCCACCGCTTCGCATCCGCGTCGCTGACCCCGCCGGACGTCTGGTTGACGACCTCGATCGAGCCGAGCCCGACGCTCGCAAGCGACGCCGGCGGGACCTGCGTCGCGCCCTTCTCCTGCCAGGCCGCCAGGCTGCCCGTCGCGGCGGCTGAGTTCGCCGGCGAGGCGCCCGCGGCCGGCGTGGCCCGGTGCTGGGCGCTGCCGGGCAGGCCGCTGCACCCGGCCAGCACGACCGTCACGACGGCTGCGGCCAGCAGCCTCACGCTCGCGTCACCCATTTGTGGTGGGTACGCCCACCTCCTGGAGGATCGACTTGGGGTACCCCGGCAGCTGCTGCGGAGGGACGGCCAGGAGGTTGCCGAGCCCCCGGTGGTGCTCGCCGTCGGCGTCCGACCAGTACTCGTCCACCGTCGCCCCGTAGTGCTCGATCACCTGGACCTGGTAGTCGCCGTAGCGGGTGTAGGTGTGGCTGACGGCGATGTCATGCGCGCCGTTCGTGCACGGGGCCGGCAGCTGCGTGGTGTACGTCGGGTCGTGGTCGCCGAAGTCCCAGTCGATGCCCTGCAGCGCGACCGTGATCCGGAACACGTAGAAGACGAAGCGGCCGGTGCCGTCGTTGACCGGTTCCGACACGGACATCTCGTAGGTGATCGGCTGCAGGACCGGCTGGGGCGGGCCGCCGCCCGGCACCGTGAAGTTCGCGCCGTCGATGAAGAAGCAGGTCCCGATGTTGACCAGGCCCTTGTTGGGGTTGTCCGGCATGGACGACACCTTGCCGATGTTGATGTACTGCAGCAGGTTGGCCCGGTCCAGGTACGGGACGACGGCGCCCGGATCCATGCCGCGGGGCCGGACCACTTTGTTGGGGTACTCGGTGTTGCAGAGGTTGCCCGCCACGACGATGTTGTAGAAGGGGATGGGGTTGGGGCAGCCCAGCTGCCAGCCGGGGGCGATGTTGCCGCCGACAGGCACCGTGCACTGGCCGTTGGCGTCGTACTTGCCCGTGAAGAGATAGGGCGTGAACACGTTGTAGTTGGCGGCCACCTGGACCGGGTAGAGGGCCATGTACGACGGGTAGCTGAAGCCGCCGTACTTCGTCCCCGTGTAGTCCGCGTCCATCTGAAGGGCCGAGTTCGGGCCCGTCACCTGGACCTTGGTCGGCCGCTCCACCAGGTACTGGCACGGCTGGCCGGGGGTGCCCCGCGACACGCTGCCGCGGGACTGGCTGTTGCCGTACGGCACGCCAGTCGGCCCGCTGACCATCGGGCAGTTGACGGTCGCGTTCGCGGATATGGCGACCGGATTGGTCGCTCCCACCTGGCCGCCGGCGACGGGATTGCACGCGTTGCCGGAGCCCGAGCCGGTCCCGCCCGACGCGTAGGCCGGCGGCCCCCATGAGATGAGCAGCACGGCGGCGCCGGAGACGGCCGCAAGCCGGATGTTTCCCCCTCGACTCATCGCGATCGGCGATGACGGTACCAGATCGCGGATGCGGCTGAGCGGACAATGGGCGGTCAATGACGCTGTCAGGCGCCTGTCAGTGCGGACCAGCGGAAGCAGCTGGTCACGTGGTCGTTGACCAGCCCGCACGCCTGCATCAGCGAGTAGACGATGGTCGGCCCGACGAAGCGGAAGCCGCGGCGCCGCAGGTCGGCGCTGACGGCCCTGGCCAGCGGCGTCTCCGCGGGCAGGTCGGCCAGGGAGCGGCGCGCGGGCTGGAGCGGGGTCCCGTCCACGAAGGACCACAGGTGCTCGGCGAAGCTGCCGCGCTCCGCCCGCACCTGCAGCAGCGCCCGGGCGTTCGCGATGGTCGCCTGGATCTTGGCCCGGTTGCGGACGATCGACGCGTCGGCCAGCAGGCGCGCCTCGTCAGCCCCGTCGAAGGCGGCCACCCGGTCCGGGTCGAAGCCGGCGAACGCGCGCCGGTAGCCCTCGCGCTTCCGCAGGATCGTCATCCAGCTCAGCCCGGCCTGCGAGCCCTCCAGCACCAGGAACTCGAACAGCGTGCGGTCGTCGCGGGCAGGCACGCCCCACTCCTGATCGTGGTAGGCGAGCAACAGCGGATCGGAGCCGGCCCAGGAGCAGCGGGGCCGGTCGGCCAGGTCGTGCATCCACGACACGGTACTCCCCGCCGTGTGTGGGGCAGTTCCCGGAATCCGGTTTAATACCCACCCGTGGTACTAGTCGTCGTCGGTGGACAGTGGGGGGACGAGGGCAAGGGGAAGCTGGTCGACTACCTGGCGCAGCAGGCCGACATGGTCGTCCGGACCCAGGGCGGCAACAACGCCGGCCACACCGTCGTCACGGAGCACGGCGAGTTCAAGTTCCAGCTCATGCCGAGCGGCGTCCTGCATCCCGACGTCACCTGCGTCATCGGCAACGGGGTCGTCGTCGATCCCCGGGTCCTGATCCGCGAGATCGAGCAGCTGCGCGAGCGGGGCATCGACCCGATCAACCTGGTGGTCAGCGAGCGGGCGCACATGGTGATGAGCTACCACCCGCTCTTCGACCGGCTCGAGGAGTCGTCGCGCGGCGACGACCGGCTGGGCACGACCTGGCGCGGCATCGGGCCGGCCTACGCCGACAAGATCCGGCGCATCGGCTTCCGCATCGGCGACCTCCAGAAGGAGGTCTTCATGCGCAAGAAGCTCGACTTCGTGGTGGGCCAGGTCAAGAACCCGATCCTCCAGGACCTGTACCGGGAGGAGGCGTTCGACTACGACCGGATGATCGAGGAGTACCTGCAGTACGCGCAGGTGCTGGACCCCTACATCCGCGACACCTTCCCGGTCATCCAGGCCGCGCTCGACCGGGGGGACGACATCCTGCTCGAGGGCGCCCAGGCCACCATGCTCGACCTGGACTTCGGCACCTATCCCTACGTCACCAGCTCCAACTGCGTGGCCGCGGGCGCGTGCGCCGGCTCGGGCATCCCGCCGACGCGGATCGGCAGGACGGTGATCGTCTGCAAGGCGTACACCACGCGGGTCGGCTACGGGCCGTTCCCGACCGAGCTGTTCGACCACGTCGGCGACGCCATTCGCGAGCGCGGCAACGAGTTCGGCACGGTGACCGGCCGGCCGCGGCGCGTGGGCTGGTTCGACGGGGCGGTGGCCCACTACGCCGCGCGGGTCAACGGCGCCACGTCGGTGGCCCTGACCAAGCTGGACGTGCTGGACGAGATGCCGGAGCTGCGCCTCTGCGTCGGCTACGACTTCCGGGGCGACTTCCACGGCCACCCCATGGCCAACATCTCGCACCTGAAGCACAGCGAGCCGCGCTACGAGACCATGCCGGGCTGGCAGTCGCCGATCGGCGACTGCCGGACCTGGGAGGAGCTGCCGGCCAACTGCCGGTCCTACGTCGAGCGCGTGGAGGAGCTGTGCGGCGCGCCGATCGACATGATCGGCGTGGGCCCGCGGCGCGACCAGTTCGTCTGCCGCGGGCAGCCCTACTTCAACGGCAGCTAGCCGGCGGTTCGGTCGGGCCGGCGCTGCCATGGGGCGTGGACCGCGTCGCGCAGCTCGCGCAGGCGCGATGCGGTCACCTGGCGGTTGCGGTTCAGCCACGCCGCCCCCTGCATGGTCGCCGCCAGCACCTGCACCGCCGCCACCGTGACGGGGACCGCCTCGATCGCGAAGCCGCGGGCGCGGGCGCCGACCGCGATGGCCCCGGTGGCGACGCCGAGCAGCGGCCGGCCCACCGGCGATGAGGGCAGGGTGCGCCGGTCGGCGAGGACGAGCGCCGCCACGAACCAGAGCGGCCCACTCAGCAGCTGGTAGCCGGCCGACCAGTGCTGCGCCTGGATCGGCACCAGCGCGCCGGCCAGCACCGCCAGCACGACGAGCAGGCTCAGCCGGCGCGAGTACCAGAGCCAGGCGGCCCCCACGGCCACGGCCAGCAGGGACGTCGCGAAGACGGGCCCCGCCACGTTGCCCACGTACAGGCGGACCGGGTCGATGGGGAAGCGGCCGCCGCCGGAGGACTGGAGCCAGAAGCGGATCGGCTCGGCCATCGGGTCCAGGCTGCCCGGGCTGCCGTAGGCGGCCGGCGCCCCGCGTGATACGAGCAGGACCAGCGCGTAGGCGAGGACGCCCGCCTGGAGCCGCGCCCCGGCCACGTAGCGCGACCGGGCCAGCTCGAGGCCGGCGGCCGTCGCCGCGATCGCCGCGGTCCACGCCAGGGGCGCCCGCGGCCCGACCAGCGCCACGCCGACCACGGCCGCCAGCCCGGGCGTGGCTGTCCCGGGCCACCGCAGCAGCCGCTGGGCGACGTGCGCCGCGCCGGCGGCGACCACGGCGACGCCCAGCATCTCGAGGGCGACGACCCGGAAGAGGACCAGGCCCACCACCACCGGCGGCAGGAGCGCCACCCCAATCAGCAGGGCGGGCGCCACGCTCTCCGGCGCCACCGCGAGCCTGCGAAGGAACGCAGGCGCCTGCCG
>JBKPCH010000057.1:0-10546 GCA_046727275.1 Candidatus Dormiibacterota bacterium
GCCTCGGCCCAGCCGGAGCCCGAGGCCGGCCGGCGCGGCGACGCCCCGCTCGCCAGCAGGGTGCGGCCGCGGCGCTTCGAGGACCTGGTCGGACAGAGCGACGTCGTCGAGACCCTGCGCAGCCTGGCCGAGTCCGGGCACCTGCCCAGCGTCGTGCTCTGGGGGCCGCCCGGCTCCGGCAAGACCACCCTGGCCGCCATCATCGCGGAGGCGACCGGCGCCCGCTTCGTGACCCTCAGCGCGGTGACCTCCGGCGTGGCGGACCTCCGCCGGGCCGTCGCCGAGGCGCGGGAGCTGCGCCGCGCCGGCCGGCGGACCGTGCTGTTCATCGACGAGCTGCACCGCTTCAACAAGGCGCAGCAGGACGCCATCCTGCCCCACGTCGAGGACGGCACGCTGACGCTGATCGGCGCCACGACCGAGAACCCGTCGTTCGAGGTGATCGCTCCGCTGCTGTCACGCAGCCGCGTGTTCCGTCTGGAGGCGCTGAGCCGCGACGACCTGGAGCGGGTGCTGGAGCGCGGGCTGGCCGAGCTCGGCGCGACGATCGAGGACGACGCGCTGGCGGGCCTCCTGGAGGCGGCGCGCGGCGACGCCAGGGTGGCGCTGAACGCGCTCGAGGCCGCGGCCGCGCTGGCGGGCGGCGAGCGCATCGCGCTGGCCGACGTGGAGCGCGCGATGCAGGACCGCCACCTGCTCTACGACCGCGCGGGCGACATGCACTACGACATCGTGTCCGCGCTGATCAAGAGCGTGCGCGGCAGCGACCCCGACGCCGCCGTGTACTGGCTGGCGCGGATGCTGGAGGCCGGCGAGGACGTCAACTTCGTGGCCCGGCGGCTGGTCATCCTGGCCTCGGAGGACATCGGGCTGGCGGACCCCATGGCGCTGCCAGTCGCCGTCGCGGCGCAGCAGGCCGCCCACTTCATCGGCATGCCGGAGGCCTTCTTCCCGCTGACGGAGGCGGCGCTGTACCTGGCGCGGGCGCCCAAGTCGAACTCGGCGGGGCGCGCCTACGGGGCCGCCCGGCAGGCGATCGAGGAGACCGGCAACCTGCCCGTCCCGCTCCACCTCCGCAACGCCGTCACGGGGCTGATGCGCTCGATGGGCTACGGCCGCGGCTACCGGTACGCGCACGACGACCCGAGCGGGGTGGTCGAGCAGCAGCACCTGCCGGACGAGCTCCGGGACCGACGCTTCTATGAGCCCGGCCCGCGCGACAGATGACCGCGGGGTAGCGCGGCTACCATTGCAGCCCGTGATCGACGCACTGGTGATCTTCAAGCCCGACGCCGCCCACCGGCCGGCAGTGCGGGCCGCCCTCTGGAGCTGGCTCTCGTCCGAGCGCGACTGGAAGCTGCAGGGCCTCACCTGGCACCGGCCCTCGATCGAGCTGGTCGAGAGCCACTACGACTTCCTGCGCGGCCGCCCGTTCTTCCCGTGGCTGGTCGACTTCATGACGGCGCTGCCCGTGCTGGTCGGCCGCATCTCGGCGGAGTCCGACGGGCTGGAGCGGATGCGCTACGAGCTGGGCGAGACGCGCATCCACGAGTCGCGGCCGGGCTCGCTGCGCGAGCGCTACGGCATCGGCGGCGGTGTCAACGTGCTGCACCTGTCGGACTCGCCCGAGTCGGGCCGGAAGGAGATCGACCTCTGGAGGGACCACGTCGCGCTCGACGTCCGCGACGCCGACCTGGCCACCACCGCCGAGCAGCCGGACCACACGTTCCACCTGCGCTCGCTGGCCGCCCAGTACGGCGCCGGCATCCACGCCGAGCTGGCGGCCCAGTTCATCCGCCGCCTGCTCCGGGAGGAGAGCGACCTAGTGGGCGACGACTTCGACGCTCTGGTGCGGGTCGTTCTCAACGCCTTCCGGTCCTGAGGCCGAGCCCCAGTCCGGGGGCGCCTGCGAGACGACGAGGGTCCTGGTGAACAGCTCGCTGTTCGGCACCACGATCATCTCGCCGTGGGCGCCCCGCAGGTACGTCACGCGCATGCGGACGTCGGTGACGATCCCGCGGTAGCCGCCGCTGTCCACCAGGTCGCCCACGCGGATGTTCTTCTCCATCAGCACGTAGAACCCGGACACGTAGTTCTTGACCAGGTCCTGCAGCCCCAGGCTGGTCATGACCGCCGCCACGAGGACGCCGGTCACGCCCAGCAGCTGGCTGCCCAGCGCGATGGCCAGGGACATGACCGAGCCGACCGCGATCACGCCGACCCAGATGGCCCGCGAGAACAGCAGCGCGGCATCCGAGCGGATGCTGCGCCGGGCGAGCATCCGCACGATCAGGTTGCGCGTGATCCGGGCGACCAGCAGGAAGACGAGCAGAACGACGACGGCGGCGGCCAGCCGGTAGATCACGCCGCTGGTCTGCTGCCACGCCGCCTGCAGGTCGAGCGCGGTCTGGTCGGTGGACTGGCGCGCGGACGAGGCCAGGGAGGAGACCGGGCTGGGGATGCGGGTCAGCCCTCCTCGGCCGCTGCCGCCTCGGCGCCCTCCCCGGCGGCCGCCGCCTCCTCGACGGGCTGCTCCTGGACCGGCTCCGCCGCCACGCGCCGCGCGGCCAGCTTGACCACCACGTCCTCCGGGTCCCCGACGGCCGTGACGCCCTCGGGCAGCTTGAGGTCCGCGATGCGGACCGCCGCGTCGACGGCGTCCAGGCCCGAGATGTCGGCCTCGACGACCTCGGGAATGCGGGTCGGGATGCACTCGACCCGGATCTGGTGCAGGACCTGCAGCACGTCGGCCTCTCCCGCGCGCACCGGCTCGGCCTCGCCGCTCACCGCGACGGGCACCTCCACCTGGAGGCGCTCGCGGAGGCTGACCTGGTGGAAGTCGACGTGCAGCAGGGTGTTCCAGCGCGGCGACACCTGGACCTCGCTGACCAGGACCTTCCGCGGCCGGCCGCTCTCGACCACCAGGTCGATGAGCTGCGTCTTCCCGGTCCTGGCGAAGAGGCGCTCGAACTCGTGCGTGTCCAGCTGGATGGGGATGGTGTCGGCGCGGCTGCCGTAGACCACCGCGGGCAGCAGGCCCTGGTGGCGCAGCTTCCGGGACGCCTTTCCGGTGATCTCTCGTCGATTGGCCTTGATCTGCATGGCTGTGGTGCTCTCAGGTTCTGGTGGTCGCCCGCGCAGGCGAGCCCGGTGGGCGGGGCAAGTGAAGCTCCAACGATAGCAAGTCGCATGCCCGCAAAGCCGGGCCGCCCCAGCTGGCCGGGCTGGTCCAGCTTGTCCTTCTGGAGGGCCAGGTTGGCGTCCGGCGGGCGCGGACCACCGATCTCCCTACGGCCGAAAAAGAGGCGGCGCCGGCGCCGGCGCCGCCTCCCCGGGCGAAGCGAGCTCCGCGTCAGTCGTCGTCGCCGCCGGCCGGCCTGCCTGTTGTCGGGTCCAGGAACAGCCGCCCGGCACGCGGGCCGTGGCCGAAGTCGAACATCTGGGTCAGCGTGCCCGTCAGGGCGTCCGTCGAGCCGCCGCCGACCCGGCCCAGCTTCCAGTTGTCCTCGGCGAACCGAAGGATCGAGCTCTGGTCCGTGGTCGAGTGGTCGACGTAGTTCTTCCGGGCGAAGCCGGAGACCACCAGCAGCGGGAGGCGCGGTCCGAGGCCGCAGCGGGCCTGCTGGCCGGCCGGCACGTGGCTGGCCGACGGCCCGCACTGGCCAGGAGCGGTCAGCGTGTCGAGGCCTGTCTGGGACTGGGTCGTCAGCGGCGCCAGCACGTGGTCGTACCAGCCGTCGGAGTCGTCGTAGGCGATCACCACGGCGGTGCTCCGCCATTCCGACCGCTTCTGCAGCCTGTTGATCGTGTCGACCAGAAAGGTCTGCTCGTCCAGCGGGTCGGAGTAGCCGGCGTGGCCGTCCTGGTACTTGGGCGCCTTCAGGTAGGAGACGGAAGGCAGGTGGCCCGTGTCCACGGCGGCCCAGAAGTCGGCCAGGTCGTACTGGTGGTTGGCCTGGTCCGTCTGGCCGATCTTCGCGATGGAGCTCGGCGGCAGGTGGTGCGGGTTGCTGGTCGACGCGTAGTACTGGAACGGCTCGTGGTGGGCGCTGTAGTCGGTGACGCAGAACGCGTCGATCGGCTGCGGCGGCGTGTGCCGGACGCAGGCCTTGCCCACGTTGGCCGCCCCGGCGCCGATGTTGTAGTGGGCGCCCTTGCAGATCGTCGCGGGATCGAAGGAGCCGGCGACGCCCGGCTTGTAGCTCGGGCTGCTGAACCCGCCGTTGAACCAGCCCCAGGTCACGTTGTGCTGGGTCAGGAGGTCACCGAGGTTGCTGCCGCCGAGGGCGGCGGTGATCTTCGGGTTGGCACAGGCGTCGTAGTACTGGTCCGGGTCGCTGACGACGGTGCCGGTGCCGGTCCCAGCGGTGCTGCCGGGCGGGGCGGCGGTGGAGACGCCGCCGGGGCAGGGCTTGACGTCGCCCTTGCCGTCGTAGACGTCCGGGTCACCCGCCGCGGCCGTGGCGCCGGTCCGCGCGGCGCACAGCGCCGGGTACGTGTTGCCGGCGACCAGGTTCAGGGCGCCGGGCGTGGACGGCCCGTAGGTGGTGCCGAACGAGTTGTCGCTCATCGCGAAATGCTGCGCGTAGTTCCACAGCCCGGTGACGGTGTTGCCGTCGAAGTAGTCCAGCACCGCGTAGTCGTTGGGCGTGGGGTTCGGCAGGTTGGGGACGACGCACTGGGCCCTCGTGGGCCCGTTCCCGGTCTCCTGGACGAAACGGTCCATGGCGCCATGGTTCACCGCGTTCTGCTCGGGCGTGTAGTCGTGGCCCTGGTCGCAGGTCAGCGCCTCGCTGCGGCTGAACCGCTGCGGGTTGCCCAGGTTGGGGTTGGCGTTCAGCAGCGCCGGGCTCAGGCCGTTGACGGACGGCGTGCCCTCCTTCGCCACGAAGCGCGGCTCGCCCGCCGGGTTGGCCGCGTGCGGGTACGTGCCGAAGTAGTGGTCGAAGGAGATGTTCTCCTGGAAGATGACCACCAGGTGCTTGATCGGCGTCGCCGTGGCCGCGCCGCCACCGCCCCCGTCCTCGGCGCTGCCCGTGACCGGGCTGACCGACGCCAGGCCCAGCATGGCGACGCCGAGCGCCGGGGCCAAGACTCGTCTCAGCTCCATCCCTCTCCTCCTGTGTTCCGGGCGGCCCGGGAGCCGCATCGCCGGTGGGGGGCCGGCGTGCGCTCAAGCTATGCCTCCATGGTGAAACGGCGGGAGGCAGGAAGGTTAAGGAAAGGTCATGCGGACGGAGCCGCAGGGCCCGCCGTCTCGGGGAAGCGCTCCCGGAGCCAGTCGACGATCGTCTGCAGCGGCGTGCCGGGGGTGAAGAGCTCGGCCACGCCCTGCCGCTTGAGCTCGGCGACGTCCTCGTCCGGGATGATCCCGCCGCCGAACACGACGATGTCGGTGGCGTCCCGCCGGCGCAGCTCCTCGACCACCGCCGGGAACAGCGTCATGTGCGCCCCGGAGTGCAGCGAGAGGCCGATGACCTGCGCGTCCTCCTGGAGGGCGGCGTCGACCACCATCTCCGGGGTCTGCCTGAGCCCGGTGTAGATGACCTCGTAGCCGGCGTCGCGCAGCGCCCGCGCCACCACCTTCACGCCGCGGTCGTGGCCGTCGAGGCCGACCTTGGCCAGCACGATCCGGACCGGCACCGCCGGCGCTCGCGACACCATCGGCACCTCAGAAGATCGCCTGCTCGGTGTAGAGGCCGAACACGTCCACCATGGCGCCCATGATCTCGCCCTCGGTGCAGTACGCCCGCACCGCGTCGAGGATGTAGGGCATCAGGTTCTCGCCCGGGCTGCCCGCCGCCTTCCGGACCTGGTCCAGCGCCCGGCCCGCCCGCGCCGCGTCCCGGCGCCGGCGCACCTCGCGGACGCGCTCGACCTGCCCGGCCTCCAGGGTCGCCGGGATCCGCAGCAGCTCCAGCTCGCCGGCGTCGTCCGAGACGAAGTCGTTCACCCCGACCATGACCCGGCGCCGCTGCTCCAGCTCCTGCTGGTGCCGGAAGGCCGCGTCCGCGATCTCCTTCTGCATGAAGCCCGCCTCGATCGCGGGGATGACGCCGCCCAGCGCCTCGATCCGCTCGAAGTAGGCCTCCGCGGCCTCCTCCATGCGGTCGGTCAGGCTCTCCACGAAGTAGGAGCCGCCGAGCGGGTCCACCGTGCTCGCGACGCCGGTCTCGTGTGCGAGCAGTTGCTGCGTGCGCAGGGCGATGCGGGCCGACCGGTCGGTGGGCAGCGCGAGCACCTCGTCCATGGCGTTGGTGTGCAGCGACTGGGTGCCGCCCATGACGGCGGCCAGCGCCTCGACGGCGGTGCGCGCGATGTTGAGCTCCGGCTGCTGCGCCGTCAGCGAGACGCCCGCGGTCTGGGTGTGGAAGCGTAGCTTCAGGGAGCGCTCGTCGCGGGCGCCGTACCGCTCGCGCATGTGGCGCGCCCAGATGCGGCGGGCCGCCCGGAACTTGGCGATCTCCTCGAAGAAGTCGATGTGGGCGTCGAAGAAGAAGGAGAGGCGGGGCGCGAAGTCGTCGATCGCGAGCCCCCGCTCCAGGCAGGCGTCCACGTAGGCGAAGCCGTCGGCCAGCGTGAACGCCAGCTCCTGCCCCGCCGTCGAGCCCGCCTCGCGGATGTGGTAGCCGGAGATGGACACCGCGTTCCAGCGCGGGACCTCGCGGGTGCAGAACTCGATGGAGTCGACCACCAGCCGCATCGACGGGCGCGGCGGGAAGATGTACTCCTTCTGCGCGATGAACTCCTTCAGGATGTCGTTCTGGAGGGTGCCGTTGACTCGCGAGAGGGGGACGCCCTGCTGCTCGGCGACGGCCAGGTACATGCAGAGCAGGATGGCCGCAGGCGAGTTGATGGTCATCGACGTCGAGACCTCGCCCAGCGGGATGCCGTCGAACAGCGTCTCCATGTCCGCCAGCGAGTCGATCGCGACGCCGCAGTGGCCCATCTCGCCTCGGCTGGTGGGGGCGTCCGTGTCCTGGCCCATCAGGGTCGGCATGTCGAACGCCACGGAGAGGCCGGTCTGGCCGTTCGCCAGCAGGTACTTGTAGCGCCGGTTCGTCTGCTCGGCCGTGGCGAATCCGGAGAACTGGCGCATCGTCCACAGCCGGCCCCGGTAGCCCGCCGCGTGGATGCCCCGCGTGTAGGGGTACTGCCCGGGCAGCTCCTCCTCGCGGTCCGGCAGGTCCTGCGAGGTGTACAGCGGCCGCACCTCGACCCCGGAGAGCGTGCTGGTCTCGAGGCCGTCGTCCCGAAGCGGCGAGGCGGCGAAGTCGCGCTCCCACCGCTGCCTGGCGTCGCTCCCGCTGCGCGCGCTCATCCTGACCCCATTATGGCCACGACCTCTACTCCGTCCGGGCGCCTTCCGGGACCAGCTGGCCGCCCTGGCGGGTCAGGATCTCCTCCGCCGCCGAGTACGGCGAGCCGCCGCTGAGCAGGCGCTCGGCCAGGGCCGGCTCCCGGTCCAGCAGCCGCCTCGCCTCCCCCCTCGCCCACTCCCCGACCAGGTCCGCCGCCTCGTCCTTCAGGCGCGCCTCCGCCACCCGGCGGGCTTCGCCGCTGGCCTCCAGGTGCCGCCGGTGCCGCTCCACCGCCTCGACCACCTCCGGCACGCCGTCGCCCCGCGTCGCGACGGCCAGCACGACCGGCGGCGTCCAGGCCAGCTTCGGGCCGAGCGCAAGCATGCTCCTGACCTCCCGGGCCGTCTTCTGCGCGCCCTCCAGGTCCGCCTTGTTGACCACGAAGACGTCCGCGACCTCGATGATCCCGGCCTTGATCATCTGGACGCCGTCGCCCAGGCCCGGGGTGAGGACGAGGGCGGTGGCGTCCGCGACGGCGGCCACCTCCAGCTCGGACTGGCCGACGCCGACCGTCTCCAGGATGATCCAGTCGAAGCCGAAGGCGCCCAGCAGCCGGACGGCCTCGCGGGTCGCCACCGACAGGCCGCCCAGGTGCCCCCTGGCGCCCATCGAGCGGATGTAGACCTTCGGGTCCAGCGCGTGCCGCTGCATCCGCACGCGGTCGCCCAGGATGGCGCCGCCCGAGTAGGGCGAGTTGGGGTCCACCGCGAGGACGGCCACCGCCTCGCCGCGTCCGCGGAGCAGCCCGACCATTCCGTCGGCCAGGGTGGACTTGCCCGTGCCGGGAGCGCCCGTCAGGCCGACCACGGCCGGACGCCCGGCCACGCCGGCCAGGGACTCCAGCAGGTGCCGGACGGCGGGGTCGCGACGCTCCACCAGCGAGATCGCCCGCGCCAGCGCCCGCACGCTGCCGGTCCGGAGCTCGGCGGCCAGGTCCTGCGGCGGCGTCTCGCTCAGCGCCCGTCCCAGCCTCGTCTCACGGGACGCCGTAGAACCTCGCCGCGAAGTCGGAGCCCATGACGACGACCAGGCCGTCCGTCTTCTCGGCCGGCCCCGGCACGTAGGCGGTCCGGGCGGGGGG
Source organism: Candidatus Dormiibacterota bacterium (assembly GCA_046727275.1). GTDB lineage: Bacteria > Chloroflexota > Dormibacteria > Dormibacterales > Dormibacteraceae > CF-161. The sequence goes on from JBKPCH010000057.1 coordinate 8,443, forward strand.
CGGCTCGACCCGGGCCCCGAAGAGGTCCTGCAGCCACCTCGCCGTGGCCGGGTACTTGCCGCCGGAGTAGTCGTAGACGACCGTGGTGGGCACCGTGGGGACGTGGCGGGCGCCGTCGGCGGCCTGGAGGCCGAGCGGCCGCACGACGTTGGTCATCCGGCTCTGGAGGTCGGGGAAGCTGCGGCTGGCGTTGACGAGCTGCACGGGGGCGTTCTCGGCCAGCGTCGATTTGGGCACGAACAGGTGCGAGAACACGAGCTGCCAGGTCTGATACGTCGAGTCCGCCGGGCACAGCACGTAGGCGGCCCGGGGGCCGCAGCTGCCCCGCGTGTAGGGCTGGAAGCCGACCCCCAGGTCCTGGTCCGTGACCGCGAAGTGCTGGATCGCGCTGTCCGGCAGCTTGCCCGCGAAGTCGTACAGCGCCTTCAGGTCGGTCAGGGCCATGTCCGTGCGGAAGTTCGCCTGCAGCGCGTCCATGAGCTGCGGCGCCTTGGTGATGGCCCCGGCCGACGTCGCCTTCTTCTTGATGGCGGCCACGATCATCTGCTGGCGCTTGGCCCTCCCGAAGTCGTTGGCCTGCTCCGGCTCGATGGCGTCGCGGGAGCGGGCCAGCTCCAGCGCCTGCTCGCCGTTGACCTTGTAGTCGCCCGGCGGGAAGTGGATGCCGGCGCCCGGCGGACAGCGATAGCCCGGCGGGACGCCGTGGTTCATGTACCCATTGTGATAGTCCGGGTAGTGGCAGTCGTCCAGCGGGCCGTCCATGTGGACCTGGATGCCGTCCAGCGCGTCCACCGTGTCCCGGAACGCCTTGAAGTCCACCGCCACGTACTTGTCGAAGGTCAGGCCGGTGATCCGGCTCACCGTGGCCTCGGCCAGGTGGCCGCCGCCGTCCTTGCCCTGATAGGCCGGCTTCAGCTGCCCCGGCGAGAACGAGCCGGGCTGGTTGGGCACCTCGAAGGCGGCGTTGATCTTCTCGGAGAAGTTCCGGCCGTCCTGATAGGCGTCGATGCGGACGTACAGGTCTCTGGGGATGGAGGACTCGACGATCCGCTTGCCGGCCGGGTCGATGCTGACGACCATGATGCTGTCGGTCAGGTACGGGGCGTCGTTCTCGGCGCCCCCGTAGCCCAGCGCCAGGATGTTCACCTGCTGGCCGTGCTTCAGCTTGAACGGGATCGAGCCCGGCGGCGCCTCGGCTCCGGGGAGCAGGCCGATCGGGTTCCCCACGTTCGCCACGCTGCGCACGAAGTCGTACAGGCGCAGCCCGAGGCCGCTCAGGCCGAGGATGCCCACCAGGACGAGCGCGACGATCACGAGGGCGAGCGGGCGGCGGCTGCGGCGTTTCGGGGGCTGCGAGTAGGTCCAGCCTCCCCCCGGAGGTGGCGTCACCATCGGGGCTGTGATTCTACGAAGGGCTCCCGTAAGCCTTCTGTAAGACGGGACGCCGCCTGCCCGTTGTGCGATCTGTCCATGGCACCTCCACTGCCCTGGAACGACGGCGGGCGCCGTTCGGGTCGCCGGCCGGCGGCGGCCGCCCGGATCCCGGTCCGGGCGGCCGTGCCGGGGCTAGAGGTCTAGTGCAGGGCGCTGTTGCTGGCCGCGGAGATGACCGCCACGATCACCCAGACCACGCCGATGACCAGGAACACCGTGCCGATGATGCCCAGGACGAAGCCGGCCGTGGCGAGCCCGTTCCCGCCCAGCGTCCCGCCGCTGGCTTGGATGCGCCGGCGTGAGGCGTTGCCGATGAAGATGGCCACCGGCCCCAGGATCGAGCAGCACACCACGCTGAGGATGCCGAGCACCAGGGCGGTGGTCGCCTGGCCGTCGTTCGGCGGCGCCATGACCCCGCCGTAGGCCCCCGCGGGCGCGTAGCTCGGCGGCGTGTACTGGCTCGACGGCGTGCCGGGCGGCTGCTGGTACGGCGGCGGCGTGTACTGCGGCGGCGGCACGTAGGAGGGCGGAGGCGTGTACGACGGCGGCCCCTGCGGCCCCTGAGGCGGGGGAGGAGGCGGGGGCGCGTACGAGGGCGGAGGCGTGTACGAGGGAGGCGGACCCGGGGGCGGAGGCGGCGGGCCGGGCGGCGGCGGGGGCGGTCCTGGCG
>JBKPCH010000058.1:0-9924 GCA_046727275.1 Candidatus Dormiibacterota bacterium
GCCCGTCGCCCCACCTGGCCGCGCGCTCGACCGCGGGCCGCGTGTAGGCGCCGAACAGCACCTCCGGACCGTGGGCCGCGGTCGGCGCGGGACCGATCGGGCCGATGCCGTCGCCGGCCGGCTCGCCCGACCAGATCCGGCGCATCACGGCCATCTGCTCGTCGAGCCGGCGGCCGCGGCGGCGCATGTCGGCGCCGGCGGCGAGGTAGTCGTCCGGGCGGGGCCCGAGGCCGACGCCGAGCGTGAACCGCCCGCCCGACATGCGGTCGAGGGTCGCGGCCTGCTTGGCCAGCAGCGCGGGCTCGCGCAGGGGCGCCAGCAGGACCTCCGTCTGGACCCGGACGCGGCTGGTGGCGCCGGCGATCGCGGCGAGCGCGACCAGCGGCTCCGGGTTGTCGTGGACCAGCCGGTCCAGCAGGCCGAGCGTGGAGAAGGGGCCCGCGTCGGCGCGGCGGCCCCAGTCGAGCAGAGCGGCCGGGTCGCCGACGGGGAGGCCGATGCCGACGTTCACGGGCCGGCCGGCTACTCCTCTTCCTCGGGCGGCTCCTCGTCCGGCAGGGTGGTCGCCCAGGGGACGAGCTCGAGGCGCTCGGTCGGGATGAGCCGGCCCGACACCTCGCTGATGCCGTAGGTGCCCTCCTCGATGCGCTTCAGGGCCCGGTCGATCCTTGCCACCAGCTCCTGGTCGTGCCGGCTCTCGATGAAGAGCTCCTCACGCTGGAAGAGCAGGGCCGCGTCGTCGGCCGTGTCGACGGGGTCGCCCGGCTCGCGCACCGTGTCCGGGACCTGCGCCTCCCGCTCCCGGATGCGCTCCTCGGCCTGCGCGCGCTCCTGCAGCAGCAGCGTCCGGTAGTGCTCGAGCTGCTCGGCTGTCAGCACGGCACACGATGGTACTCGGACGGCGCGCGTAGAGTCGCGAGCCATGACCACCGAAGAGGCGGACTACGTCCTGATCGACCGGGCCGAGCGCGCCGCTGGCGACGACACCGTCGAACTGGGGAACCGCTTCGCGGGCTCGGGCGTCTCCTTCATCCTGGTCGACATGGAGCCGGGCGGCCGGGTCCGGCTGCACCGGCACGCCTACCCGGAGATCTTCGTGGTGCACGAGGGCCGCGCCACGTACACGGTCGGGCCGGCGACGCTGGGGGTGAGCGCCGGCCAGGTCGTCGTCGTCTCGGCGGGCGTGCCGCATGCCTTCGTCAACTCGGGCGACTCGAGGCTGCGGCAGACGGACGTCCACCTCGCCGGCCGCGTCCTCACCGAATGGCTGGAGCACCCGCCCGGGCCAGAATGAGCCCATGGAGCTGCACCTCGCGATCCCCAACTTCGGTCCCGGCTCGACTCCCGAGGCGATGGCCGAGATCGCCCAGGAGGCAGAGGAGCTCGGCTTCGACGGCATCGGCTCCACTGACCACCTGCTGGTGCCGAAGGGCCTGCCGCAGCGCTACGAGCGCATCTTCGAGGCCCTGGTCGTCCTGGGCTACCTGGCCGCGCGCACCCGCCGCGTGCGGCTGATCACGAGCGTGATCGTCGTGCTGATGCGCAATCCCGTCGTGGTCGCCAAGCAGGCCGTGACCATCGACCAGCTCAGCGGCGGCAGGCTGGTGCTGGGCCTCGGGGCGGGCTGGAACGAGCGCGAGTTCGCCAACGTCGGCGCCGACTTCCGGAACCGGGGCCGGCGGCTGGAGGAGGTGATCCGCCTGTACCGCCACCTCTTCTCGGGCTCCGGCGAGCCGTTCCGGGGCGACTACCACTCCTACGACGACGGCGTCTTCGACCCGCTGCCGGTCCGCCGCGAGGCCCTGCCCATCATGCTCGGCGGCAACTCGGACGCGGCGGTGCGCCGGGCGGCCCGGCTGGCGGACGGCTGGGAGTCGACAGGCCTGGACGCGGAGGCCTGGCGGGAGCGGGCCGCGCTGCTGCGCGCGGAGGCGGGCGGGCGCGCCGTCGAGGCCGGCAGCCGGATCAACCTGCGCGGCAGCCCGGACGAGATGCTGGCCGAGGTGCGCCGCTGGCGCGACGCCGGGGCCGACCACCTGATGCTGGGGCTCGGCTTCACGGAGGGGTTCGCCTACCGGATGCGCCTCTTCGCCCGGGAGGTGCTGCCCGCGCTCCGGAGCGGCTGATCCAGGCTTCACCAGTTGACGTTTGTACAAGTGGTGATTAGTATTAGCCGCTATGACCGACCTGAGCTCCGCCGTCACCCCCACCGTGGCCGCTGTCCGGCCGTTCCGGATCGACGTCCCCCAGACCGACCTGGACGACCTGCGCGAGCGCCTGGCGCGGACCCGCTGGCCCGACGAGCTGCCCGGCACGGGCTGGGCCTACGGCATCCCCCTCTCCTACCTCCGGAAGCTGGCCGCCTACTGGCGCGACGACTACGACTGGCGCCGGCACGAGGCCCGGCTCAACCGGCTGCCGCAGTTCACCACGGAGATCGACGGCGCCACCGTCCACTTCCTCCACGTCCGCTCCCCGGAGCCGGACGCCCTGCCGCTGGTCCTCACCCACGGCTGGCCCGGCTCGATCGTGGAGTTCCTGGAGGTGATCGGCCCGCTGGCGGACCCCGCGGCACACGGCGCGGACCCGGCCGACGCCTTCCACGTCGTCGTGCCCTCCATCCCCGGCTTCGGCTTCTCGGGCCCGACGCGCGAGGCCGGCTGGGACGTGGGCCGGGTGGCGAGGGCCTGGGCGGAGCTGATGGACCGTCTCGGCTACCGGCGCTACGGGGCCCAGGGCGGCGACCTCGGCGCCCTGGTCTCCCCCGCGCTGGGCCGCGTCGCCGCCGGCCGGGTGGCCGGCGTCCACGTGAACGCGGCCTCGTTCGGCTTCATCCCCCTGTCGCCCCTGGACGAGGCGGAGCAGGCCTCGCTCACGGCCGGCGAGCGGTCGCGCCTGCAGCGGCTGGCGCGCTATGCGACCGACGAGCTCGGCTTCCACGCCATCCAGTCGACCCGGCCCCAGACGCTCGCCTACGGCCTGACCGACTCGCCGGCCGGGCAGCTGGCCTGGATCGTGGAGAAGTTCCGGGCCTGGAGCGACCAGCGGGCCGACCTGCCGGAAGAGGCGGTCGACCGGGACCATATGCTGACCAACGTGATGCTGTACTGGCTGACCGGCACCGCCGGCTCCTCCGCCCGCATCTACTACGAGAACACCCGCGGCGGCTCCTGGGCGTCGGCCGAGCCTGCCGGTGTGCCGACGGGAGTCGCCGTGTTCACGGAGGACATCGCCGTCCGCCGCTTCGCCGAGCGCTCCAACGTCATCGTCCACTGGTCGGAGTTCGACCGCGGGGGCCACTTCGCGGCGATGGAGGCGCCCGACCTGCTGGTCGGCGACGTGCGCGCCTTCTTCAGGAGCCTGCGCTGACCGCCACCCTCGTCTCCGTGAACCTGGGCAGGGCCACGCCCAGCCGCCACACGAGCGCCTGGGTCACCGGCATCGACAAGCGGCCCGCGGAGGGCCCGGTCGAGGTCCGGGACCCGGGGCCGAAGGGGGTCGCCGGCAGCGGGCTCGCCGGCGACGCCGTCTGCGACCTGCGCCACCACGGGGGCAGCGACCAGGCAGTGTACGCCTACGCGCGCGAGGACCTGGACGTCTGGGAGGCCGAGCTGGGCTGGCCGCTCCGGTCCGGCGTGTTCGGGGAGAACCTGACGACCCGCGGCCTCGACCTCGGCGCGGCGCTGATCGGCGAGCGCTGGCGGGTGGGCGACGACTGCGTCCTGCAGGTGACCGCCCCGCGGATCCCCTGCCGGACGTTCGCCGGCTGGCTGGATGAGGTCGGCTGGATCAACCGCTTCACAGAGCGGGGCGCCCCCGGCGCGTACCTCCGGGTGGTCGCCCCCGGAGCGGTGCGCGGGGGCGACCCGATCGCCGTCGTCCGGCGCCCCGGCCACGATGTCACGATCGGGCTGATGTTCCGGGCTCTGACCACCGAGAAGCACCTCCTCCCCCGCCTCCTGGCCGCCGGCGACGACCTGCTCGAAGAGGTCCGCGAGAAGGTGGCGCGCTGGCAGGCCCGGCCCCAGCGGGTCCCGTGAGCGTCCCGGCAGAGCGGCTGGACGCCGCGCTGCGGGCCCTGGCGGACGGCAGCCGGCGGACGATCCTGGGGGCGGTGCGGGACCGGCCGCACGCCGTGGGCGAGATCGCGGACAGCGTGGGGATGTCCCAGCAGGCCGTCTCCCACCACCTGCGGGTGCTCCGCGGCGCGGGGCTGGTCACGGAGCGGCGCGAGGGGACCCGGCACCTGTTCGTCGTGAGCGAGGACGGCTTCGACGTTGTGCGGGAGTTCCTGGAGGGGTTCTGGCCGAGCCGCCTGGCGGCGCTGAAGCGGGCGGCCGAGGCGGCGGCTCGCGGGAACGGCGACCGCCGGGACGGCGGTGGCTGAGTTCGCCACGTCCATCGACATCGAGGCGCCGCCGGAGGTGGTGTTCGCGCACCTGGTCACCGTCGAGGGCATGCTGGCATGGATGGGCGAGCGCGCGGAGCTGGAGCCCGTCCCCGGCGGCGGCTTCGCCGTCGACATCGACGGCTCGCCGATCCGGGGCAGGTACGTGGAGGTCGACCCGCCTCGCCGCGTGGTGTTCACCTGGGGCGTCGCGGGTCGCCGGGACCTGCCCCCCGGCTCGTCCCGCGTCGAGTTCACGCTGATCGCCAGCGGCGCCGGCACGCGCCTGGAGCTGGTCCACCGCGACCTGCCGGAGCCGGAGGCGCCCAGGCACGCGGCCGGCTGGGCGCTCTACCTGGGGAGGCTGCGGACGGCGGCGGGCGGCTGACCCGGCGCTGTCGACGCCGGCCGATCGATCAGGACTCGTCCCTGAGCGGGCCGGGGAGTTCCGCCAGGACGGAGGCGGTCGCGTTCGCAGCAGCCCGACTTCGACGGCGATGCTCCACGAGCTCCGCATAGAGCTCGAACGGGATGATGATTGCCTCTGGCTTTCGATGCGAGCCGAAGATCACGGGCTGGGCCGCTGCGCCGTCGCGGCGGAAGCGGGCGAGGGCGTTGGAAAGCTGCTCGCGAGCCTCGGAGACGGGGCTGACGCGGAGATATGACTCGGACACGACCCCGACCCTACCAGAAAGATGTACATGTTCTGGGCCCGGCCCTCAGCCTGGCCTAGCCGGGCCCGGCGCCCGCCGCGTAGCGTCGTCCGCATGAGCACGAGGATCGCGGTGCTGGGGCTGGGCAAGATGGGCGCCGCCATGGCCCGGCGGCTGGCCTCGGCCGGCTTCGAACTGACCGTCTGGAACCGGACCCGGGCCCGCGCCGAGGGCCTGGGCATGGGCAGGGTGGCCGGCACGCCGGCGGAGGCCGTTCGGGACGCGGAGGTGGTGCTCAGCAGCCTCACCGGCCCGGACGCGGTCCGGCAGGTCTACCTCGGCCCCGACGGAGCCGTCCAGGGCGCGTCCGGCCAGCTCTTCGCCGAGGCCAGCACCGCCGGTCCGGACGTGATCGCCGAGATCGAGCCGCCGCTGCGGGCGCGCGGCTCGGCCCTCCTCGACACGCCGGTGGTGGGCACGGTCACCGCCGTCGAGAGCGGCTCGCTGCTGGTGCTGGCCGGCGGCTCCGAGGCCGACCTCGCCCGCGCGCGGCCGGTGCTGGAGACGCTTGGCGAGGTGCGCCACGCCGGCCCCCTAGGCAGCGGCGCCCGCCTGAAGCTCGTCGCCAACGGCATGCTGGGCGTGATCGCTCTCGCGGCCGGCGAGCTGAGCGAGGCCGGCGAGCGGGCCGGGCTGGACCGCGAGGTCATCTTCCCGATCCTGACCCGGCTCGCGCCCGGCCTCCAGCCCAGGCGGCGCGGCTACGTGGAGGGCCGCCACTCGCCGGCGCTGTTCGCGCTCCGCGACCAGTTGAAGGACCTGGACCTGGGGCTGGGCGTCTTCCACCAGGCCGGCGCGCCGGTGCCCGTCCTGGGGCTCACCCGCGAGCTGGTGGCCGAGGCGGCGCTGACGCACGGCGACCAGGACATCTCCGCGGTCGCCGTGCGCTACGCCCGGCGCGAGCCGGCGGCCGCCGCGGCCGACCGCTAGGCGCCGGGTGGAGCGCACGCCAGCCACGCCGGCCTCGCGGCCCGCCGCCTCGATGGTCAGGTGACGGGCCGGGCGGTCCCCCTGGCTGCGAACGCGGCCGCCCGGTCATGCGAGGCGTCGATCATGTCGGGTGGGATGCGCACCGGGCCGCCGGCGGCGCCGGCGTACACGGCGGCCTGGGCGGTCTCCTCCAGCACAAGGTTGACCTGCAGCGCCTCGGCCGCGGTGCGGTGGAAGGCCAGCACCCCGTGGTTGGCGAGGAGCAGCGCCCGCCGCCCCGGCGCGAGCTGGGCCCGGATGTGCGTGACCGCCACCTCGGAGCCTCGGGGCCCGTAGGCGGCCACCGGGACCCCGTCGCTGAGGCCGAAGATGGCCATCGCCTCGCTCCAGCACTCGACAGGGCGGTTGGCCACGGCGAAAGCCGTGGCATACGGCGAGTGGGTGTGGAGCACGCAGCCGACGTCCTCCACGTCCTGGTACACGGCGGTGTGCATGTGGACGACCGCGGCGGCCATCGGGTGCAGGTCGCCCTCCAGCAGGGTGCCGTCCAGGCCGACGCGCACGACGGCGTCCGGGCCCAGGTCGCGCAGGCTGCCGCCCGCGGTGAACAGCATCTCGTCGCGGCCCGGCACCCTGAGGCTCAGGTTGCCGTGGCCGGAGAGGGAGAGCAGGCCGCTCCCGCTGACCCGCCGCGCCGCCTCCAGCAGTTCCAGCCGCAGCTCGTCGAGACCGATCGCCATCCCAGAGCCTCCTCGATGGGTCCACCGGCGCCAGGGCCCAGCTTAGCGGCAGCCGGTTGCCCTGCCATCCCGCCACACTCGCTGCGATGAAATCGCCGGCGCCCGCGTAGTAGCAGGCAGATGACGACGACCGGACCGTCCGGCGACCGGGATGCGGCGCTGCTGGGGCGGGCCGCCGCCGGGAGCGAGGTGGCGTTCGAGATGCTGGTCGTGCCGCTGGCCGACTCCGCCTACCGGCTCGCCCTGACCCTGCTCAGGGACCACGGCGAGGCGGAGGACGCGGTGCAGGAGGCGACGCTCAAGGCCTGGCGGAAGATCCACCAGGTCAGGCCGGGAATGCCGTTCCGGCCCTGGTTCCTCGCCATCACGGCGAACCAGTGCCGGAGCATGCGCCGGCGGCGCTGGCGGGACCTCCTCTCGTTCGGCTCCGTCGAGCGCCCGGAGGCGCCGGCCGACGACCGGGTGGTGCGCGACGCGGACCTGCGCCGCGCGCTGGCCCGCCTCGGCGACGAGGACCGCCTCGCGGTCTACGTCTTCTTCTACCTGGACCTCCCCCTCGAGGAGGCTGCGGCGGTGCTGGGACTCTCCGTGCCGGCCGCGCGGTCGCGGATCTACCGGGCGGCCCGCCGGCTGCGCCCGTCCCTCGAGCTCGACGAGGTGGTGAGCTGATGGACGACTTCCGCCACGACGTCCGCGCCGCGCTGGAGGCCGAGTGGGGCCGCCAGCCCGCGCCCGACCTGGGCGCCCGCGCCGTCGACCACGCGATCAGCCACGGCCGCCGCCACCGGAGCCAGCGCCTCTCCCGCGTCGTCGCGGTGGCCGTGGCCGTCGTCCTGGCGCTGGCGGCGGCCGGCACGCTCACCTACCTCGGCCGGTTCGCGCACCGCCCGTCGGTGCCGGCGGGGACGCCGGCGCCGACTCCGGCCGCGACGCCGACCCCTGCCCAGCCCTCGCCCACGCCGTCCCCCGCGCCGTCGCCGTCCTCCACCCCGGCCGGGCCGCCGGCGTTCGCCGTCCTGAGCCAGCCCGTCCAGCTCGGCCAGGGCGGCCAGGCCGGCCAGGCGACGGTGTCGATCGCGGACCCCACCGGAAGGGTGCTGGCCAGCGCGAAGTTCGACCCGCCGCAACATCCGATGCTCGGCAACGTGGCGGACGTCCTGCAGCCGCCCGTCCGCGTGGCCGCCGGGGCGGTGTTCTACGCCGACGGCCACGGCGTGGTCCGGCGCCTGGGACTGGACGGAAGCGTGACCACCGTCGCCACGTTCCCGGCGACCGGCAGCCAGCAGGAACTGTCGTTCGCCGTGAGCCCGGACGGCCGGCAGCTGATGGCCTCTGTGCTGACGACGCCCCCCCTGCACGTCCCGCCGCCCGCCAACGTGGGGGACCCGGTCTTCGCGGACAACGGGCACTGGTCGCTCGAGCTCTTCACGGCCGACGCCGGGCAGCCCGCCGTCTCGACCTTCAGGCGCGACCTGGGCACCCAGTTCCCGCGCCCGACGGTGATCGCCGGCTGGGACGCCGGCGGCCCGCTGGCGACGCTCGACACGCAGCTCGGCACCCAGCAGGCGACCGCCTCGCTCCGGTTCGCGGGCGACAGCCTGGTCCACGTAGGCCCCGACGGCACGCACCTGGACCAGGTGGCCGGCGGCTGCCGGCCGCTGGACGAGGTGGCGGACGGCACCGTGCTCTGCCTGGCGGGCGCGCCCACCTGGCAGTACGAGATCCGGCGCTCGTCGGGCGAGCTGGTGTGGCAGCACGCCGTCCCCGGCCAGCTCCCGGCCTATACGTACCTTTCCCCGGACGGCGCGCACGTCGCCGTCGACAACCTCGTGTTCGGCCGCGACGGGCGCACCGTCACCCTCGGGCCGGCCCCGACGCCCACGCAGGGGATTCCGCGAGGAGGGCTGCGCGCCCAGGGCTGGCTGGACGACCACACGGTGGTCGGCGCGCTGGTGCAGGCCGACGGCAGCGCGGGAAAGGTGGGCGTGGTCGACCTGGGCAGCCCCGGCCAGGTGCGCCAGCTCCCGCTCGACGGGCAGTTCGTCGCGATGCTCTAACTGGCGGCAGCCCAAGCATGACTTGACGGTCATATAACCGACTAGCTATATTGGTCCCATGGCAGCACCGTTCGAGGCGCTGGCCGAGCCCAACCGCCGGCGGATCCTGGACCTGCTCCTGGCCGAGGAGCGGCCGGTGGGCGACCTGGTGGCGGCGCTGACCGTCAGCCAGCCCGCCGTCTCCAAGCACCTGCGCGTGCTCCGGGACGCCGGCCTGGTCGAGGTCCGCGGCGACGGCCAGCGCCGCGTGTACCGGGTGCGGGCCGAGCCGCTCCAGGCCGTCGACCGGTGGCTGGAGCCCTACCGGCGGCTCTGGGATTCGCGGCTCGACGACCTGGAGCGGCACCTGGACGCCATGCCGGACTCCGACTGACCAGGGAGAACGAAACATGGAAGGACGACTGCAGCAGAGCGGCGGCCGGTGGCAGCTGCGCTTCACCCGCCGCCTCGCGCACCCGCCGGCGAAGGTGTGGCGCGCGCTGACGGAGCCCGAGCACCTCGCCGCCTGGTTCCCCGCGGACATCGAGGGCGAGCGGGCGGCCGGGGCGCCGCTGCGCTTCGTCTTCGGGAACGGCGAGGCCCCGGCGATCGAGGGCGAGATGCTGGCCTACGACCCGCCGTCGCTGCTGGAGCTCCGGTGGGGCGACGAGGAGACCCTGCGCTTCGAGCTGGAGCCGGACGACGGCGGCACCCGGCTGACGTTCGTGAACATCTTCGACAAGCTGGGCAAGGCCGCCCGCGACGCGGCCGGCTGGCACGCCCGCCTGGACGTCCTGGCCTACCACCTGGACGGCGAGCCGGTCCCCTGGACGCCTGTCGAGCGCTGGAAGCAGGTGCACGACCAGTACGTCGCCGCCTTCGGCCCGGAGGCCGCCACGATCGGGCCGCCGGAGGGCAGCGCCTGAGCGGCGGCCTCAGATCCCGCCCGACGGGTCGTACCGCCGGCACGGGCCATCCATCGCGGCCTGGACCTGCGGCCAGCGCGGCGAGCTCTTGAGGCCGCCGCCCTGGTCCAGCGACGGAGGCAGGTGGAACCGGCCCTGGGAGTCGGCGGTGGCGAATTCGGGGGAGCCGGCCGGGCGCCGCCCGCCCGGCAC
>JBKPCH010000059.1:0-5349 GCA_046727275.1 Candidatus Dormiibacterota bacterium
GCTCCAGGCCGCGGCCTCGGGCCTGGCTCAGCGCCGACGGCGGCTGGAGGCCCTGAGCCCCGAGCTGGTCCTGGCCCGTGGCTACAGCATCACGCTGGACGAGGCCGGCCGCGTCCTGCGCGCGGCGGCCGAGAGCGCGCCCGGCCGCGCCATCTCCGTGCGGCTGGCGGCCGGCTCGCTCGCCGCTCGCGTGGAGGAGGTCCGCCCGTGACCGATGACCTGAGCTACGAGCGGGCGCTGGAGCTGCTGGACCAGCGGCTGAAGGCGCTGGAGGACGGCGACCTGGCCCTCGACGAGGCGCTGAAGGTCGTGGACGAGGCCCGGGCCTACCTGCTGGTCTGCGAGCGCCGGCTGGAGGAGGCCCGCAAGCGAATCGAGGTTCGCCCCGAGGGCGCCGGCGTCGAGGAGGCGCGGTGAGGAACCTGCGGATCGGCGAGGAGGTCGTCGGCCCCGACGGCCGGCGAGTCGGAGCGCTGGAGCGCATCGTGGTGGACGAGCGGGCGCACCGGGTGACGCACCTGGTCGTGGAGAGGCGGCTGGTCGGCATCGGCCACTTCCGCGACGTCGACCGGTCGCGGCTGGGCGTGGACCTCGACGTGGAGGGCCTGCGGCGCCAGCCGGAGGCCGGGTCGGTCGACCTGGAGCCGCCCGGCGAGCACTGGCAGGTGCCGGGCGGCTACGTCGCGGATGACTTCCTGCGGATCGTCAACGCGCTGGTCGGCCAGGGCCCGTACGTGCCGCCGGTGCACGCCGACCTGGACCTCTCGGCGGTCCACGAGATCATGCCCGGCAGCCCCGTGTTCTCCGGCCGGAAGCACGTGGGCAACGTGTCCCAGCTGCTGACGGACGACGCGGGCGAGGTGGCCTCCCTGGTCGTGCGCCGGCCGGGCGTGCGGGGCGTCCGCCACCTGGTGCCGGCCGAGGCGGTGACCGAGGTCGTCGGCACGACCGTCCACCTGGACCTCGACCAGCGGGCCATCGACGCGCTCCCCGAGTTCGAGGAGGCCGAGGCCGGCCGCTGACCCGCGGGTGCCGCTAGCCCGAGGTGCTGCTGACCCTCCGGTCGGAGGACGCGGCGCTCTGGGCCGCCTTCAGCACCCAGCGGCCCCAGATCCCGGCCCAGATCAGGCCGTTCGCGAACGCGGGCAGGTCGGCGGCGTAGTGCTTGTGGTGGAACGTCCACATCGCCCGATGGAACTCCATGAGCATCCTGGCCGTCTCCTGCTTGGTGGCCTGTCCCTTCACGTGGATCGCCCGGGCGGTGGGCAGATAGAACACCTTCCAGCCGCCCGTCTTCAGTCGGTAGCAGAGGTCCAGATCCTCGCCGTACATGAAGTAGTCGGGGTCGAAGAAGCCGACGCGGTCGACAGCCGCCCGCCGGACCATCAGGCAGGCGGCGGTGCCGGAGTCGATCTCGTGCGTCTCGGTCGTGGGTAGGTGGCCCATCGTGTAGCGGTTGAGCCGCTCGCTCTGGGGGAACACGCGATTCAGGCCGGTGAAGTAGAAGAACGAGGCGAGCGGGCTGGGGAAGCCACGCCGGGCGGCGTGGTCCAGCGTCCCGTCCGGGCGCTGCAGCCGGGGGCCGACCGCGCCCGCGTCCGGGCGGACGAGGAGGAAGTCGGCCAGCCGGCCCACACAGCCGGGCATCACGGTCACGTCGGGGTTCATCAGGAGGATGAACCGGCCCTCGGCCTGCTGCAGGCCGGCGTTGTTCGCGCGGCCGAACCCCACGTTGGCGGGCAGGCGGATCAGCTTCGCCTCGGGGAACTCGCGGGCGATGACTTCCGGCGAGCCGTCCGTGGACGCGTTGTCCACCACGATGGCCTCGGCCGGGACGTCGGAGCAGGCGTGGAAGGCTCGCAGGCAGTCGAGCAGCAGGTCTCGCGTGTTGTAGCTCACGACGATCGCGGAGACCAGCGGCTTCCCCGGAGTCATAGCCGCACAGGATACCCGCCGGAGTCCGGCGAGGCAGGAGGCAGCGAAGCGTGCTTAGAATGGACGCCCTGTGAGCGCGACCCTCGAGTCGCATGCGGGCCGCGGTGTGCTGCCGTACTTGCACCGGATGCGCGACAGCAAGCTCGTCCGCCAGAACCTGATCCTCTTCCTGGGAGGGTTCACGGCCGGCGTCGGCGGCTTCGTCTACCACGCGATCGCCGGGCGCGCGCTGGGGCCCCGGCTGTACGGCGAGGTGGCCGCCCTGGTCAGCCTGTACACCGTCGGCACCACCGTCAACCTGAGCCTGGTCGTGATCCTGGCCCGCTACGCCGCGGACCTGACGGCGACCGGGCGCCTGGGCGCGGTGCGCCACATCGTCAGCCGCACCAACCGCCTCCTGGCCCTGCCGGCGATCGTCTTCTGCCTGCTGGAGGCGGCGCTCTCCGTGCCGGTCGCGACGTTCGAGCACTTCACGTCACCGGTGCCCGTCATCTGGCTCGGCCTGGCGATCGCGGTCTACTGCTTCACCGCCATCCCGCGCGGCGTCCTGCAGGGCATGCAGCGGTTCCCCGCCCTCTCCGCCAACCTCTCGCTGGAGCTGGTCGTGCGGACCGGGATGCTCGTGGTGCTGCTGAGCCTGGGACTGGCGGTGACCGGCTCGATGATCGCCATGCTGGCGGGCGTCACGTTCGCCTACCTGCTGGGCATGTTCACCCTGCGCGACCTCTACCGGGTGGAGCCCGAGGTGGTCCGCATGCGCGTCATGGCCTCCTTCGGCCTGACCGCTGCGGCCGGCACGCTGGGCATCATCCTGCTCTACAACCTGGACGTCGTCCTCGCCGCGCACTACCTGGACAAGCACAGCGCGGGCATCTACGGCAGCCTGAACAAGATCGAGGTGATCATCTACTACGGCACGCTGAGCGTCAGCCAGGTGCTGTTCCCGCGCGTGGTCGAGGCGATCGCCAAGCGCCGCCACCCGGCCCGGCTCCTCCTGCTGTCGTGCGGCCTGACAGTCGTCCTGGGCCTGGGCGCGATCGTGGCGTTCGGCGTGACGCGAGGCCTGGTGGCGTCACTGCTGTTCGGCTCGGCGTTCGCCTCCGGCGCGCCGTACGTGCTGGCCGTCTCCTGCATCGGCCTGGGCCTCAGCCTTGACAACCTGCTGGTGCAGTTCCTGATGGCCGTGCACGACCGGCTGTTCATCCCGGTCCTGGGCGGAGCCGTCGTCCTGCTCGTGACCCTGGTGGCGCTGTTCCACGACGGCCTGACGCCGATCGTCGCGGACGTGGCGGTGACGATCTTCCTGCTGCTGGGGGCGCTGAGCGTCCGCTGCGTGCTGCTGATGCCGCAGCTGCGCCCGGCCGTGCTCAACCAGGAAGACGCCGCGTAGGCGGCGCTGCCTCCTTCCCGCTTCGAGCGGAACGCAGAGAAAGATAAACCCCGCTGACCTGGGGCCAGCGGGGTTGAAGTGCTCGGCAGCGACCTACTCTCCCACTGCGTTACCGCAGCAGTACCATCGGCGCTGGAGGGCTTAACTTCCGTGTTCGGAATGGGAACGGGTGTTTCCCCTCCGCCATTGCCACCGAACGACGCCTATTCTAGCGGATCGGCCCTATCGGGTGCGGCGGCGTCGGGCTCGGAGGCTCTTGATCTTCCGAGCCTCGGCCGGAGGCACGTAGTGCGCCCGCCGGCGCATCTCGCGGACCAGGCCCTGCTCCTGCACCTTGCGGCGGAACTCGCGCAGAGCCTGCTCGAACTCCTCCGGATCCTTGACGACTACCTTCAAACCTCGATCACACCCTTTTCTCAGTGACTGATTGCCGGACACGCCGAAAGCCACGGAAGGACCACCGGCGGGGCTTTTCCGGACCAAGGATACCCCATGTCCGCGCCGCGGAGGGGACTGTTGTCGTTCCGCTACCCTTGGTCGCCGTGCAGCCGCCTCGAGTCCAGACCAAGCACGCCGAGCTCACGCTGGAGGAGATCGGCAACTCCCTGCCCGGCACGGGCGAGGTGATGGCCTCCGTCAGCTCCTGCTTCGCGATGTGCTGGCACGCGGTCGCCGGCGGCAACCACGACCTGGCCGCCTACTACCTGCGCCGCACGAGGAGCCTGCTGCGCGGCCTGGCGGTGACGCGGCCGAAGTACGCCGGGCAGATCGCGGCCTACGACGCCGGTGTGCTCGAGGACCTCTACCAGGCGCTGCTGGCCCGGGACCCGGCCGGGTTCGAGCGGCTCTACCGGGAGGCCACGGACCAGGCCAACGTCTACCACGCCGAGACCGGCCATCCCTACATCCGCTGGCGCCGCCCGGCCGAACCTCCGGAGAAGGGCCTGGACCTGACGCCCGGCGACTAGAGGTCTGGCCGGAAGGCTGGCGAGAGATTCGTCGCCCAGGTGCTCCAGATCCGGGGGCGGCGCCGAGGAGCGCAGGGAGCGGCCGCCAGGCCGGGATAAGAGCACCGCAGAAGCCAACCCCGGAGATGGGGTGCATGGGCGGCGAAGATCCGTCTGCCTTTCCGGCCGGACCTCTAGCTAGGCTCCCTGGACTTCCCGCGGGCCGCCGCCGGCGCCGGGGTGGCCGCTCGCCGGCCTGGCCTCCTGGACCGGGCTGGTGATCTCGGACAGGTACTCGCGGCGCACGACGAGCGTGCCGGCCATCAGGTCGTGGAGGCCCTGCCGGCGCCGCGTGGCCTGGATGAACAGCGCGGTCACACCGCCGGCCGCCACCGCGCCCACCAGCAGCGAGACCAGGCCCACGACCGTGCCCCCGGGCCCGCCGGGGTTGCCCGCCAGGCCGAGCGCGATCAGCAGCACGACCGCCGCCACGAAGGCGACCACGATGCCGATGATCCCGACCGGGAGCTTGGCGAAGTACCGCCCGGTGGCGCGTCCGAAGCCGATCCGCCGGCCGTTCGGGTCGGTGACCACCAGGCCCAGCGCCCGCTTGCCGACCGTCGCCTGCCACGCCGAGCTCTCGAGGCCGGCGAAGTAGAGCCACGACAGGACGAACGCGATCGCGTAGAACGACAGCGTGACGCCCATGTTCAGGTTCGGGTCGGCCAGGTCCTGGCCGCTGGACAGCAGCCCGACGACGGCGAAGATCGACAGGACGATCACCAGCACCACGAGCCCGATCGTCAGCAGCACCGCGTCGATGACGTAGGCGGCGAGCCGGCGGCCGAAGCCGGCGTAGGCGCGCGCCGGGGCCGGCGGAGCGGCGACCGGGGCTGCGTACGGTCCGGGGGCCAGCGGCGCGTACGAGGGCGGCGCATAGGGCTGGTACGCCGCCTGCTGGGTGTGAGCCTGCTGAGCCGGGCCCTGCGGCGCCCAGGGCTGCGGCGACGCGACCGGTGCCGGGGCCTGCACGGGTGGCGACACCGGGACGGCCGGCGCCGCCGCGGGGTGCGTGGC
>JBKPCH010000060.1:0-15885 GCA_046727275.1 Candidatus Dormiibacterota bacterium
CAGTAGAGGACCGCGCCGTACACCGCGAGCTCCAGCAGGAAGCGCAGCGCCAGGTTGACGTTCCGAACCGATTCCGCGCGACGGCTGAGGGGGCGGTCGGGATCCTCGGACATCCGCCGGGTAGGGTAGCGGCCGTCTGACAGCTGCCGCTGGGCAGGGCTGCCCTTAGAGGGTGCGCGGATAGGCACTGACGGATCCTTGGCGCCCATGCGCCCGATCTGGCGGCCCGGCTCCTGCGGTCCTCTTATCCCGAGTACTCCGTACGCGCTCCCTGCGGTCCTCGTCCCCGGACCACCATCTGGGGCACCTGGCCACCAAATCTCTCGCCATTGCCAAACCGCGCACCCTCTCAGCCGCCGGACGTACCCCGGCCGACCTCCTGCACCACCCAGCTGTTGCCGTCCGGATCACTGAAGGACAGGAACGAGCCGTAGTCGCGGCGCTCCGGGTCCGGGCCCGGCATCCGCTGCCCCGACTCGTAGTGGAAGGTGTCGCCGATCTCCACGCCGCGTTCGACGAGCTGCCCGCGCGCCGCTTCGATGTCGGCGACGACCAGGTGCAGGCCACGGGTGGAGCCCGGCGCGGCATCCGTGATCCCGGTGCCGATGCTGATCGAGCACGCCGAACCTGGCGGCGTCATCTGGACGACCCGGAACTCCTCACCGGCACGGTGGTCGACGTCCAGGTTGAAGCCGACCTTGTCGACGTAGAAGGCCCTGGCTCGGTCCACGTCCGAGACGGGGACCAGCACGAGCTCGAGCTTCCAATCCACGATGCACCTCCATGGTGGTCAGGTCGTGTTCGCGATCTGCGCCGCGTCGGCTGCTATCAGGAGTCGAGCATTGCCGGACTTCGTCGATCGACGCTCTTCGCGGACGACCGTCCAGCCGGCATGGTCGAGCAGCCTGGCAGTCTCGCCCGGCTCGAACGCGGACAGCCGCGGCTCCCCGATGACAGCGAGCAGCGGCCGGCGCATCCCGGCCAACAGCCTTGCCTTCGTGGTCGGAGCCCCCTCCCGACCGGTCAGCAGCAGCCTGCTGCCCGGCGCCGCCAGCAGTCGGAGCCCTGCCAGGAGAGCGCTGACGGCAGCCATCGACAGGTACAGCAGGAGGCCCTCACACAGAAAGAGGCTGGCCTCGGCGGGACGGTAGCCAGCCGCCGGCAGCACGTGCTCGACCCGCTCGGTCATCAGGTCGATCGGGACGAATCGCACGTGGTCGAGGGGAACGCCCAGGCCCTCCATCCGGCGCCGCTTGTCCGCCTGCGTGGCGGGATGGTCCACCTCTAAGAAGCGCACGCCGGGCTGCCGGAACCGGAGGGCTCGGCCATCGTAGCCAGCGCCGACGATGACGACCTGTGTGACGCCGTTCGTCACCGCGCGCAGGGTCTCGTCGTCGAAGAAACGCGTGCGGCCAGCCATCCACCGGCCGCGGGCGATCGGGAGCGACCAGGGGAATCCCGCCTTCAGGCCGGCGTAGAGGCGCGCCTCCGCGTCGACGTCCCCATCCGGAGCCCGCGGCCTGGACAGCTGCAGGCGCGCGAGGGCGACACTGCGGGCGGTGATCGACGGCCGGCTCTCCTTCATGCCCTGAAGAGGGTACGGACGCCGGCCGCCCGCGGTGATCGCCCGTCAGGCTGACCGGCCGCCGGGCGGGAGCACTGCGACCGCCTCGATCTCCAGGAGCAGGTCGTCCCGCACGAGCCGGCTCACCTCCACGAGGGTGCTGGCCGGCCTGTGGTCGCCGAAGAACTCCTGGCGGACGGGGTTGATCAGGGGCCGCTGGGCGACGTCCCGCATGAAGATCGTCAGCTTCACCACGTCCCGGGGGCCACCCCCGGCCGCCTCCAGGACGAGGCGCAGGTTGCGGAGGATCTGGCGGGTCTGCTCCACGACGTCTCCTGCTCCGACGACGTCGCCAGTCGAATCGGTGGCCACCAGGCCGGAGACGTAGAGGGTGTCGCCGGCAAGGACGGCGTCGCTGTAGTGACTGATGGGTTCAGCCAGCCCGGCAACACGGAGGAGTCGTTGGTGATGCACGCCGGAAGCGTATTCGAGGGCGGCTCGGGACGACAAGGTGGGGCGGGGGACTGCCGTCACTCGCTACGCTGCCGACGTGACGGCCGTTCGGGAGGACCGCTCGGCGTTGGTCTGGGCCGGCTACGCGGCGTTCGCGTGGGGTCTGCTGTTCGCCGGGATCAGCTTCTACTGGGCCCTGGGCGGCGGGCTCGGCGTCGACACCCTCGGGGGCACGCTGGAGCAGCTGGCGAGGGCGCGCGACCCCGCGATCATCGCGGCGGTGTGGGTCACCGGCTTCTTGAAGGTCGGCGGCGCGCTGCTGGCGCTGGCGCTCGTCGAGCCCTGGGGCCGGCGGCTGCCCCGGCCGCTGCTGCTCCTGCTCGGCTGGGGTGCCGCCGCGGTGCTGACGCTGTACGGCGGTGTGCTGGTGACGAGCGAGGCCCTGGTCGCGACCGGTCTGGTCCGCCCCGCCGACGTCGACTGGAAGCCGCTGCTGTGGCATCTCTATGTGTGGGACATGTCCTTCCTGGTCTGGGGCGTCCTGTTCGGCCTCGCCGCGTGGTGGCGCACGCGGCGACCCAGGTCGGAGTGACCAGGGAAGCGCGCGCGAGCCAGGCTCGTGCGCGGCGTCCGCCGCACAGGAGGCGACCTGCCCGTCACCCGCCCGCGCTGCGCTGCCTGGCGATCTCGGTGAGCCGGTCCCAGGCCGGCGACGACGCGCCGGCCGCCGTCGTGGCAAGCACGGCGGCGGCCGGGTCGTGGGTTGGCCGCGCTCCGCCCTCGGACCTGTCGCGCCGGTTGGCGAGCCACCGCTGGCCGCGGTCGGCCAGCGGGTGGAGGCGCGGGTCGTCCGGGGACCAGTCGAACGCCGCGTCGTACTCGAGGTAGATGACACGGAACTCCGGATCGCCGAGCGCGTCACGCTTGTCGGCGATCCAGGTGGCCGCATCCTTCGGCGAGACCGACTGCATCAGGATCCAGAGATCGCGCTCCATCCGCACCGTGCGCTGGCTCACCCCGAGCTCGAGCAGCCGGTCGAGGTAGTCGGCCACCTCCGCGGAGACGAACAGCCGGTCACCGGCGCTGAGCCGCGCGATCCGCTCGCGGGTGCGGAGGAGCTCCTCGGCCCGGGCCTGCAGGTCGCGGTCGATCTCGGCGATCGCCACGGCGAACCGGTCGGGGTCGGCGGCGAGCAGCTCCTTGACGCGGGCGAGCGGCACGCCGGCCTCGGCGAGCGTCTTGATCTTGACCAGGTCAGATGGCGTGCCGGGCGCTGTAGCGCCGGTAGCCCGACGAGTCGCGCGGCGGCTCGTCGAGCAGGCCGCGCTGGTGGTAGTGGCGGACGGCCTTGATCGTCACGCCGGCGTAGCCGGCGAGCTGGCCAATGGTGATCATCTGCTCCGGTCTCCCTTCGGCTGGCTCGCCGCCCACGGCGTTCATCATGTCACCGGCCTGCCGCGGCGCCGCTCGCGGGCGCGGACCTCCTCAGCCGGCTTGCTCCCTCCGGGTCATGCGGCCGCCGGCACATCGACAGGTCGCACGGCCGCCGCTGACACCGTGGTACGAGACGAGAAGCTGGCGCAGGTATCCGTTGAATGCCGGGAGCGGCATCCCGGCCGGCGCGAAGAGGTTCTCGCGAATGGGCACGAAGCGCCGCGACGGGATCGGGTACGAGCCGCCCGAGAACCTGGTGAAGATCCGCGCCTGCACGTCGTCCATCGGTTCGTAGGTCATCCGCTCCTCCAGCTGACCGTCAACGACGCTGACGTCCACGCGAAGCTGATTCGAGCGGTACGTGCCCGCGTAGGGAGTGAGATCGCCAACCGGGGTCAGGTTCGACACGAGGTCTGGAACCTCGACGTCGAGGCGTTCACGAAGCAGCCAGAGCAGGATCTGGTCGTGGAGCATCATCGCCCGCGGATCATTGCCGAAGGCCGCGAGGGCGAGATCGTGCTCGGGCACGACGACCAGCACCGCCACTCCGCCGGGCGACGCCCCTGACATGCTGAGCGCGGTCGTCTCGCCGAACGGCACGAGCAGCCATCCGAGCCCGATGGGTGAGATGTTCGGGGTCCCCATGTCGTGCCACACGGACTGCATGCGCGCCGTCGACTCGGGCGACAGGACGCGATTCCCCGATGGCGATACGCCATTCGCGAGATGGGTCCGTCCGAAGGCGAGCAGATCGCCGATGGTGCCGATCGGCGTGCTTCCGGCGGGCGCCCAGGAGTCCGGCAGCTTGAACATGTCGGTACGCCGGACACCACCGGTAGCTGGATCGGGGAAGTGGCCGACGGCGGTGCTGCGAAGGATGGCTGCCTCCGCGGAGGTGGAGGAATCGACCATGCCGGCGGTCGCGTAGAGCTCGCGCTCGAGGAGGTCGTTGTACGGCGTGCCGGTCACCACTTCGAGCAGGCGCCCCGCCACGATCATCCCGCCATTCGAGTAGCTGACGTATTCGCCTGGCCCGAAGAGGACCCCACAGTGCTGCCCGAGCCCTTCGAGGAACACCTTCAGGGCATCGCGACCCCCGGCGTCGGGGAGGAACAGGTCCGCGTCGATCCCGTTGGTATGGGTCAGGAGATGTCGGACGCGGATCTTCTCGGCCGCCGAGGGCGCGGCCAGCTGGAACTCCGGCAGGTACGTGATGACCCTCTCATCGAGATCGACGGCACCGCGCTCGACCTGCTGGAGAACGAGGGTCGCGGTCAGGACCTTGGTTACGGATCCGAAGAGGAACCCGGTGTCGTCACGCATCGGCGCCCCGGTGACGACGTTCGCCACGCCGTGGGCCACGACGACCTGGTCGCCGTCGTGGTAGACGCCGGCGAGATACCCGGGGACCTTGCTCGACTCGCAGTAGGCTGCGGCCTGCTCGCGAATGTCCGTCGCGACAGCCTCCAGCACGCCACCAGCAGCCCGGCCACGACTGCGGGTCGAGACGTCATGTGCGTTCATGCCGCCAATGCTCGAACCCTGACCCAGGGTCAAGGTCAAGCCCCTGTCGCGACCCGACCTCATCGAAGTCGTGAGCGAGCGAGAGGGCCAGCATCCGCCGCGGCCACTCGCGGTCGGGAGGACCCCAGCCGTACGCGTCGAGCAGGTGCCGGACCAGCGAGGCGTCCGCGCCCAGGGCCCGGAGGTGGACGACGACCAGGTCGTAGGCTAACGGGCGATCGCTAGGTTACAACCAGGAGGAAGCGATGCCGCCCTCGACCGAGCTGGACCTGCCGCTTTCCTCTGGCCGCCTGCACGCCCAGCGCTTCGGCTCCGCCGGCGCGCCGCTCGTCCTCTGCGTGCCCGGGCTCTCCGCCAACCTGCGGGCCTTCGACTTCCTCGGGGAGCGTCTCGGCGGGGCCCACCTGCAGGTGGTCGCCATCGACCTCCGGGGCCGGGGGAGGAGCTCGGTGACCGCCCCCGGGACCTACGGATGGGAGAACCACGCCCGCGATGCCCTGGCGGTCGCCCGCGCCCTGGGCGCGGAGTCGTTCAGCGTGATCGGCCAGTCGATGGGCGCCTTCGTGGCGATGCAGATGGCCGCGATCGACGCCGGACCCCTGGAGCGGGTGGTCCTGATCGACGCCTGCGGCGCGCCCGATCCGCGGGCAGGGGCGCCGATCGCGGCCGCCGTGGAGCGGCTGGGGACGGTCTTCCCGTCCGTGGAGGCCTACCTGGGCCTGGTCCGGGGCCTCGGCACCATCCAGCCCTGGAGCGAGTACTGGGAGCGCTACTTCCGGTACGAGCTGGAGCCGGTCGAGGGCGGGGTGCGGGCCCGCAGCGACGCCGGCGCGGTGAGAGAGGACGCGCGCTACGGCCGGGAGCACAGCCCGTACGAGCTCTGGCCCGCCCTGACGATGCCCGTGCTCCTGCTGCGGGCATCGCAGGAGCTGCTCCCCGGGTGCGGCCGAATCGTCAGCGACGCGGACCGCGCGCGCTTCCCCCGCGAGGTGGCGGGCGCTCGAGTGGTGGACGTCGACGCGAACCACTACGGCATCAACACCGTCGAGGCGTCGGCGCGGGCGATCGGGGAGTTCCTCGGCCGGTCGTCGGGAGAGGGAGGCAGCGCATGACGCGGGTGCTGCGGACGCTGCTCTGCGCGGTCGTGGCCGGCCTGGGGACTGCGGCCCCGGCCCCGGCGCCGGCCCAGGCGGCGGCGCTGCCCGGGACGTACTTCTCGGGCACCTACACCAGCGCCGCGGGCGCCCGGCAGTACCTCGGCTACGTGCCCAGCACCTAGTCGCCAGGCACGCCGGTCCCGCTGCTGGTGGCGCTCCATGGCTGCCTGGAATCCACCGACGGCTTCCGCCGGCTCACCCGGCTGGACGAGCTCGCCCAGGCCGACGGCTTCATCGTGGTCTTTCCCCTGCAGTCGGTGCTCGCCAACCCGTCGGCCTGCTGGAACTGGTTCCTGCCCGGCGACCTGCATCGCGGCTCGGGCGAGCCGTCGATCATCGCCGGCATCACCGGGCTCGTGCAGCAGCTCTACCGCATCGACCCCCGGCGCGTCTTCGTGACCGGCGTCTCGGCCGGCGGGGCCATGAGCTCCGTCATGGGCGGGACGTACCCGGACCTCTACGCCGCGGTCGGCGTCGGCTCCGGGTGCGAGTACGACGGCGCGCCCTGCTCGGTCCTGGGCGGCACCGACCCCACGCTCGCGGGCACGGCCGCCTCCTCGACGGCTTCGCCAGGGTCGGAAGCTCGGGCCTCGAGGTCGGCCGCGGGCAGAGCGGCGGAGCGCAGGCCCCTGCCGGGCTGCCACTGCAGGCGGCCCAGCTGGTGCAGCGGCTGACCCACGAGGTGTTCGTCGACGGCTACGTGACCGCCATGAGGCCGACGCTCGCCGTCGCCGTCGCCGCGCTGCTCCTGGGGGCGCTCTCGTGCGTCCTGATCGCTCAGCGGGTGCAGCGGCCGGCCCCGGCGCGGGCGGGGAAGGACGTCCCGGTGCCGAGGTGCCGGCCGGGCGCTGACGATGGCCGTCGGCCTGCTGCGGCCCGACGAGCGAGCTGTGCACGTGACATGGCGACATGCCGGCGGCGAGGCGCGCCAGCGCAGCTGGCCGGTCTCTTCGCAGTCCACGCTTTCCGGTGTGTCTGTGTGACGAGACTGCTGCGCACATCGACAGACGGGCGACCCTGTCGTTCGGGCCTTGACGATGCAATTGACACGGCGTGTGTCAACTCTTTCCGGAAGCGTCTGACAACATGGCCGGCCATGGGGTTTCGATGACCCCATGCCGTGCCCGTCGGGGCCGGAACGAGACTGGGAGGGTAGCCGGAGATGCGGGCGGCGAGGCCGGGCGGCCTCGCCGTCCCCGTACGTCCAGGGGCGTCTACAGTGGACGACGTGGGCACAGAGGCGAGTCCGTCCCGGCGTCTCCTCGCAGGGATGCTCCTGCTCACGTTCATCGCGGGCTGGATCGACGCCGTCAGCTTCCTCGGGCTCGGCCGCGTCTTCGTCGCGAACATGACTGGCAACGTCGTCCTGCTCGGCTTCGCCCTCGCCGGCGCCGGCGGGCTCTCGGTCTCCGCCTCGCTGACCGCGCTGCTGGGCTTCCTGGCCGGCGCCGTGGCGGGCGGCCGGCTGGCGGCACAGCTCCACGAGCGGCGCCGCCGGTGGCTGGGCACGGCCCTGGTCGCCGAGACGGCCTGCGTCGCGCTGGCGGCCGCCACCTCCGCGGCGACACGCGCTGCGGTGGGACCACCTCTGGCGATCGTGGCCGTGCTCGCGGCGGCCATGGGCCTGCAGTCCGGGACGGCGCGCCGGCTCGCGGTGCCGGACCTCAGCACCACGGTCCTCACGATGACGCTGACAGGCCTGGCCGTGGACTCGCGCCTGGCGGGCGGCCACGACGAGCGGAGCCTGCGCCGCATCGCCGCGGTGGTGGCCATGCTCGCCGGCGCGCTGGCTGGCGGCCTGCTCGTCCTCCGCGGCGGCCCGGCCGCCGCCCTGGTAGTAGCCGCGGGCCTGGTGGCGGTGGCAGCGGCGGCCGTCGCGACCGGCTGACTCAGGGACCGGAGCGGCAGCGGCCGGACTGTCGCCTCATATCAGTCCTCTGTCCTCACACGAGGCAGGCGCGAGTGAGTCCCGCTCGACTTCCGGCCTGTCCCATACGCCATCTCGCCTCCCAGGTCTACGATCGTCCTGCGTTCACGCTCGCCGTTCCCGGACTGACGCGGACCGGCAGAGTCGATCACCGGACGCCAGGATGACAGCGGCGGGAGATGTCGAAATGAACGTTGTTGCAAGTGTGTCGACAGCCTGGCTGGCTTCGCCGTCTCCCTCTGTCCTGCCCACTGTCGCGCCATCAACCCCGTCTCAACAGCAGTTCGCCCGGGCGCTCGCCACCGTCGTCGCCGACTCCATCAACCTGATTCTCGTCGCGGCGATCATCGCCATGTTCCTGTTGCTGGCCGTCTACGTCCGCCGGGGCGAGACCACGACGGAGGTCGTCCTGCGATCCGTGGCGTTCGTCATCGGCCTCCTGCTCGTCCTCGGGGTCCAGGCCATCGGACTCTCCGTGCCAGGACTCCTCGCCGGCGCGCTGTCATACTCGAACCCGCTGAAGTTCACCTTCTTCGGTCTGCTGCTGCCCGGCCTCCTCGGCTTCCTTCTCGCCTGGGTCGGCAGGAACATGTTCGAGAGCGCGACGCCGATCGCCGCACGGTGGCTCGTGCTCATCGCGGTCGTCATCCTCGTCGAGTACGCCGAGGTCTACGTGCAGGCCGCCTCGCGATCGGGGTTCGCCATCGATCCCCTGATGATGCCCAATGTCGCGTTCCTGGTCGCCGTCGGCCTGTACGCCATCTCCGCCTTCGGGCCGCACGCGACCCCGGCCAGAGCGGCTCGCTGAGGATCGTCACGGTCGCCGCACCGCCTCGTCCGTGGCGGGGTGGTCCGTCTCGTCGCCCGCGTCGAACTTGGGCCGGCGGCCTGCTCGGGGCGGCCGCCGGCGCCGTCGGCCGCTCGCGCGACGTCCTCGAGTGAGGCGCCGGTGGGCTATCGTCGAGTGGTGTCATCGGTGAGGGTCCGGCTGGGGGCCGCGGCGCTGGCCGCCGCCGGCGTGCTCTTCGTCCTGTACCCGGCGATCCGTCCCTACTCCGACGAGACGTCGCTGCAGGCCGCCGCGGCGTTCGCGTCCAGCGCGTGGATCGTCGCCCACGTGCTGGGCATGATCGGCTTCATCCTCGTGGCGCTGGGCCTGCTCGCCCTGCACCGCACGTTGCGCGACACGCCCGGCGAGCGCCTGGCCTTCCTCGCGCTGGTCACCATGTGGATCGGCGTCGGCCTGACGCTGCCCTACTACGGGGCGGAGGCGTTCGGCCTCCACGTCCTCGGCCAGGAGGCGCTCCGCCAGCACAGCACGGCGCTGGTGGCCCTCGCCAGCGACGTCCGCTACGGGCCGGCGATCTTCCTGTTCGCCCCTGGCCTGCTGCTGATCGGCGCCGGCGGTGTCCTGGCCGCCGCCGCCGTGTGGCGGTCGCGCCTGCTGCCGAGGTGGAGCGGCGTCCCGTTCGCCCTCGCGTTCGCGCTGTACATCCCCCAGTTCTTCGGCAGCGCGCCCATCCGCGTGGCGCACGGGCTGCTGGTCACGGTGGGCTGCGCCTGGCTCGCGGTCGCCATGTGGCGGGCGGCGGAGGCGCTCGACCGGTCCTGACCGCCTCGTCCTGACCGACGAGACGGCCGGGCCGGGCCCGACGACCGGGAAGCGAGAACGACCCCGCAGAATCCCTCGTGGCGTGATATGCTCGTGATATCATATCAATATCGGAGGGATTTCAGATGAACGAGCGTCCTGCGGCGGCGCTGTCCGGCTGGGCGATGGCCGCGATCTGGCTGGTGCTGGCGGCCGGTACCGCCTGGCTCTACCTGATCGCGCAGGTGAGGGTCCCACTCCTGGTGACCATCCTCTGGAGCGTGATCCTGGCGCTCTGGCTGAGCGGCTTCGCCATCGTGCAGCCCAACCAGTCGAAGGTGGTGACCCTCTTCGGGCGCTATCTCGGGACCGTCCGGCGCAACGGCTGGGTCTGGACCTGGCCGCTGACCGTCAAGCGCACGATCTCGCTGCGGGTCCAGAACTTCGAGAGCGCGGTCATCAAGGTCAACGACGCCGCCGGGAACCCGGTCGAGATCGCCGCCGTGATCGTCTGGCGGGTCGTCGACACCGCCCGCGCGGTGTTCAACGTCGAGAAGTACGAGGAGTTCGTACGAGTCCAGACGGAGACCGCCGTCAGGCACGTCGCCAGCCTGTTCCCCTACGACAGCTACGAGCCCGAGCAGCGGTCGCTGAGGGCCAACGCCGACGAGGTCATGTCGAGCCTGCACCGGGAGCTCCAGGGCCAGCTCGAGCCGGCCGGCGTCGAGGTCGTGCGGACCCAGCTGCGCCGGCTCGCCTACGCCCCCGAGATCGCCGCCGACATGCTGCGCAGGCAGCAGGCGGAGGCGGTGGTCGCCGCGCGCACCCGCATCGTGGCCGGCGCCGTGGGCATGGTGGAGCTGGCGCTGAACCGGCTGTCGGAGCAGCGGATCGTGGAGCTGGACGAGGAGCGGAAGGCGGCGATGGTGTCCAACCTGCTCGTGGTCCTCTGCGGAGAGGGGCGCGCGCAGCCCGTCGTCAACGCCGGAACCCTGTACCAGTAGGGCCTTGGCAGAGCGCAAGAACTTCCTGCTGCGGATCAGCCCGGAGCTCTACGGGGTCCTCGAGAAGTGGGCTGCCGACGACCTGCGGAGCGTGAACGCGCAGATCGAGTTCCTGCTGATAGAGGCGGTCAGGAAGTCCGGGCGAGACCGGCGGCTGAATCAGCCGTCCAGGAGCAAGTAGAAGAGGCTGTCATGGAGATCCTACGGAACCTGACGCGGCGCAAGCTGCGCAGCACGCTGACGATCCTGGGCATCGTCATCGGCATCTTCGCCCTGACCACGATGGGCGCCATGTCCGAGCACTTCAACGTCCTGTTCAACTTCGCGGAGGAGTGGTACAGCTCCAGCATCCCGGTGGGGGCGCCGGACGGGCAGGCGGCGCTCCTGCCGCTCGGCAAGATCGGCGAGATCGAGAAGGTCGACGGCGTGGCGGTCGCGTTCCCCGGCTACTCGTTCGGCATGAAGCCGGGCGAGGTGACCACGGTCTCCTTCGGCATCCCCGACACCATCACCGCCTATGACCCGCGCGAGGCCGAGTACCGGGCGCTCAAGACGTCGATCGCGCAGGGCAGGAACCTGACGGCGACGTCGCGCGGCGAGGTGGTGCTGGGGACCGGCGTGGCCAGCGAGTTCAAGAAGCGGGTCGGCGACCGGATCGACCTGCCGGTCAGGCCCAGGGACGCCAGGCCGAGCTTCGTCAACCATCCCTTCACGGTGGTCGGCACCCTGAATTCGACCGGGACGGCGCCGGACAGCTTCGCCTACATCAGCATCGCCGACGCGCAGATGCTGTTCAAGGACGTGCTGCCCGTCGCCGTCCGCGACAGCATCGACACCACCACGGTGACGGAGGGCATCACGGTCTACAGCAGGCCGGGGACGTCGCTGGCGGAGCTGGACCGCATAGCCGACCGGATCACCCGGCAGGTGCCGGAGGTGAAGGCGACCAGGCCGAGCGACCTGGTGAGCTCGGTCAGGTCGGGCGGGGCCACGTTCACGGCGATCACGACGGCCGCGGCGCTGCTGGCGCTGGTGATCGGGGGGCTGTCCGTGGTGAACACGATGATCATGGCGGTGAGCGAGCGGTACCGGGAGATCGGCCTGAAGAAGGCGGTCGGGGCGCACACGGGGCACGTGCTGCGTGAGTACCTGGCGGAGGCGACGCTGATCGGGTTCCTGGGCGGAGCGATCGGCTACGTGCTGGGGGTGCTGCTGACCAACCTGCTGAACCTGGCGGGCAGGTCGAACAACCTGGAGCTGTTCCTGGTCACCCCGAAGCTGACCGCCATCGCGCTGGTCTTCGCGGTGGCGCTGGGCGCGCTGGCGGGACTGATCCCGGCGTTCCGAGCGGCCAGGCTCGACCCGGTGCTGGCGCTCAGGACCATCAATTAGAGAGGTACGGGAGATGGCAAGCATCGAGCTCGTGGAGCTGACCAGGCACTACCGGCAGGGGAAGACGGTAGTGCGAGCGCTGGACGGGGTGTCCCTGGAGATCGGGGCGGGCGAGTTCGTATCGGTGGTGGGCCGGTCCGGATCCGGCAAGACGACGATGCTGGACCTGATCGGCCTGCTGCTGCGGCCGACGAGCGGCAAAGTGCTGATCGAAGGGCAGGACGTGGGGCAGCTGAAGGACGACCGGCGTGCGGACGAGAGGGGCCAGCGGATCGGGTTCATCTTCCAGGAGTTCAACCTGCTGCCGGCCCTGAACGTGCTCGAGAACGTGATGCTGCCGCTGCGGTACGCGAAGTCGAACGTGAAGGACGGCCGGGCGCGGGCGCGACAGCTGCTGGAGGCGGTGGGCCTCGCGGACCGGGCGGGGCACCGTCCGGACGAGCTGTCGGGAGGCCAGCAGCAGCGGGCGGCGATCGCCAGGGCGCTCGTCAACCGTCCGGCGGTCGTGCTGGGCGACGAGCCGACGGGGTCGGTGGACACCCAGACGTCGCAGGAGCTGGTCGGGCTGATGCGGTGCCTGAACCGCGCCGACGGCGTCACCTTCGTGATCGTGACCCACGACCTGGACCTGGCCGGCTGCACCGACCGCATGATCCGCCTGGGTGACGGCCGCGTGGTGAGCGACGAGCCCGTCCCCCGGACCGCGTGACGCCGCGACGCAGGCGGCGGGCCGGGCTCGGCTCCGTCAGCGGAGGAAGCGCCCGGACCGCCGGCCGGGGCGCAGGAGGAGGGTCAGCACCACCCCTCCGGCGAAGCCGCCGATGTGGGCGCCGTAGGCCACGCCGCCCGTCTGCGCGGTGTTCGCCACGCTGGCCAGGCCGTTCAGGAACTGCAGGACGATCCAGACGCCGATCATCACGTACGCCGGCACCACCGCCGGGAAGATGCCGATCAGGACGCGGACCCGGTTGGCGCCGAACATGATCAGGTACGCGGCCAGGACCCCGGAGATGGCGCCGCTGGCCCCGACGCCGGGGAGCGGCGAGCCGGGCGACAGCAGGACCTGGCCGAGGCCCGCGAGGATCCCGCAGGCCAGGTAGAAGAGCAGGTAGCGGACGTGACCGAACGCGTCCTCGACGTTGTCGCCGAACACGAAGAGGAACAGCATGTTGCCGAGCAGGTGCCACCAGCCGGCGTGGAGGAACATCGACGTCACCAGCGTCTCCAGGCCGTGACCGGTGTCGATGACCGCCGGGACGGCGCCCCAGCGCTCGATGAAGGCCTGGAGGTCCGGCTGGCCGAGCTCGACCAGGAACACGACGACGTTGACGGCGATCAGCCCGTAGGTGACGCCGGGGAACGTGCGCCGGGTGGTGTTGTCGTCGCCTATGGGGATCACGAGGCGCCGTCCAGTCTAGGCATCGGTAGGCCCGGCAGGCGGGCAGGGGCAGGTCTCAGCCGGTCCCACTGAGCCGAACCAGGGGCTTGGCAAGCCCGCGGACCAGTCGCAGACTGGCGGCATGGAGCTCACCAGGGAGCGGGCGCTCTGGATCTACGAGCGGATGCGGCTGATCCGCTCGTTCGAGGAGCGCGTGGCGACGCTGTTCGCGGATGGGCGGATACCGGGCTTCGTCCACCTCTACGCCGGCGAGGAGGCGGTCGCGGTCGGCGTCTGCGCCCACCTCGACGACCACGACTACATCACGTCGACCCACCGCGGCCACGGCCACTGCATCGCCAAGGGCGTGCCGGTGGACGAGATGATGGCCGAGCTCTTCGGCCGCGCCACCGGGTCCTGCAAGGGCAAGGGCGGGTCGATGCACATCGCGGACGTCTCCCGCGGGATGCTGGGCGCGAACGGGATCGTCGGCGGCGGGCCGCCGCTGGCCGCGGGCGCCGCCCTGACGGCGAAGGTGCTCGGCACCGGCGCGGTCGCCGTCTGCTTCTTCGGCGACGGCGCGGCCGAGCAGGGCACCACCCACGAGGCGATGAACCTCGCCGCCATCTGGAAGCTGCCCGTGGTCTTCGTGTGCGAGAACAACCAGTTTGCCGAGTCCACCCCGGTCAGCTACCACTGCGCGGCCACCAGCATCGCCGACCGCGCGGCCTCCTACAACATCCCGGGCGTGCTGCTGGACGGCTACGACGTCCTCGCCGTCTACGAGGCCGCCGGCGAGGCGGTGGGCCGGGCCCGCCGCGGCGAAGGCCCCAGCCTCCTGGAGGCCCGGACGTGGCGCTACTTCGGCCACTTCGAGGGGGACCAGCTCACCTACCGCACCGCGGAGCAGTCCGCCGCCTACCGGGAGCACGACCCGCTCGTCCTCTTCGCGAGCCAGGCCACCGAGCGCGGCCTGCTCGGCCAGTCGGACCTGGACCGCCTCGACCAGGAGGCCGAGCGCCAGGTGGACGAGGCGATCGCCTTCGCGGACCGGAGCCCGCTGCCGGCCCCGGAGGAGAGCCTGACCGACGTCTACGTCGCCTATCGCTGAAGGAGGAGAGCCCTGATGGCCGTTGCCGTGCGCAGCCTGACCTTCGGCCAGGCGATCAACGAGGCGCTGCGCCTGGAGATGGAGCGTGACCCCTCGGTCGTCCTGATGGGCGAGGACGTAGCCGGCGGGGCCACCGTCCCCGGCTTCGAGCGGGAGGACGCCTGGGGCGGCGTCCTCGGCGTCACCAAGGGCCTGGTCCAGCAGTTCGGCCGGGAGCGCGTCCTGGACACGCCGATCTCCGAGTCCGGGTTCATCGGCGCGGCGGTCGGCGCCGCCGCCACCGGCCTGCGCCCCGTCGCCGAGCTGATGTTCGTGGACTTCTTCGGCGTGTGCATGGACCAGATCTTCAACCAGGGCGCCAAGCTCCGGTACATGTTCGGGGGCAAGGCGAAGGTGCCCATGGTCATCCGGACGATGATCGGCGCCGGCTTCCGGGCCGCCGGCCAGCACTCCGGCTGTCACTACTCGGTGTTCACGCACATGCCGGGCCTCAAGTGCGTGGTCCCGTCCACGCCCGCGGAAGCCAAGGGCCTGCTCGCCGCCTCGATCCGCGACGACGACCCCGTCATGTTCTTCGAGCACAAGATGCTCTACGACATGCCGGGCGAGGTGCCCGAGGGCGAGCTGGTGATCCCGCTCGGGACGGCGGACGTGAAGCGGGCCGGCGACACCGTGACCGTCGTGGCCATCGGCCGGATGGTGCACGTGGCCCTGGAGGCCGCCGACCGCCTGGCCGCGGACGGGGTGTCGCTGGAGGTCGTGGACCCGCGGACGCTCTCCCCGCTGGACGACGACGCCATCCTCTCGTCCGTCCGCCGCACGCGCCGGCTCGTGGTGGTGGACGAGGACAACCCGCGCTGCTCCATGGCCACCGACGTCGTGGCGATGGTCGCGTCGCAGGCGTTCGACGACCTGGACGCGCCGCCCCAGGCCGTGACGGCGCCCCACACCCCGGTGCCGTTCTCGCCGCCGATGGAGGACTACTACGTCCCCGGCGTCGACCGCGTCGTGCAGGCCGTCCGCGCCACGCTGTGAGCCGGCCGTGCTGACAGAGGTCCGGATGCCGAAGCTCGGCATGAAGATGAAGAGCGGCCGGGTCAAGCGGTGGCTGGTGGCCGAGGGCGGCGAGGTGGAGAAGGGGCAGCAGCTCTTCGAGCTGATGACCGACAAGGTCAACGCGGTCATCGAGGCGCCCGCGTCGGGCGTGCTGGGCCGCGTCATGGCGCCCCCCGGCGCCGAGCTGCCGGTGGGGGCGCTGGTGGCCGTGGTGGGCCAGCCCGGCGACAGCTTCCCGCCCGCCGTGGAGCTGAGCGCGGCCGCGCCGGCGGAGGGGGCCGCGCCCGCCCGGCC
>JBKPCH010000061.1:0-17447 GCA_046727275.1 Candidatus Dormiibacterota bacterium
ACGAACGACACCAGGATGCCGGCGTCCAGGGGCTCGGCGAGGAGGAAGTTCACGGCACCGGCACCGAGCAGGAGGAGCAGCATGGGCTGGCGGATGACGCCCCACGCCTGCTGCACCAGGTTGCGCTCCTTCGCAGTGGGCAGCTCGTTCGGGCCGTCGGCGGCCAGGCGCTGCGCCGCCTCCGCCGAGGTGAGGCCCGTCAGCGGATCGATCTGGACAACCATCATCGACGGCCCGCTCGGCGGCTGGTCACCGCACGGCCTCTCAGCGGCCGGGTGTGGCGGCGGGGGCCAGGTCGTGGGCGATCGCGTCGGCCCATGCTTCGATCGCGGCCCAGTCGCGGAAGTCGCCCTCGGGGAAGAGACCGGCCTTCCGAGCTGCCGGCATCCGCGCGACCAGCCGGTGGAAGAACCCGAGCCTGCGCGGATCGAAGGCACCGAAGAACACCTGCGTCCCGCGAGGCTCGAGGAGCTCGCGGAACTCCACGAATTCCCTGGGCTCGGCGGCGAACAGCTTGTCCTGGCCCCGCGCATCGGTCCTCTCGGTCCCCAGCGGGCCGCTGCTGAACAGCCAGAGCGGCTTCGCCGCCAGGAGGGTCTGGTTGCGGCGCACGAACTCCGCGCCCTGCTTCCCCCACGCGCCGAAGTACGCCGCGCTCCCGATCACGAAGGCGTCGTACCCGTCGAGCGCGCCCACCTCATCGATCGGCCGGGCGTCTACATGCTGGCCCGCCTCGGCGATCCTCACCGCGATCCGTTCGGCGATCCCCTTGGTGGCGCCATACCTGCTCGCGTACGCAACGAGAATCGACATGCTGATGTCCTCCGCTGCCCAGGGTCCACGCGAGGACTGCCGTTCTCCAGAGGCTCGCGGCCCCCGAGGAGCAGGCCGTTCGGTCGGCCGGGCGAAACGTGGTCGGATGGTCCTCAGCGACGGGCCGAGCGGCCCTGTGAAGGGACTGCCGGCCCGGGCAGCATCAGCGTGGAGGTGGCCATGTATCGGAAGATCCTCCTCGCGGTCGACGCTCGGCGAGTGGCGGACGCGGCCGTTCCGGCCGTCGTGCAGCTCGCGGCGACCTCGTCCAGCGAGGTCCTCGTGGTGCACGTCCGCGACATCGAGCGCGGCCTCCGGACACGGTACGAGGACCAACACCTCGTCGATCACGTGGTCAACGGCCTCCGCGACGCCGGTCTCAACGCTCACGGCGAGGTGCGCACGATCGCGGCAGGTGACGTCGCCGACGCCCTGGTCGACACCGCCAGGCGCTTCGACGCGGACGTGATCGTGTTGGGCTCCCAGGGCAGGGGCGCGCTCGGTGGCCTGCTGCTCGGAACCGTCGGGCAGCGGGTCGCGGCGCGAACCGACTGCGCCGTGATGCTGGTCCACGGAGACCCGGCGCGTCCGAGCCGCCGATGGCCGGGCCGAATCGAGCGGATCCTCCTGGCCGTGGAACGAAACGATCAGTACGACCGCGCCGTCGAGGCGGCGCGCGATCTGGCCCACCAGCACGGGGCCGACGTCGTCGTCCAGTACGTGGATCCGGTCTACGAGTCGGTGTCATCGGCACAGCACTTCGTTCGCGGCATCCTCGGCCGCCTCCGCTCGGACGGGGTGCGCGCCCGCACCGCGGGCCTGGCCGGCATCGGCGACGTGGCGGCCCAGATCGCGGGGAAAGCCGAGCGGATCGACGCGGACGTCATCGTCGTCGGCTCGCGCCGGCGCGGCGACCTGACCGCACTGCTCCTCGGCAGCGTCACGCGCGACCTGGTGCGCCGCACGACGCGGCCGGTGCTGCTCGCCGAGACGTCCGAGCGTCCGGCAGCGGAGGACGACACCACACCCGAGACCAGCACGAGCCAGCCCGCATCTCGACCTGGCGCCGAGTTGCGCGCGGATGGAGGTCGGAGCACCTGAGCAGCGCGGTGCTGCACGCCTCCCGCCGCGGCGATGCTGTCAGGTCGCGGAGGCCATCATCCGGGACGCGATGAAGGTTCAGACCTTCGTGATGCGCACGGCGGTGCCGTACGCCACGGATCTCCTGGTAGCCGTCGCCGATCTCGTCGGAGTCGATGTCATGGCCGGTCGTGCCCTCCGTCGATCTCGTAGTCCTCCTAGATCCACACGTACATGTCGAGGTTGTTCCGATGCATCGCACAGCGGTCGGGCAGCGGCGCGGAGGTGGAGGCGCGAGGTTTCGCGCGGTCGACTTCGTCTACTACGGCACATTCCAGCTCAGCGCGGTGCTCGCCCGCTTGGCCGCCCGGGGGCGCGACGGCCGCGTTGCCGGCGAAGTCGAGGCCTGGCCACCGGCAACGACGTCCCTCACGAACCATGGAACGCCGGGCGCCGCGGGCGTCCCGCAGGCGGCGGGACCATCGGCTGTCGCCGGCCAGCGTCCAGTGGCGTTGTCTGGAGGCGTGACTGGACGCGACGGCTTCCCGGCGAAGAACTCGTCGCCGGGAAGGGCGTAACTATCGTGAGCGTTCGCGCGCCCGCGGCCCTGATCGGCGAACCGGCAGGACTGACCGCCGAAGAGGCGGCCCGGCGTGCCCTGGCGGGCCAGTCCAACACGGTCGGGCGGCGCGGCGGCCGCTCGGCCGGCGACATCCTGCGAGCCAACCTCCTCACGCCGTTCAATGCCCTGCTAAGCGCGCTGCTCGTCGCCGTCCTGGCGATCGGTTCGCCCCAGGATGCGCTCTTCGCTCTCGTGATCGTGGCCAACACGACCATCGGCGTGGTCCAGGAACTACGGGCGAAGCGGACGCTAGACCGGCTGTCGATCCTGGTCAGCCCCCGCGCAACGGTGGTCCGGGACGGGACGGCGCGGACGATTCCGGCCGGCGAGATCGTGCTCGGCGACCTGCTCGACGTGCAGCCCGGCGATCAGATCCACGTGGACGGCGAGGTCACCGGCGGCGCCGGCCGCGAGGTGAGCGAGGCGCTGCTGACCGGCGAGGCCGAGCCCGTGGCGAAGCGGGCTGGTGACCAAGTGCTGTCCGGCAGCTTCGTCGCAGCTGGTCGGGGACGCTACGAGGCGAGGAGGGTCGGCGAGGCTTGCTGCGCGTGCCGGCTCACGGCGGAGGCCAGGCGCTTCCAGCTGGTGCGCTCCGACCTGGTCGCCGGCATCAACCGCATCCTGCGCCTCATAACCTGGGCGATGCCGCCGCTGGCGATCCTGCTGATCACGAGCCAGTTGCGCGCGCACCCGCAGTTTGTCGACGCCGTCCGGGCCTCCGTGGCAGGCATCGTCACCCTCGTCCCCGAGGGGCTGTTCCTGCTCACCAGCGTCAGCATGGCCGTCGCCGTCGTCCGCCTCGGCCGTCGCCGCATCCTGGCGCAGCAGCTCGCGGCGGTCGAGATGCTCGCGCGGGTCGACGTGGTCTGCCTCGACAAGACCGGGACGCTCACCGACGGCGCCGTGACGTTCGACTCCGCGGAGCCGCTGGGCGACGATCCGGATGTTGAGCTGGCGCTCTCCGCCCTGGCGATGACGGATGCGAGTCCCGACGCGAGCATCCAGGCCTTGGCCGCCGCCCTTCCGGCCTCCAAGGGCTGGCGCACGGAGGCGGCCGTCCCGTTCTCGTCGGAGCGGCGCTGGAGCGCGGCGACATTCGCCGGCCGGGGCACGTGGGTGCTGGGCGCGCCCGACATGCTGCTGGCCGGCCTGCATGACGCGAACGCCGCCCGCATCCGGGTCGACCGCCTGGTCGGCGAGGGCCATCGCGTGCTGCTGCTTGCCAGGGCCGACCGGGCGACGACGGAGGCCGGCCGGCTGGCGGGCGTGGAGCCTGCGGCGCTGGCCGTGCTGAGCGAGCGCGTACGGCCCGACGCCGCCCCCACCCTCTCCTACCTCGCCGGCCAGAACGTCGCGGTGAAGGTCATCTCGGGCGACCATCCATCGACGGCCGCGGCCATCGCCCGGTCGCTCGGACTGGAGGCCGGCGACGGACTGGACGTCACCGGGCTGGACGACGCGCGGCTCGAGGCAGTGGCCGAGGCGACGACGGTGTTCGGGCGCGTCAGGCCGGAGCAGAAGCGCACGATCGTCCGCGCGCTGCAGCGGCGGGGCCACACGGTCGCGATGTGCGGCGACGGCGTCAACGACGTGCTCGCCCTCAAGGCGGCGGACGTGGCCGTGGCCATGGGCGCCGGCAGCGAGGCGGCCCGCGACGTCGCCCACCTGGTCCTGCTCGATGGCTCCTTCGCCCACGTGCCGCTCTGCGTCGCCGAAGGACGGAGGGTCATCGGAAACATCGAGCGTCTGGCCGACCTCTTCGTCACCAAGACCGCGTACGCGATGCTCCTCATCCTCGCCGTCAGCGCGGCCGGGCTCCCGTTCCCGTTCTTCCCGCGTCACCTGACCCTGGTCGGCGCCTTCACCATCGGCATCCCGTCCGTGTTCCTGGCGCTGGCCTCGAACCGGAGCCGGGTCGCGGGCGGCTTCGTGCGCCGCGTACTGCGCTTCTCGGTCCCGGCAGGCATCGTCGCCGGCGTAGCGACGTTCGTCGCCTACACGGTGGCGCTGTGGTTTCCATCCGTCAACGATGCCCAGGCGCGCACTGCGGCGACCCTGGTCCTCGCCGGCGTCGGGCTCCTGGTGCTCGCCGATGTCGCCAGCCCGCTGACGTGGGTCCGGCGAGCCCTGGTGGCGGTGATGGCCGCGGGCGTCGCACTCGCGGTCGCGATCCCGGCCGTGCGGGACTTCCTGGCCCTGGAGGTGCCGCCACCGATCGTCCTCGTGACCGGGGCCGGCGTGGTGCTCCTCGCCGCGCTGGCGCTGCGGCTGGCGCGGCCTGCCACCACAGCGGATAGGAAGGAGTCGGTCAGTTCTCCATGAACCGCTTCAGGCCGGTCCAGATCTGCCGCTCCTGGCGGTCGCCCATCCAGCGCACGAGCGGACCGAGGAACCTCATCACGCCGTGCGGCTCCAGATCCCACACCCACTTCATCCAGGTGCCGCCCGGCACGGCCTCGAAGAGGAGGAGGCCATGAATGTCCATGCTCGCCAGATGGACCACCTCGGCGATCCGGCGAGGGCGTTCGAACTCGGTGAACTCGATGGTCATCTCGACTGCGGGGCCTACTCCTGTCATGACGCATTTGAACCGGGTGCCGACCCCGATCGGACCGCCCGTGATCCTGTCGGCCCGGGTCATGCGCGGGTTGTACTTCGGTTCGTTCGACTCGTCCGCAACGAAGTCGAAGACATCTTCGACCGGCCGTTCGATGGTGATGTCGCCTTCCACGCGGACCATCTCAACCTCCCGTTGATCGTGGCATCGGTTCTGCTCTACCGTTCTCGGGCGTCGCGGCGATCGTGATCGCCCGCGTCGCGCTGAGATCCGGCTCGGGGATCAACTCGTCGCCCGGCGCCTGGACCGGCTCCGGCCAGAGCGCCGCGACCAGCGCGACGCCTGCGATGACGAGACCTGGCTATGACCTGGCCTCCCGGTGGCAGAAGCCGACGGCCCTGCACCAGCTCCGCGAACCGGGGAGATGGACAGGGGATGGCCGGGGCTGGCGACCCTGGTCGCGCCCGCCTCGGCCGCCCAGAGTGGTGGTTGATGACGCGGTTCCGGCGCTGGCCGCTGGCGGCCAGAATCGAGCTCACGGCGGCGGCGACCTGGATCGTCCTGGGCGTCCTCGGCGGCGTCGCGCTCGGCGCCCGCGGCGGCACGGTGGGCACGCTGTGGGGGACGACAATCAGCCAGCGTCCACCAGCCGTGCTCATCGCCCTGAACGTCGTCCTGGCCGGCGTCCTGCTCGCCCTGCCGTTCCTCGCGATCGGCATCGTCCTGGTCGGCCGCGGCCACTCGCGGGCGCGGGCAGGATCGCTCGCGGCCTGGATCTTGGCCCTCCTGTGCCTCGGCGTCGCCGTCGCGGGCATCGCTGGTGAGCTGGTGAGGGGCTCGACCGTCCCCGAACTCCTGGATCGCGCAGGCGGCGCCGCCGTCGTGTTCGGCCTCTGCGCTGTCGTCCACGCGATCAGCGGCGTCGCCGCCACCCGCGGTCGGGCTCCGGCGCGCCGACGCCCCACTCTCCTCCACTGAATGAGTAAGGGCGGGCGCCGGTCGCCAAGACGTCCGACCCTACGACCGCACCACTTCCTGCCGGAGGTGTCAAGAGGTCTTCGCGTCGCACGGCAGGGATCGCGGTCTCTACAGGGTGCACGAGTTCGCCTCGGAAGCCTCATGCGCTGCGGTGAATGCGGCTGCACCATTACGGCCGAGCGCCACAAGGGGCGGTACGTCTACTACCGCTGCACCAACTACCGCCGGACCTGCAAGCAGGGCTTTCGCCGCGAGGAGGCTTTGGCCGAGCAGTTTCAGCGCTACGTTCGCGGCATCCAGCTCCCACCCAAGGTGGCAGAGTGGGCGAGGGACATCCTCAAGGAGGGGCTGGAGGAGGAGACGGACTTCCACGAGACGGCTGTGGAGCGGCTCAAGCAGGACCTTGCCCGGATCAAGCGGGACATGAACCAGGCCTATCGACCGGCTCGACGGCCGGATCTCCGAGGAGTTCTGGGGCGAGTGCTCGGCCCAGTGGGAGGCCGAGCGCCAGCGAATCACGGATCGGCTCGCTCGCCACGAGAAGGCCGACAGCGTCTACCTCGACCTCGGCATCCGGCTCCTGGACGTGGCCGGCCGGGCCGCCGAGCTGTACGAACGGCACGGTCTGCTGGAGCGCCGGGGCTTCCTGGCCTCGATCCTCCAGAACGTCACCCTGAAGGACGGGATCTTGAGCGCTGAGTACCGGCCCGCCTTCCAGGTCCTGGCCCAGATGGCCGCCGA
Source organism: Candidatus Dormiibacterota bacterium (assembly GCA_046727275.1). Classification (GTDB taxonomy): domain Bacteria; phylum Chloroflexota; class Dormibacteria; order Dormibacterales; family Dormibacteraceae; genus CF-161. The sequence continues at coordinate 6,792 of JBKPCH010000061.1, forward strand.
GCCGACCCCGCCCCCGAACGTCCGGGGAGGGGGGTCCAGGAGTTCGAAACTAACGGTATGGGGTGGCTGATGGGACTCGAACCCACGACACCCAGATCCACAATCTGGTGCTCTGACCTCCTGAGCTACAGCCACCAGGGCCGCCTTGCGGCGAGGCGGCCACGATTCTACCAGCCGGCTACATTGACCCTACGGGATGGCCGCACCGCCCCTCAACCCGCGCTCCCTGCTCTTCACCCTGTACGGGGACTACGTCCACCCGCTCGGCCAGGAGGACGTCCGGGTCGGCGCCCTCGTCCGGCTCGCCGGCGAGCTCGGGGTCACCGCCAACGCCCTCCGCTCCGCCCTCTCCCGCATGTCCCGCGAGGGCTGGCTTGCCGCTCGCCGGGACGGGGGACCGCCCCGCTACCGGCTGACGCCGCGCGGCCGGGAGCTCATCGAGGAGGGCGGCGCCCGCATCTACGGCCGCCACCGCGCCGCCTGGGACGGGCGCTGGCTGCTCGTCTCCTACTCCCTCCCCGAGCCCCGGCGCGGGCAGCGGGACCGCCTCCGCCAGCAGCTCACCTTCCTGGGCCTGGGCGCGCTGGGCAACGGCCTCTTCGTCTCCCCGCACGACCTGCGGCGGCCGGTCCGCGATCTCATCCGGCGCCACGGCGTCGAGCGCGACGTGACCCTGCACCACGGGACGCTGGAGTGGCCGGACGACCCCGCCCTCCTCGTCGCCCGCGCCTGGGACCTGGAGCGCCTCGCCGGCCGCTACGCCGAGTTCCTGGACCGGACGCGCCGCGACCTGGCCGGCGCCCCGCCCGCGGACGACCGCGACGCCTTCCGGCGCCGCTTCCTGCTGACCCACGAGTTCCGGCGCTTCCTGTTCAGCGACCCGGACCTGCCGGACGCCCTGCTGCCCGCCGGCTGGGTCGGCAGCGCCGCCCGGGACGCCTTCCTGCAGTCCAACCGGCGGCTCCGCCGGCGGGCCGAGCGGTTCTACTGCGCTGTTGCAGGAGAGGCGACGATCGTCGACAATGACGACAGACTCCGCGAGAGGTGACCATGGCCAGTACCAACCCGACCTTCGAGCGGCTGCTGCAGAAGGGCGACCTGATCGAGTCGACCTCGGAGATGACGCCGGAGTACCTGCGCGAGCTGAAGCACACGCTGGTCGTCTCGGGCGACACCGAGCTCATCTCCGCCCCCGCCTACTACCTGGCGGCCCAGCGCGCCCCCAGCATCAACGCCTTCATGACCGGCATCGCGATCATCCAGGACGAGCTGGCGCACGCCCACATCGCCTACCACATCCTGGAGGAGCTGGGCGAGGACCAGGAGCGGCTGATCTTCTCCCGCGACCCCAAGTCCTTCCGCTACCCCTACGCCTTCGACGTGCCGCTCCAGTCGTGGACCGAGCTGATCGTGGCCAACCTGTTCTACGACCAGGCCGGCTTCTGCCTCCTCGGCGACATCCACCAGGAGTGCTCGTACGGCCCCTGGAAGCGCGGGCTGAACAAGGTGATGCTGGAGGAGAACTTCCACCTCCGGAACGGCCGCACCTGGGCCAAGCGCATGGCCCAGGCCGGCGGCGCCACCAAGGACGAGCTGCAGCGCGCGGTCGACTGGATGTTCCCGCTGACGGTCGAGTGGTTCGGCCTGCCGGACAGCATCAAGACGCACTCCACCCAGCTCGACTACCGGCTCAAGGGGAAGACCAACGACCAGCTCCGGCAGTGGTGGCTCTCGCTGGTCGTGCCCTACTGCGAGGAGATCGGCGTCCGGGTGCCGGCCCACCAGGAGGGCGAGCACTGGGTGCTCGACTACCCCTTCCCCTGCACCTTCGACGCCGAGGCGAGACGCTGGGACTTCGCCGACCCCTGCGACTGGGACGCCGTCATGCGCCGCTGGCGCGCCCGCGGGCCGCGCAACGACGAGATGGTGGCCACGCTGCAGGAGGAGTTCCACCAGTTCCGGAGGACGCACGCCGGTGCCTGACAGCCGCCTGCTCGACGCCCTCCGCGACGTGCGCGACCCCGAGATGCCCGTCAACATCGTGGACCTGGGGCTGGTGTACGGCGTGGAGCGGGACGCCGGCCGGGTCCGCGTCGACCTGACGTTCACCGCGATGGGCTGCCCCGCCTCCGAGATGATCCTGGAGGACGTCCGCGAGCGGCTGCTGCGCGAGCCGGGCGTGGACGAGGTCGCCATCGAGATCGTGTGGGACCCGCCCTGGTCCGCCGCGCGGCTCACCCCGGCCGGCCGCGAGGCCCTGGAGATGTGGGGCGTGGCGGTATGACCGTCCGCGAGTTCAACCGCGTGCACGGCCAGGTCCGGGAGTACGAGGTGTTCGCGCGCAAGGTCCGCCTGGAGCCTCTCCGGCTCATCGGCAGCGTCGTGGCGCCCGACGACGACCTGGCCGCGGCCTACGCGCGCGCCACGTACGACGAGGAGCGCTGGATCGAGATGGCGATCGTGCCGCGCTCGGCGATGACCACGCTGTGGGCGCCCGGCGAGGAGGGCGGCGCGTGAGCCTCTCCCGCCTGGTCCTGAGCCTGGCGGACTGCAAGCAGCTGCTCGGCCTGCGCTACGCCGAGTGGGCGGTCCGCGCCCCCTCGCTGGAGGCGGACATCGCCGCCGCCGCCATGGGCCTCGACGAGCTGGGCCACTCCCGGGTCCTCTACGGCTGCCTCGAGCCGCTGGGAGAGGACCCGCGCGGCCCGGAGCGCGAGACCGACCCGGCCAGCCACCTGGCCCTGCCCTACTTCGACCGGCCGTGGACGGGCTGGGCCCAGTTCGTGGCCGCCAACGCGGTGCTGGACACCGCGTTCACCCTCGTCATCCAGGCCTGCGTCGAGGGCGGCGTCGAGGTTCTGCGGTCGCGCCTCCGGAAGATGCTGAGCGAGGAGCGGTACCACTTCCTGCACGGCCGCAGCTGGCTGCGGGCCGGCATCGACGAGGAGCCGCTGCAGGACGCGTGGCGGCAGGCGATCGAGTGGTTCGGGCCGCCCGACGGGGACATCGCCGGCCTCCACGCCGCCTCGGCGCTGGCGATGGGCCCGGGCGAGCTGCTGGCCCGGCTGGAGGAGCGCCTGGAGACCAGCGCGCCCCGCCTGGAGGTCGACTGGTCGGCCTGGGACCCGGTGCGCCGGCGGGGCCGGCCGGGGACGATGGACGCGCGGACGTTCGAGATGCTGCGCGGCCTCGAGGAGAAGCGGTTCTATCCCGTCGGAGCCTGATCCCGAGGAGGAGCGCCCCCGGCCGGCGCCGCGCTGCCCGCGCTGCGGCGCCACGGACGGCGAGGTCATCTCGCTGTTCGGCACCCAGGCGATGACCCTGCAGTACCGCTGCCGGCGCTGCGGCGACCTCTACGAGGCGCTCAAGTACGATGCCGGAGAGGAGTGACGCCTTGACGACCGGTGTGCTGGAGGAGTGGGCGGCCGCCAACCCGCGCTCCCGCGAGCTGCACGAGCGCGAGCGCCGGGTCATCCCCGGCGGCATCACCCACGACGTGCGGCACGCGGCGCCGTTCCCGGTGGCCATCGCCGGCGCGCACGGCAGCCACAAGACCGACGCCGACGGCCACGACCTGGTGTGCTACGTGATGGGCCACGGCTCCCTCCTGCTCGGGCACGACCCGGCGCCGGTCATGGAGGCGGTCGCCCGCGCGACCGGCGGCTTCCTGCACCCCGGCTCCTCGCACGAGCGGGAGGTCGCCTGGGCGGAGCGGATCTGCGGCCTGGTGCCGTCGGCCGAGCGGGTCTGCTTCACCAGCAGCGGCACCGAGGCGACCATGCTGGCGGTCCAGGTCGCCAGGGGCTACACCGGCCGCGACCGCGTGGTCAGGATCGAGGAGCACTTCCACGGCTGGCACGACACGGCCTCGGTCGGCCCCGAGGGCGCGGGCCACGTGCCCGGCATCCCGGACGCGCTGCGCCAGCTGGTGACCGTGGTGCCGCCGGACCCGGAGGTGATCGCGGCCGCGCTGGCCGGCCGGGACGTCGCGGCGCTGCTGGTGGAGCCGACGGGGGCGAGCTTCGGCGCCGTCCCGATGGGCCGCGACGTGCTCGCCCGCCTGCGCGAGGCGACCCGGGCGACGGGCACGCTGCTGGTGTTCGACGAGGTCATCAGCGGCTTCCGCTGGTCGCCGGGCGGCGTCCAGCGGCTGGTGGGGATCGTCCCCGACCTCACGACGCTGGCCAAGATCGTCTCGGGCGGCATGCCCGGCGGCGCCCTGGGCGGGTCCGCCGAGGTGATGGAGGTGCTGGCGTTCCGCGATGGCGGCAGCGTCAAGGTGCGCCACCCCGGCACGCACAACGGCCATCCGCTGTCGGCGGCCGCCGGCATCGCGATGCTGGACGCGGTCGCCGACGGCGTCATCCAGTCCCGGGCGGACGAGACGGCCGAGTGGCTGCGCCGCGAGCTGGAGGACGCGATGAGCCGGGCCGGCGTGACCGGGTTCGTCTACGGCGCGAGCTCGACGTTCCGGATCGTGATCGGCGCCGGGCGGCCGGAGGGCCAGCCGGTCGACTGGTGGCGCACCGTGCCGCCGGCCACGCTGAAGAAGGGCATCGCCCCCCCGGTCCTCGACGCGCTGCAGGCCGGCATGCTGCTGGAGGGCGTGCACCTGTTCCAGGGCCGCGGCTTCGTGAGCAGCGCCCACACGGACGCCGACGTGGAGCTGACGGCGGCGGCGTTCGAGCGCACGCTGCGGCGGCTGCGCCGGGACGGGCTGGTCTAGGGGTCGGGCCGGAAAGGCTGGCGAGAGATTCGTCGTCCAGGTGCCCCAGATCCGGGGGCGGCGCCGAGGAGCGCAGGGAGCGGCCGCCAGGCCGGGATAAGAGCACCGCAGAAGCCAACCCCGTAGATGGGGTGCACGGGCGGCGAAGATCCGTCTGCCTTTCCGGCCGGACCTCTAAGCCTCCCGGCGCGGTCCGACCACCAGGAAGCTCAGCAGGAGGCCGGCGAGGCCCGCGATCGCTGCAGAGCCGGCCCACAGGTGGACGGGCCAGCCGATCCCCTCCCCCACCCGCAGTGCGCCGAAGTAGGCGAGGTACAGGAGCGCCGGGACGACGAAGGCGACCAGGCGCAGCGTCCAGGGCCGGTCGCCCCCGGGCCGAAGGCCGCGGACCAGGATCTCGGCCGCGAGGCCCACGACCACGGCCACGGCCACCAGGTCGTAGGTGTCCCGCATGAAGGCGATCATCGCCGTGGGAGCGGCGATCACCACCGCGACGGCTCCGACCGGCAGGGTCCAGCGGTTGAGGAGGAGCAGCAGGACACCCGCGAGGCAGGCGGCCTGGATCAGTACCGCCGACACGCCCAGCGCCTCGTTCTGCTCCGGGCTGACCGCCGGATAGCCTCCCGCCGCGTACGCCAGGTGGGCGGCGTCGGGTGACCAGGCCGGACGGCCGGCGGCCCACGTCCCCGACCCCTCGCCGAGGTCGTGAACGTCGCTGCCGTCCGCGGCCATGGTGAACAGGTGGCGTCCACCGGCGCTGTCCGAGACGAACGCCAGGCGGGCGCCGTCGGGCGACCAGGCGGGATCGGAGCTGGAAGCCCGGTCCGGCGTCAGCGGGTGGGCCCCCGTCCCGTCGCTGCGCGCGACCCAGACTCGCGACCGGCCGGCGCCGGCGCTGGTGTAGGCGAGGAGGCGGCCGTCCGGCGAGAGGGCCGGCGACAGGCCGGAGAGCGGGAGCCCGACCCGTCCGCCGCCGTCCAGGGCGGCCGTCTCCAGCCGCCAGCCCTCGGGAGTCCGGCTGGCGAAGACCAGGCGCCGGCCGTCGGGCGACCAGGAGGGCTGGAGGCTGCCCGCGGTGTCGCTCACCACGGCGTGGGCTCCGGTCCCGCCGGCCCGCACGACCCAGACCTGGAAGCTCGGCGAGAAGCCGCCGGTGTACGCGAGCCAGCGGCCGTCGGGCGACCAGGCCGGCCCCGAGTGCATGCCCGGACCGGTGGTCAGCTGGGCCCGGCCGCCGCCGTCCGGGCGCATCGTCCAGATCTGCGACGAGCCCCCGGCGTCGTGCTCGTAGGCGATCAGGCTGCCGTCGGGCGACCACGCCGGGTTCCACGCCCCCGAGCGCGTGAGCCGGGTCTGCAGGCTCCCGTCCGCGCCCGCCACGTAGATGCTGGCGGGATCCCGGGAGGTCTGCTGGGCGGTGGATGCCTGGGCCGTCACGAAGGGGTGGGCGAACTGCGTGAAGAAGCCGAGCATGGCCAGGGTGAGGGTCGCCGCCACGACCGCGGGCCCTCCGGTGCGCCACCCGAGCCGGGACTGGCGCCGCCGCCAGGCGGCCCGGAGCGGGCCGGTCAGGATCAGGACGCCGCTCGTGGCGAGGAGCAGGTGGGTGGGGCTCAGGAGGGCTGCTATGTCCGCCTCGATGCCGAACCGCAGGTGCCAGAGCAGGTCGAGCACGCCGCCCAGCCCGAAGAGCACGACACCCAGGGCGGAGAGCTCGTACCCCTCCGGAACCGCCGCGATCAGCGGGCGGCGGTCGTAGACCCCGCGCAGCCAGGCGAGCGCGAGGGTCGTCGCGATGGCGGCGAATCCGGAGTAGAGGACGGCGTGCCACGGAGTGAAGAAGGTCTCCAGGGAGCCGAAGTGGTTGTGCGCCCAGCCGTCCAGGAAGAGGCCGCCGATCCCCCAGCAGCTCAGGAGCGCCACCAGCCAGGCGAACTACGGCGTCGATGGCCGAGATTCGAGTGACTCTGCCGGCGCGGGTCGCAGCAGCCGCATTCGACACGGATACACCGCCGGGGCGGTGCCGTTCCGGATCCTTGTCCGGCGCGCCGGGGCCTCAGAGCTCCCGGAGCCGGCGCTGCAGGAACTCGCGCTCCGCCGCGTTCTCGGTGCGGGCGATCGCCGCCTCGTACGCCCGGGCCGCCTCGTCGCGGCGGCCGAGGCGCCGCAGGAGGTCGGCGCGGATGGCGTGGAACAGGCGGTAGCCGCCCAGGTCGAGGCCGTCCACGAGGGCCAGCGCAGCGTCCGGGCCCTCCACCTCCGCGACCGCGACCGCGCGGTTGAGGGCCACGACCGGGCTCGGGCCGAGCGCCAGGAGCTGGTTGTAGAGCTGCAGGATCTGCCACCAGTCCGTGGCGGCCGCGGTCGCCGCGTCGCTGTGGACGGCGTTGATCGCCGCCTGGACCTGGTACGGGCCGGGCTGGTTGCGCCGGAGGCAGCGCCGGACGATCGTCTGGCCTTCGGCTATGAGGGCGCGGTCCCAGAGGCTTCGGTCCTGGTCCGCCAGCAGCACGAGGCCGCCGTCAGGTGTCGTGCGGGCGGCCCGGCGCGACTCGACGAGCAGCATGAGCGCGAGCAGCCCCATCACCTCCGGCTCGTCGGGCATCAGCTCGGCCAGCAGCCGTCCGAGGCGGATGGCCTCGGCGCAGAGGTCCTCCCGGACGAGCCGGTCGCCCGAGCTCGCCGTGTAGCCCTCGTTGAAGACCAGGTAGACGACGGCCAGGACGGCCTGCAGGCGCGCCGGCAGGTCGGCCTCGCCCGGGACCCGGTAGGGGATCCCCGCATCGCGGATCTTGCCCTTGGCCCGGACCAGCCGCTGGGCCATGGTCGGCTCGGGCACCAGGAACGCTCGCGCGATCTCCGCGGTGGTGAGCCCTCCCAGCAGCCGGAGCGTCAGCGCGACCCGGACGCCGGCGGCGAGAGCCGGGTGGCAGCAGGTGAAGATCAGGCGCAGCCGGTCGTCGGGCACGGCACCCTCCTCGATGGGCTCCCCGCGGGCGTGGAGCAGGGCGGCCTGGGCGTGCTTGTCCTCGCGTGACGCCTCCCGCCGGAGGCGGTCGACGGCGCGGTTGCGCGCGGTCGTGATGATCCATCCCGCCGGGCTGGGGGGCAGCCCGGCCGCCGGCCAGCGCCGCACCGCCTCGGTGAACGCGTCCTGGACCGCCTCCTCGGCGACATCGATGTCGCCGAAGACGCGGACCAGGACGGCCACCGCACGCCCGTACTCCTCGCTGAACACGCGCTCGATGTCGGCGGCGAGGACGGCGGGCACGGCCGGCGTCAGCCCTCCGCCTCGCCCTGGAAGGGCCGCACCTCGATCGGGAGGGTGATGGCCCTGGCGGCCTTGCGGCCCCACTCGAGGGCGGCGTCGAGGTCGGGCGCCTTGATGATGAGGCAGCCGCCGACGTGCTCCTTGGCCTCGGCGAACGGGCCGTCTGTCATCAGCAGCTCGCCGTCCTGGAGCCGGACCACCGTGGCCGTGCTCGGCGGGTGCAGGCCCCCGTTGAAGACCCACGCGCCGGAGTCCTTGACCTCCTGGACCAGGGCGTCGACGTCCCGCATCACCTCCTCCAGGATCTCGGGGGGAGGCGGGGGCCCGTCGGGCTGATAGATGCTGAGCAGGTACTGCTTCATCGGTCGTGCTCCTCTGACGGTAGCGCCGGCGCTCGCCGGCTCTCACCCTCCATACGAACGCCCCCGGGCCGGATCGACAGCGCCACGGTCACCCCAGCAGCAGCAGCTCCGCGGCCAGGACCGCCCAGCCGGTCAGCATCGCCGGGAGGCTGCGCCTGGTCAGCGCCGCCAGGCCCGCCGTCACCGCTACCGCCGCCAGGACCTCCCAGCGCAGCCGGCCGGTGCCCGAGCCGGCCGTGGTGACCACCAGCAGCGCCGCCAGGGTAGCCGCCGGCAGCAGGCCGACGAAGCGCGCCAGCCGCTCGTCCAGGCGGGCCCCGACCGCGACGGCCGGCAGCGCCTTGCACAGGAGGACGCCGGTGCCGACGGCCGCGGTCACGGCGAGCAGCTGGCCGGTGCTCACCGCCTGACGACCACGCCGGCCGTGCTCGCCAGCAGGGCGGCGATGGGGAGCGCGAGCGTGCCGGGCAGCGCCAGCATCCCCGCCACGGCGAGCACGGCGGCCACCGCCGCCACGGCTGCCTGGCGGCGGTCGGTGCAGACCTCGACCACGAGGACCGCGAAGATCACCGCCACCAGGCCCTCGGACGCGGCCAGGAAGCGGGCCGGCAGCAGCGGCGCGCCGAGCGCGCCCACGGCGGTGCCCGCCACCCAGACCGGGTACTGGGCGAACCACGTGCCGGCGATCGCGGCCGGCGTCCGCACCCGCCCGGCCGCGACGAGCGCGAACGTGGCGTCGGCCAGGCAGCAGGCCAGCAGCACGCGGCGCCAGCGGCCGGCCGAGGGCAGCAGCCCGGCCAGGGCCAGGCCCATGGGCACGAAGCGGAGGCTGACCATGACGCTGGACAGGAAGATCGCCCCCACCGGTCCCCCCAGCAGGCTCAGGGCCGCGGCCTGGGCGGTGCCCGACCAGGCCAGCGCCGACATGGTCACGGCGCCCGCCGGGCGCAGCCCGACTGCCACGGCGGCGGCCCCGAACGCGACGCCCCAGGCCAGGATGCCGGGCAGCAGCGGCAGGGTCGCCACCACGCCGCTCAGCAGGTCCGCCCGGCGCCCCACGCCCCGCCCTACCAGGGGGCGGGCCCCAAGCTACGGCCGGCGGCGAAGGCGGTCAATCCCACCTGTTAACGGTGCTCTGTCGCAGGCGCGGCCCCGAGCCGGCGCTTTGCCGTACCTGAGCGACCCCATCCGAGGGCTGAGACGTCCCTCCGGTACGGCAAACCCCGGCCGTCAGCCCGAGCCCTCCTCCTCCTCGTCGCCGTCCGCGCGCCGGCGCAGGACGGCGAGGGGGATGCCGGCCAGCACGACGACCACGATGGCCAGCGCCACGATGATGGGCAGCGCCTGGCCGCCGCTCACCCGCGCGCCCTGCGCTGTGCTGCCCGCGTTCGCCGGGTAGCCGCTGGCGAAGCAGCCCAGCGACGTCGCCCGGGCCGAGACGAAGAACGGCGCGGCCGTGCCGGTGCTGCCGATCTTCTGCCACGGCCCGTCGCCCTGGTACCGGTACACGTCGGAGGGGGCCGGGAACTGGTCGGAGAACTGCAGCGTGACCAGGACGTCCTTGCCAGGCGCCAGCGGCGAGGTGCTGGTCACGCAGTAGGCGTTGGTCGCCAGCTGGATGCCATGTGGGTCGGGGAAGTTCGGCTCCGGCTTGATGTCGATGGATACCGGCGAGTGGTCCGGGGGCGCCGTGAACGCGCCGGGCACGAAGGAGATGGAGGCCTGGCCGTCCTGCGTGAACACCGTGCCCGGGTCCACGACGCCGTTGGCGGCCACCTTGACCGAGCCGTGGCCGCTCAGGGGCTGCTGGTTGTTGCTGCGGAACTGCGGCGGCGGCGACACCCAGCGGTAGGGCTGGGGCGGCGCGATCCCGTCGTAGAAGCCCGGCGCCACCGCCCAGGCCGCCAGCGCGTACGCCACGACCGCGCCCACCAGCAGGGCCAGCCGGCTGCGGGCCAGCCTCCGGAGCGGGATCACAGGGCCAGGTCCGCCAGCACGTGGCCGGCGACCGGCCCCACCAGGTCCCGGAACGCCCACCGCCACGCGGCCAGCAGCAGCCCGGCCGCCGCGACCGCGGGCAGGAACGCCGGCGGGTGCGAGAGGGCGTGGGCCAAGGTCCAGGCCGCCGTGCTGCCGAACATCGCGGCGGCCGGCCCGACCGCCTCCTCCAGCGCCGCGAAGAGCGCGCCGCGGTAGGCCAGCTCCTCGCCCACCGAGACCGCGACGGCCGCGATCCCGAAGGCCGGGTCCAGCAGCGGGCCGCCGCCCCAGCGCGCGGCGGCCGGCAGCAGCAGGAC
>JBKPCH010000062.1:0-2818 GCA_046727275.1 Candidatus Dormiibacterota bacterium
GCTCAGGCGCTCGCGGGGGTGGCCGGCGCGGGCCGGAGGGAAGGGTCGCTGTCGCGCGGCGGCCGGCCCAGGCCGCCGCCAGGGCCGAAGGGTCCCTCGCCGCCGTGCCCCTGGCCCGGCGGGTCGTGGCGCTGCCAGCGCAGCTTGGGCGGGTAGTCGGCGCGGTACTGCCGGGCGCGCTCGGCGGCGATCTCGAAGTTCTCGCAGAACTTCGCGTTGCCGGTGAGCTGGCGGACCCTGAGCACGTCCTCCCGGAGCTCGTCCCAGTACATGTCGAATGCGAAGGCGTCGAACAACAGCTCTTCCGCGATGTGCCGGTGGAGGGCGAGAACGCAGACCTCTTCGAAGAGATGCGCAAGCTGCACGTAGTCGTCCACGATCAGCTCCTTGCGGAGGAGCCGGCCGAACGCGGACGCGATGGGTTCGGCGTGCAGGATTCCCATCAGGCCGATGAACGCGGGAACCTGCTCCTGAGTGGACCGGCCGAAATCGACGTGGCCGGCGCCGCCCGGCCCGGGTAGGCGAATGCCAGGGCCCGCCATCCCCTGATCGTACGACGGCCGCCTGGCGGCGACGGGGGCAGTCCGGCGACAATGGAGCGAACGGATGTCCAGCCCCGAGGTCGCGAATAGGCGACCCCCGAGAGGGGTTGCCTCCACCGTCACCATCCACCTGTCGGAGAGCCTCAATCGATGCCCATCGATCAAATCACCATCCGGGGCGCCAGAGAGCACAACCTGAAGGACGTCACGCTCTCGATCCCGCGGGACCGGCTGGTCGTCTTCACCGGCCTGTCGGGCTCGGGCAAGTCGTCGCTCGCGTTCGACACGATCTACGCCGAGGGCCAGCGGCGATACGTCGAGTCGCTGTCCGCCTACGCCCGCCAGTTCCTGGGGCAGATGGAGAAGCCGGACGTGGACTCGATCGAGGGCCTGTCGCCGGCCATCTCGATCGACCAGAAGGGCACTTCGCGGAATCCGCGCTCCACCGTGGGCACGGTGACCGAGGTGTACGACTACCTCCGGCTGCTCTTCGCCCGCATCGGCCGGCCCCACTGCCCGATCTGCGGGCGGGAGATCCAGAAGCAGACGGTCGAGCAGATGGCCGACCAGATCGAGCGGATGCCGGCGGGGACGCGGCTGATGATCCTGGGCCCGGTGGTGCGGGGCCGCAAGGGCGAGTACGAGCGGCTGCTGGAGGACGTCCGCAAGCAGGGCTTCTCCCGCGTGCGGGTGGACGGCCAGCTGTACGAGCTGGGCGAGCGGATCCCTCTGGAGCGCTACAAGAAGCACGACATCGAGGTCATCGTCGACCGCGTGGTCATCGGGCCCGAGCAGCGGACCAGGCTGGTGGACTCGCTGGAGGTCGCCGCCAAGCTGGGCCAGGGCTCGGTGCTGATCGTGCCGGCGGACGGCGGCGAGGAGATCTCGATGTCCCAGGACTACGCCTGTCCCTACGACGGCATCAGCATCCCCGAGCCGCAGCCCCGCAACTTCTCGTTCAACACGCCCCACGGCGCCTGCCCGACCTGCACCGGCCTGGGCTCCCAGCTCGTCGTGGACCCGGACCTGGTCATCCCGGACCCCTCGCTCTCGCTGCACGGGGGCGCCATCGCGCCGTGGAGCAAGTCCCAGTTCTTCTACCCGGAGATGCTGGAGGCGGTCTGCGAGGCCGCCGGCATCGACATGGACGCGCCGGTCGAGACGCTGACGAAGAAGCAGCTCGACCTGCTCCTGAACGGCTCCGGCCGCCAGAAGGTCAAGTTCGGCTACAAGAACCAGTACGGCCTGCGCCGCCACTACGAGTCGACGTTCGAGGGCGTCCTGGCCAACGTGCAGCGCCGGTACGACGAGACCGAGTCGGAGTACGTCAAGGCCGAGCTGGAGAAGTTCCTGTCCGAGCGGCCCTGCCCGGCCTGCAAGGGCGCGCGGCTCAAGCCCGAGTCGCTCGCAGTGACGGTGGCCGGGCGCAGCATCGCGCAGAGCACCGCCCTCTCGGTGACCGAGGCCATCGCCTTCTTCGAGAGCCTGCCGCTGACCGAGCGGGACGCGACGATCGCGAGGGGCATCCTGAAGGAGATCCAGGAGCGGCTGCGCTTCATGATCGACGTCGGCCTGGACTACCTCACGCTGGACCGCTCGGCGACCACGCTGTCGGGCGGTGAGTCGCAGCGGATCCGCCTGGCGACCCAGATCGGCTCGAAGCTGATGGGCGTCCTCTATATCCTGGACGAGCCGTCGATCGGGCTGCACCAGCGGGACAACCGCCGGCTGATAGACACGCTGCTGCACCTGAGGAACCTGGGCAACACCGTGATCGTGGTCGAGCACGACGAGGACACGATCCGGGCGGCCGACTACATGGTCGACATCGGGCCGGGCGCCGGCGAGCACGGCGGCCACGTGATCGCGGCGGGGCCGGTCGAGGAGGTGATGCGCGACGAGCGGTCGCTCACGGCCGCGTACCTCCGCGGCGACCGGCAGATCCCGGTCCCCGAGCGGCGCCGGGCCGGCAGCGGGAAGCGGCTGGTGATCCGCGGCGCCGCCGCCAACAACCTGAAGGACATCGACGCAGAGATCCCGCTGGGCTGCTTCGTCGGCGTGGCGGGCGTCAGCGGCTCGGGCAAGTCCTCGCTGGTGACGGACATCCTGTCGCGGCGGCTGGCCCAGCACTTCTTCCGGGCCAAGGACAAGCCGGGGCCGCACCGCTCGATCGAGGGCCTGAAGGACCTGGACAAGTCGATCGACATCGACCAGTCCCCGATCGGGCGCACGCCGCGCTCCAACCCGGCCACGTACACCGGCGTGTTCACGTCCAT
>JBKPCH010000063.1:0-16030 GCA_046727275.1 Candidatus Dormiibacterota bacterium
TCGTCGTCCAGGTGCCCCAGATCCGGGGGCGGCGCCGAGGACCGGAGGGAGCGCCCTCCAGGGCGTGACCGAGGACCGCAGAAGCCAACCCCGGAGATGGGGTGCATGGGCGGCGAAGATCCGTCTGCCTTTTCGGCCGGACCTCTAGTTGCGCGACGGCGGCTTCGGCCGCATCAGGCCCAGGCGGCCGATGCCCCCCAGCTTGGCCAGCTCCTGGGTGAGCAGCGCCTCGGCCAGGGCGGGGTCGCCGCTCTCGAGCAGGCGCTGACGGGTGCCCGGCTCCACCTGGAGCAGGGCCCCGACCAGCCACACCGCGCGGCTGGCCAGCGTGGGCGAGAGCGTGGGAGGCTCCACGCCGTGCGCCGCCAGGTAGCGCTCCAGCAGGCTGATCAGGCGCGGCGGCGCGCCGGGCGGCGGGTCCGGCAGCCGCTCGACGTGGCCACGCAGGTAGGGCAGGCCCGGCTCCAGCGACAGCAGCCGGAACCGGTAGAGGCCCCTCACCACCACGGCGTAGCGGCCGTCGGGCAGCCCCTCGATGCGCTGGAACGTGGCCACGGTGCCGACCGGGTGGAGGTCCTCGACGCGCAGCTCCTCCCCCACCTCGCTGCCCTGCCTGATGAGCACGACGCCGAAGTCGAGCCGCTCCCGCACCAGCAGCCGGTAGCGCTCCTCGAAGACGTGCAGGGGCAGCACCGCACCCGGGAACAGCACGGCGTGCAGCGGGAAGAGCGGGACGAGCTCCGTCTCGGCTATGTCACCGCAAATTCTCGCAGCCGGCGAGACTACCGCGGACGGTCGCGGGGCGCCGTCGCCCGCCAGCGGTCGATCCAGCTGCCCACGACGGCCGGATCGTCCGAGCCGGCGGCCAGCTCCCTGACCGCCCCCTCCACCCTGGCGGTGAAGGCCCGCGCGCCCTCCCCCCGGGACGGCGACATCGGCCGGCCGATGCGCACCCGCACGGGCGCCGGCAGGAAGTAGCGGCGGCCCTTGGGCATGACACGGTGGGTCCCGCTGACGTGCATCGGGACCACCGGCGCCCGGGTCTCATTGGCCAGGTGGCCGAGCCCCGGCTGGAACCGCTGGATCGTGCCGTCCTCGGAGCGCGTGCCCTCCGCGTACAGCAGCAGGTTCCAGCCCGACTTGAGGAGCGTGCTGGAGCTGTGGAGGACGCTCTGGGCGCTGCCGGAGCGCGAGAACGGGAAGGTGTTGAGCCAGAGGCTGACCAGGCGGCCCAGCCACGGCCGGCGGTACCAGTAGTCGGCCGCCGCGCCGACGACGGTGCGCTCGCGGGCCCGGTCGGGCAGCGCGGCGAGCAGGACCGGCGTGTCGGCGTGGCTGACGTGGTTCGAGATCAGCAGGGCCGGCCGCTCCTGGTCCTCCAGCCACTCCTGGCCCTCCACCCGGAGGCCGGTGACGGCCCTGGCGAACGGCGCGGAGATGCGCCGCTGGAGCAGCCAGCGCAGAGAGCGGACGGGCTCCTGCCGCGCCCAGTCGAGGTTGCTGGCCGGCTCGGGGATCCCGGGAGAGGCCTTGGGCCAGGAGGCCGGCCGCACACCCCCCCACCGCCACCCACGGCGAACGGTCTCCAGGTCGCGCAGGAGCTCGAACTTCACCGGACGTCGGCGACAAACAAGGGCGGCAGGCGCAGGTGGGTCACGCTCGGGTGGCGGCCGACCGTCTGCTCCGCCATCTCGAACGCGTCCTGCAGCGTCGTCGCGCACTTGAAGCCCAGGTGGTGCACCGCCGCCCGCTCGCCGCCGACAACGATGACGTCGCCCACGTGCTGCATCGCGTGGGCCGCCCAGTACCAGGCGTAGAAGGGGTGGACGCCGTGGTAGGCGTGGGAGCGGCGGTAGAGCTGCCGGTACCAGGGATCCTCGGCGAAGCGCAGCTCGTAGCGCTCCTCGACCTCCAGCGGGTTGGTCGTGTCGGCGAGCACCTCGTCGTAGAAGTCGATGTAGCTGGGGTGCTGGACCGAGTCGAACTCGTTCCGGCAGGGGTGCGTGAGGATGACGACGCCCCCCTCGCGCACGACCGGCCGGCTGCGGTACAGGTTGAACAGGTAGCCCAGGCCCATGCAGACGACCAGCACCGGGTTCAGGATCGCGTTCACGTTGTAGGGCCCGATGTAGGGGATGCCGAGGGTGACGACGTCCGTCTGGCCCGCGACCTCCACCAGCATCTGCCGGTCCACCGTCTTGAGCGTCCGCTCGTGCACCGCGTCCACCTGGCCCGCCTGCACCGAGGTGACGCCGTAGGGCGCCCGCATCGAGTGGAACACCGCCCGCTTCACGTCAGGCGGGGCCAGGTCCGTGAGCTGCTTGACGGCCAGGAACGAGGCCTGGTCGGTCGCCGTCCAGTCCGTCTCCCGCTTCTGCATGAAGTTGGCGATGGCCGGAAAGCTGTGGTTGTTGATCGTGGTCTCGATGTGGAAGCAGCGCACCGTGTCCTCGATCAGCTGCCCCTGCCGGACGCAGGAGTGGTGCAGCGCCGAGTCGGGCGGGTGCATGTAGGAGCGCGAGTGGAGCAGCGTGTCGACCGTGTGGTGGGCGCGCACGCTGCGGTAGCTGCCCAGGCCGGTGGCCAGCGACTTGTGCCCGCCGTCCATGGGGACGAACGTGATGTTGACGTACACGACCAGGTCGGACTCGGCCGCGCGCCGGCTGAGCGTGACCTCCTCGCCCCGGCTGGTCGTCCCGATCAGCACGTTGCCTTCGGGGTCCTCCGCGTCGTGGTTGTAGAGGCGGTCCGGGTAGAAGGTGCTGAAGATCCGCTCGCCGACGATGTGCCGGATCTCGTCCTCGGTCATGCGCCGGTGGAGCGAGTTGGCGGCGATCAGGTGGACGTCCTCGACGCCCGCCTCCGCCGCCATCTCGATCACCTCCTCCAGGACGAGCTGCCGGGCGTCCGGCTGGGCCATCGGGGGGAGCGGCAGCGAGAGGTCGTCGAACGCGATCGTGAGCTTCATGCCCGGGCGCAGGAGGCCCCTCAGCGGGTCGTCCTCCGCGGGATGGGCGAGCGCCCGCCGGATCGCGCGCTCGGGGTGCGCGATGGGCTCGATGGGGTCCGGCGCGTAGACGATGCGCGAGCCCAGCGGCAGCTTCTCCAGCCGGACGCCCTCGCCGTGGTGGAAGAGCGTGGGCGGGGTGTTGCGGTCGACCTCGATGACGGCTCCTGGACGGCCCATGCGTGATTCCTCGGTCAGATCCTCAAGTCTCTCAGGTCGAACGCCACCTTCACCACGCTCAACCGGCCGGCTTCCAGCGCGTACGCGATCGCGTCGCGATAGTCGCCGAGCCCGAACAGCGGGCCCGTCAGGCGCTCGAGCCCGAGCTGCGGCGCGGCCTCCAGCGCCAGCTCGAACGTCCGCCGGCCGCCGGCCTCCACTCCGTAGGCGTAGGCGCCCATCACCGTCAGCTCCCGCTGCCAGATGGGCGCCCAGTCCACCTTCTCCTCCGCCGGCATGCCGACGGCGACCAGCCGGCCGCCGCCCCGCGTGAAGCGGACGGAGTCGTTCAGGCCGCGGGCCGTGCCGGTGCACTCGAACGTGACGTCGGCACCCCCCAGCAGCAGCGGGCGGTCCAGGCCCCCGAGGCGGCCCAGGGCGCGCAGGGGCGGCGCCTCGGCCGCGGCCGGGCCCGGGACCAGGTGGGCACGCGTGGCGAACCGGACCCGCTGGAAGACCTCGTCGGGCCCGATGACCAGGTCGGCGCCCAGCCTGCGCGCCTGCTCCCGCTGGAACGGGTGCTTGGCGACCGCGATCAGCTGCCGCGGGGGCGTGAACATGCGCACCGCCGCCACCGTGAGCAGGCCGATCGTGCCGGCGCCCAGCACGACGACCACGTCCTCGGGGCCGGCGGCGCCCCGCAGCGCCGCGTGGATGCAGCACGCGAACGGCTCGACCAGGACGGCCGCCTCGTCGTGCAGGCCGTCCGGCACCGGGTGCAGCTGGCTGGGGTGCGCGACCAGCACCTCGCCCCAGCCCCCGCCGGTGCTGGCGCAGTAGCCGGTCTGCAGGCCGACGGCCAGGTCGCCCTCGACGACGTGCTCGCAGAGCCCGGGCCGGCCCTCGGCGCAGCGCGGGCACTCCGGCGCCAGGCCGCGGACCCGGCAGCCCAGCGCCGGCTCCACCACGACGCGGCTGCCGTCGTCGAGCACGCCGACCACCTCGTGCCCGGGCACGAACGGGTAACTGGTCAGCGAGTCCAGGTAGAGCGAGGCGTGGCCGGTGATGGCCGACGTGTCGGAGCCGCAGATGCCGGCCAGGCTGGGCCGCACCCGCAGCCAGTCCGGGCCGGGCAGCCCCGGCTCCTCGACGTCGCCAAGGTGGAGCACCGACAGGTCGCTGGTCGCCACCCGGGGATCGCCGCCGGACGCCCTGACCAGGGCGTAGGCCGGCACGGAGCGCACGTACTGGACCGCCAGCACGGCTACCTGCGGACCCCTTCCAGGTACTGCGGCGAGCGGGGATCGGGGATCGGCAGCCGCCAGTTGCCCCGGGCCATCCCCCACTGCTCGACGCGCCAGCCCCGCTGCCCCGCCACCTGCGACAGCCGGGCGTCGGGGTTCACGACGACGGGCGTCCCGACGCGCTCCAGCATGGGCAGGTCCGAGATCGCGTCCGCGTAGGCGAAGCTCTCGGCCGGGTCCATCCCGTGCGCGGCCGCGTACTCCTCGAGCAGCGTGGCCCGGGCCTCGCCGGCTGGCGGCGGCGACTGGAGGTCTCCGGTCAGCCGGCCGTCCCGGCGCAGCAGGTGCGCGCAGTCCACCTCCACCTCCAGCAGTTCGGCCAGCGGCTCGACCACCACGTCGAGCGCGCCGGTCAGCAGCAGGACGTGGTGGCCGGCCCGCTTGTGCTCGCGGATGCGCCGGACGCCCTCGGGGAAGATGCGGCGCAGCGTGACCGCGTGCAGCGCCTCCTCGCCCAGCCGGCGCATCCGCTCCTCGTCGAGGCCGTCGTACTCGCGGTAGAACGAGCGCTGGAACTCCGCCCTCGAGCGGCGCTCCAGGTAGAGCCAGCGCGGCGTCCGGGCGGCCATCCGGGCGAGGAAGGCCGGCCAGTCCTCCAGGGGCTGGTCCTGCAGCCGCATCCAGAAGAAGTACTCGACCACGTTCGTCTGGACCAGGGTGCCGTCCACGTCGAAGACGGCGAGCACGCCCTCGCGGCCGGCCCGCCGGCGGAGCGCCGCGAGGGCGCTGTTCGTCTCGGGCCGCGGCGCGGTGCTGCCCGTGGGCCCGGGCCCCCGCCGGGGGCCCGTGTCGGCGCGAGCCATGCGGATCACGGTCGGCAGGTGGACGTCGTGGAAGTAGTGGCGCCAGTCGAAGAGGGCCGGGTCGAAGCCGAAGCGCTCGCGCTCGGCCGGCGGCGTCCGCTCCCACAGCGCCACCAGGTTGCGCGTGTCGAACACGGCGTCCACCGCGACGTAGACGCCGTACAGCTCGGCCAGGTTCAGCACGCGCTCCAGCCGGCCGCGCTCCTCGTTGAGCTGGTCGGACCAGCGGGTCGCCGTCGTGCCGAGCGGCAGGCGCTCGACCACCTGCTGGGCGGCCTCGACCAGGCGGAGCGCCAGCTTGCCGCGCGTCACCAGCTCGCCCTGGCTGGGGAAGGTCCAGGTCGGGGTGCCGATCGCCTGGCCCCAGCGGTCCCGCAGCGGGTGCTCCGTGAAGTACTCGCCGGAGTAGTCGTAGACGGCGCGCAGCCGGAGCGGGTTCCGGTTGCCGGAGGCGGCGTGGTAGATGCGGTGCTCGCCGGGCGGCGGGGGCGCGCTGGCCGCCGCAAGCACGGCGTTGACGACGAAGTCGGCCGGGATGATGTCGAGCAGCGCGTCGGGCAGGCCGGAGAAGTCGCGCAGCGCCGCCCTGGCGAAGGCCAGGATCAGCGGCTCCGCCATGCGGAACCCCTCCAGCCAGCCGGGGAACGGCTCCGCCAGCGCGCTCTCGATGATGCTCGGCCGGACGATCGAGAGCGGGATGTCGCCGTGCAGCTCCACGACGGCGCGCTCGGCCATCGCCTTCGTGAACGAGTAGATGTCCGTAAAGCCCATCGCCCTGGCGTGGGCCCGGCCGCGCTCCACGAGCCGGTCCTTGACCCAGCGCTGGCGGAGGCGCTCGACTGCCCTGGCCTGCGCCGGCGTGCCGGCCGGCCCCAGGCGGCTGCGCGCCTGCCGGCGCAGCTGGTCCAGCACCTCGGGCCGCCGGCTCTCCTCCTCGACCGCCGGCCGCAGGTTGGCCAGCACCTCCGCCTCGTGCCGCCAGTTCAGGCCGGGGTCGAACGGCAGCTCCTCCCTGACCAGGCCCCGCAGCATGCCGCCGACGTAGGCGGTGGAGATGTGGACCAGGTGCGGCCGGCCGCCCAGCTCGCGCAGGACGCGGACGAGGCGGGCGGCGCCGAGCAGGTTGGTCTGCGCCGAGGCGTCCGCCGGGTTGTCGAACTCGACGGCGGCGGCCGAGTGGATCACGACGTCGCACCGGCGCAGCTCCTCGCGGGCCTCGGCGGTCAGGCCGAGGTCCTCGCGCCCGAGGTCCAGCTCGACCACGGCCAGCTTCTCGTCGACGAGCTGGCGGAACCGCTCCCTGCCCAGCTCTCGCTCCAGCCGGCGGAACGCCGGGCTGGTGAGGACCTCCCGCTCCAGCCGCTCACGCGCCGGCCGGCGGGCGCTGGAGCGGATCGCCAGGTCGATGCGGCGCACGCCGGGGAGGGCCCGGAGGCACTTCTCGACCAGCGACTTGCCCAGGAAACCGGTGGAGCCGGTGACGAGCAGCGTCTTCCCGGCGAGGCCCTCTTCGATCAACGCCCAGATTGTAGGTGGGCGGCGGGAAGCGGCCGGTCCGGCGGCCTCAGCGAGCGGTGAACCGGCGGGCCTGGCGCGCAACCAGGCTGGAGAGCTGCGCCGGTTCCGGGGCCTCCTCCTCGTACTGCCGGACACGAACGACTAGTAGAGCCCGATCGAGGTCTCCGGCCGGGCGGGCGTCAAGTGCGGCGGCGCGGTCCGGACCTCATGAAGAGCAGCGCGATGGCCGAGATGCTCAGGCCGATGTACAGGAGCCCGATGATGACAAGCCCAGTTTCCACGCGCCCTCGCTCCGTTGGATGCGATGCCGACGAGCCGACGGGCCGATTATCCCTCCGACTCCGCCGGTGTGGAAGCGGGAAGCGGTCAGCCCGAGCGGCGATCGGCCGCGCGGCGAGCGCGAGCCCCGGAGAAGAGCTGGACGACCGCCGAGATGCTCAGGCCGAGGTAGAGGAGCGCGATGATGACGAGCCCGGTCTCCATTTCGCGACATGATAGGGCCCGCCGGGCTTCCGGCGCCCGGCTCCGGCACCTCCGGCGGGCGCCTACCATGAGGACCCGTGACGGTACGCAGCGAGGGCAGAGCGGCGGTCTTCCGGGAGCCGGCGGGCCCTCGCGGGGTGGTGGTCGAGGAGCGAGAGCGGACGGCCCCGGCGCCCGGCTCGGTCGCGGTCGCGGTGCGGACGGCGGCGCTCAACCACCTGGACCTGTGGCTCGTGTCAGGGGCTCAGCGCGTTCAGCCGCCGCGCGTGATCTGCGCCGACGGCGCCGGCGTGGTCGCGGAGTCGGCGGACGCCCGCTGGAGCCCGGGCGACGAGGTGGTGGTCTATCCCGTCTCCTGTTGCTGGGCGTGCGACGCGTGCCGGGCCGGCAGGCAGGTCCTCTGCCCCGCCTTCGGCATCATCGGCGAGCACACCGACGGCACGGCCTGCGAGCTGCTCCACGTGCCGGCCCAGAACCTCTTCCCGAAGCCGGGGGCGCTCTCCTGGGAGGAGGCGGCGGCCTTCCCGCTGACGTTCCTCACGGCCTGGCGCATGCTCGTCACCCGCGCCCGGCTGCGCCCGGACGAGACCATGCTGGTGGTCGGCGCCGGCTCCGGCGTGGGGGCGGCCGCCATCGCGATCGGGCGCCACCTGGGCGCCCGGGTCCTGGTCACGAGCCGGAGCGAGGCCAAGCGAAAGCGGGCGCTGGAGCAGGGCGCCGAGGCGGCGTTCGAATCGACAGGCTTCTCCCGGCCGGTTCGCGAGGCCTCGGGCGGCGGCGTGGACGTGGTCTTCGAGCACGTCGGCCCCGCCACGCTGGAGGAGTCGGTCCGGTCGGTCCGCAGGGGCGGCCGGGTGGTCTTCTGCGGCTCGACGTCGGGGGTGCGGGCCGAGGTCGCCATGCCGCGGCTGTTCCTGGGCCAGGTCGACTTCCTGGGGTCGACGATGGGCAACGCGGGCGAGTTCGAGGAGGTGCTGCGCGGGATCGAGGCCGGCCTGCGCCCGGTCCTCGACTCGACCTTCCCGCTGGACGACGTGGTGCCGGCGCTGGAGCGCCTCGACCAGGCGGAGCAGCAGGGCAAGGTCACGCTGCGAATCGCCGGCTGAAGCGTCCGTGGGGCGGCCCGGCGGGGACGCTGCTATCGAGCGGGGGCCTGGCTGCTGCGGCTGGCCGCCACGGTCGGATGGGGGACGGCACTCTTAGGAGGCAGGCCTGTCACCCGGAGGATCTCCCCCTCGTCCAGCGACTCCTCCGCCAGCAGCGCGCGGGCCAGGGCCTCCAGCTTGTCGCGGTTCGCCTCGAGCAGGCTGCGCGCCTGGCCCAGGCACTCCACCACGATCCGCTTGACCTCCTCGTCCACGAGGGCCGCCGTCGACTCGCTGAACGGCTTCTGCCCCACCCCCAGCACCTGGGGGGTGTCGTCCGAGCCGAAGTTGAGCGGCCCGATCCTGGGGCTCATCCCCCACCGCACCACCATCTCGCGGGCGATCATCGTGACCTGCTGGAGGTCGTTCTCGGCGCCGGTCGTCACGTCGCCGTACACGAGCTGCTCGGCCGCCCGGCCGCCTAGCGCCCCCGCGATGCGCGCCCGGAGGTACTCCTCGGAGTAGTTGAAGCGGTCGTCGACCGGGCTCTGGACCGTCACCCCGAGCGCCCGGCCGCGGGGCACGATCGTCACCTTCCGCACTGGGTCCGCGCCGGGCACCAGCAGCCCCAGCAGCGCGTGGCCCGCCTCGTGGTGGGCGACGCGCTCCCGGTCCTCCTGCGTCAGCACCAGCTTCCGCTCCGCGCCCAGCAGGACCTTCTCGATCGCCTCCGAGAAGTCCTCCATCGTGACCGCGTCGCGATCCCGCCTGGCCGCCAGCAGCGCCGCCTCGTTGACCAGGTTGCGCAGGTCGGCGCCCACCATGCCCGAGGTCTGCTGGGCCAGCGCGGCCAGGTCGACGTCTGGCGCCAGCGGCACGTTCCGGGTGTGGATGCGCAGGATGGCCTCCCGACCCGCGCGGTCCGGCGGCTGCACGACCACCCTGCGGTCGAAGCGCCCCGGCCGCAGGAGTGCCGGGTCGAGGACGTCGGCACGGTTGGTGGCGGCCAGCACGATCACGCCCTCGCGCGAGTCGAAGCCGTCCATCTCGGTCAGGATCTGGTTGAGCGTCTGCTCCTGCTCGTCGTTGCCGCTTACGCGGATGGCGGCCGCGCGGCTCCGG
This sequence comes from Candidatus Dormiibacterota bacterium, assembly GCA_046727275.1. GTDB lineage: Bacteria > Chloroflexota > Dormibacteria > Dormibacterales > Dormibacteraceae > CF-161. The sequence goes on from JBKPCH010000063.1 coordinate 9,482, forward strand.
CCGATCGCGTCCAGCTCGTCGATGAAGATGATCGCCGGCGCCGCCTGCCGGGCCTTGTTGAAGAGGTCGCGGACACGCGAGGCGCCGACGCCGACGATCAGCTCCACGAACTCCGACGCCGCGATGCTGAAGAAGGGCACGCCGGCCTCGCCGGCGACGGCTCTCGCCAGCAGCGTCTTGCCGGTGCCGGGCGGGCCGACCAGGAGCACGCCCTTGGGCACCGTGCCGCCCAGCCGCTGGTACCGCTGCGGCTGCCGGAGGAAGTCGACGACCTCCTGCAGCTCCTCCTTGGCGTCGTCGATCCCGGCCACGTCGGCGAAGGTCGTCCGGGGCCGCTCGGGGTCGTAGAGGCGGGCCCGGCTCTGGCCCAGCCCGAACACGCCGCCGGCGCCGCCGGCCGCAGCCGCCCGCCGCGTCAGCCAGATGAAGCCGACGATCAGCAGCAGCGTCGGGCCGAAGGAGAGGAGAATCGTCTGCCAGAACGGCGTTGTGCCGGTATCGGGCTTGGCCGTGATCGTCACGTTGTGCTGCTGCAGGAGGCCGACCAGGTCGTCGGTCGCGAACGCTGGCCGCTGGGTCGAGAAGTGGGTCGCCTTCTGGCTGCTGTCGTTGACGTCCGGCACGTCCTTTCTGGTCACGCCGGTGATTGCGCTGCCCACGCTGGTGACGCTGACCACGTTGTCGGCCACGACCTGGGCGGTGAACGCGTTGTAGGACAGCGTGACCTGCTTCGGCTGGGCGGGCGTGAAGAGGACGTTGACCACGATGATGTTGAGCACCAGCAGGACGAGCAGGGTGAGCCAGGTCCGGACGTCGCGAAACGAGTCCAGCAGGGTCGGCGGCCGCGGGCGCTGACCGTCGGGGGGCTGGTCCTGGCGCTGCCCGGGGCGCTGACGGTTCGGCGGGGGGGTGCTCGACATCAGCGGTTTCCCTTCCAGTATGCGGCGCCATGTCTCCTCGCCACAGGAACGGCCGCCACGCCCTGGCCAGGCGCGGCGTCCGCGACGCGGCCCGCGCGACCAACTGGGCGATACTTGCGCTGGTCCATGGATCCCTCCGCCCCGCTCGCCGGCGCCGCAGCGGCGGCGGCGCCGGCGACGGCTGGCCGGGTGGCGCTGGCCCTGGCGCTGGCCCTGGCTCCCGCCGGGTAGCCCGGGTGGCGCTGAACGCGACGGAGATCGAGCGGCTGCGGTCGGCACTGGCGGCCCGGCCGGCCCACCGCTCGTGGCTCGACCTGGACGGCCGCGTCCAGGCCGCGGTGTGCGTCCCGCTGCACGACGGCGCCGGGGGCCTGGAGGTGTGGGCGATCAAGCGCACGGAGGGTATGCGCCACCACGCCCGGGAGATCGCGTTCCCCGGCGGCAAGCGGGACGACGGGGACGCGAGCCTCGCAGATACGGCGCTGCGCGAGCTGGAGGAGGAGCTGGGCATCGCCCGCGACGAGGTCGTGGTGCTGGGAGCGCTGCCGCCGGTGCCGACGGCCACCAGCCGCTTCACGCTCAACCCGCTGGTGGCGCTGGTCGCCGACCACGCCGCGGTCCGCCCGCAGGCGGCCGAGGTGGCGGCCCTGATCCGGATGCCGCTGGCGGACTTCTTCGCGGGCCGGGTGCCCTACCGGGCGGTCGCCCTGGCGGGCGGCCTGCGATCCCCGATCTTCGACTTCGAGGTCGGCTCGATGTACGGCGCCAGCGCCCACGTGCTGGAGGACGTGCTGCGGGCGTGGGCGGCGGTGCGGGGACTGCGGTTCCCGGAGCCAGAGCTGACGGACCGGATCCCGTGGATGTAGGACGGCAGGCTCTGCACTGTTAGTCTCATTCCCATTGATGTGTCACCAACCGTCTTACCTGTGTAGTCACGTGTCAAGTTGTCGCTGACGTATCTCACAGCTGCTCGACGTGCTATAGTGCCTGCCTTGTCAAGTGGTCGGACTTGGCGACGGAGCACGGACAACGTCGCCGCAGTGATCAGTTCACCTCTCGTGGCTCTGACGATCGTTGGCGCCTGCCTGCTCAACTGGTGGCTGATCTACCTGCCGTGGTCTGCGCTGATGATCTACTGGGCTGTCTATCTGTGCGTCAGTCGGCTGATCCTGCCGCGCTGGCGGCGTCGACGTCTGCGACTCTCGGACCAGGCTGATCACCAACTACGCGGGCCTCGGCAGTGAGGCGTCCATGACACAAGCCTGATAGTGCGCGGGCTAACGTCGTTGACGGCCGTGAGACGGCCGGCGGCCGCAACGGTCGTGGCTTGACCCGGGCCACGTCCAGGCTGCGATCTGTGTGCCGCTGCACGACGCCGGCTGCCCGTTGGAGGTGTGGGCAACCAGAGCCCGAAGGGATGGCGGTAAGCAGGACGACCTGGATGCGAGCCTCGCGGATACCGCGCCGCGCGGACCGGAGGAGGGCATCGCCGCCGACCAGGTCGGCCAGCTGGGCGCGCTCACGCCCGTGCCGTCGGCCACCGGCCGCTTCACGCTCAACCCGCTAATCACTGGGTGCCGACCACGCCGCGGGCCCAGTCTGCACGGGCGGTGCCGGCCTGATTCGGATGCCGCTGGCGGGCTTCTCTGTGCGCCGGGTGCCCTACCGGATCGTAGGCTTGGGCGGAGGGCTGAACGCTTTCGCCCAGCAACATCCATTGCCCCCTGGAGCGCCTCAGTCAGCCGATGGTTCTCGTCTTCGGTCAAGGCGTGTGCAACTGCTGCTCGACATGGAGGGCAGACCAAGTGCGCAGGCGCACCGCCCTCGGCCCGGTCCGCCATCAGCCTTCGCCCTTGCTAGGCTTTAGCCAGGCGCGTTCACCCTTCTCAGTGGCATAGAAGCTTGGATACCAGTCTTCCCACGACTTCGGTGGTCGCCAGGAATCCCGCGATCGAAGGATACGAGGCACCTCCGCCGCGGGCACGTCTTGAACCTCGGGCGACGGTTTCATGCGGAATCGGATCAACCGAATATTGCCATGTTCTAGTTGAGACTCGACAGCCTTGGTTGCAGCTTCGATCAGCTCGGGCTCCGTTGCGTTCGGCATGAAGTTCGTTCGGAACGACCAGATGACCTCGTAGAGGCCGCTGTAATCCTCGTTGGCCTTTGCTAAGACCTCGCGGGACATCTCATCAGCCATTGCTGTCATATCGTTGGATTCCCAGCTAGTGGTATTCGCGTCTCCCTGCCGTCCTTGCTGATTTCGACATATGGTCCCTGATGCAAGGGATCTGGGGCCGAGGGGTTGCCTGGCATGATCCGCACCTGGTCACCTGGTCGATCAGGATCAGGATACCGCGTTCCGCCTCCTTTTCGGGTGGGCGAGCCAGCGGCCTGGATGTGCGATGGCAGCATATCTCTCACATCCTGTGGATCAGAACCGGGCGGAATGTCCGCCGGATCTGGCACTCCCGGACGCTTCCCAGATGGACTGTTCTGATTCTGTCCCGGCTTGGCGTCCGCAGTTCTGTTGCCCCCTTCGTCCGGCACCGGCGTGGAGCAGCAGCGACCGATCTCGATCGGCAGCGTCGTGATCATGATCCCTCGGCCCGGCAGGGGGATCGGGACCGTCGTGCAGCACGATCCGCGCGGCAGCAGCTTGTTGATCAGAGTCCTCGGCCTTGGCGCCGGTCTCGGCGTGTAGTGGCCCCGGCTCGGCCGGCGGTGGTAGACCATCCGCCGGTAGTGGTGGCGGTGGTAGCCCGACCAGTCCAGGCGGTACACCTGGCTGTATCCGGCCCCGTACCAGACCTCGCCCGTCTCGCCGTTCACGAGGCGGCCGCCCGACTGCGGGAAGAAGTTGTCGCCCGAGCCCGGCGTGTCGCAGAAGCAGTGCCCGGTCGGGTCCGTCCGGTCGACCGGGTTCCCCTCGACGTAGGCGTACCGGGACAGGCCCCACGGGTCCATCCCATCGCCCGGAAGCGTCGAGTCCGCGCTGGTGAACTGACCCGCGACCGGGTCGTAGTAGCGCGAGCCGTAGTAGTCCAGCCCGCTGATCGCGTCCTGCCGCTGGCCCGTGAAGCCGTACGTGGTAGGCATGGTGCCGCTGCTGTACCGCACGCCTCCGTATGGGGAGTAGAGCAGGGCCGCGGTCGTGTTCCCACTCCCGTCCAGGGCCAGGTCGGCGCTGCCTAGCACGTCGGCCGCGAGATAGCTGAAGCTGCCGTTCACCGAGAGCGCGATCCGCCTGCTGCCCGCGTAGTAGTAGGCGGTCGTCGTGGTCGTGCCGCCGCTCGTGGCGACCTCCTCCAGGGAGCCCACGTACACCGTCGTGGTGCTGCTTCCGCTCTGCGTCGCCTGCTGCGCCACTCGCTGGCCCTGCCCGTCGTACAGGAAGGCCACGGACGAGTTCGGGCTGCTCGGAGCGCTCTGCCAGGTGGTCAGCTCGCCCTCGTTGTTGTAGCCGAGCTCCGCTCCCGTGGGCGAGCCGCCGGCACAGGTGGTCGCCGTCGTCGGCGCCCGGCAGGTCATATTCCCGGCCGCGTCGTAGCTCGCGCTGTACTGGCCGCCGATGGCCGTCGCCGCGTGCATGTGCGCGCTGTCACCGTAGCTGTACGTGCCCATGGGCCCGCTCGTCAGCCGGCCCATGGTGTCGTAGCCGAAGCTCTGCGTGTACAGCGCCGCGGTCAGGCTGCCGGCGGCGATGGCCGTGCCCGTGCAGGGCGGCGTCCCCATCGAGCCGGCCCAGGTCAGCCGGTCCTGCTCGTCGTAGCAGAAGGCCTGGTTGTCGGTGCCTCCCGGCAGCGTCGTGCTGATCGTGGACACGTTGCCCGCGCCGTCGAACGTGCGCGCCTGGTCGAACAGCGTGCTGCCGCCGCTGCTCTTCGTGACCTTGAGGTCGCTGGCCCGGTCCAGCAGGTCGTACGTGGCGCTGTACTGATAGGTGGTCCCGGCCAGGTTGGCGCCCGTGACCTCGCCGGCCGCCCCGCCGGCACCCGTGTACGTGGCGCCGCTGAACAGGCTCGCCGTCGTGCTGCCCTGCCTCGTGCTGACCGTGCTCAGCCAGCCCTCCCCGCCATACGAGTTCGTGACCACCTCGCCGTCCGGATAGGTCTGCGTGAGCACGCTGCCCGAGTCGTCGTAGGTCGTCTGGACGGGATAGCTGTTCGAGCCGACGGTCAGCGTGCTGCCGATCTGCCGGCCTCGGGCGTCGTAGGTGTGGCCATAGCCGCCGGTCAGGCTGTTGGCCGGCGCGCCCGAGAAGGTCTCGCCCGTCAGCCGGCCGATGCCGACGTTGCCGTTGGCGGTGCCGTCGTAGCCGTACGTGTCGTAGGCTCCGGCCGGACTGTTGGTCGTGTTGCGCCAGATCGGGCGGTCGAGGCCGTCGTAGCCCACGTAGACGGTCCCCGCCGTCCCGCGAGCGTCCATCGACCGGGTCCGGTTCCCGTCCTGGTCGTACTGGTAGGACTCGCTGCCGAGGTCGGGATCCGACATCGCCCACTTTCGGCCGGCCATGTCGTACTGGAAGGTCGTGGTCGTCCTGCCATCCGGGTGCAGGATCTGCGTCAGCTCGTCCAGGTAGTCGTAGGTGTACCTGGTCGTGGCGTACACGGCGTAGGTGGAGGCGCTGTTGCCCGCGTAGCGCTGCACGTAGCCCTTCCGTCCCAGCCCATCCGTCAGCGTGCCGCTCCGGTGGCCGAGCGCGTCGACCGTCAGCGTCTGCTCGTAGCAGCCTGGGTCGTTCGTGCCCGGCGAGCCACAGGCGATCGAGTAGGACGTGTCCGTGCGGTGGGACAGGGCGTCCGTGGTGCTGGTGGTGCGGCCCAGGCCGTCGTAGGTGTACGACGTGCCCCCCTGGGTGATGTCCGGGACCGAGTAGGCCGACGCGCCGGGGGCGCCGGTGTACGCCGGCACGAAGTAGGGCACGCTCTGGAAGACGAGGCGCTGGGACGGGTCGTAGAAGGAGTAGCGCACCACGTCCCGGCCGCTGGGCGCGGGCGAGCGCGTCTCAACCAGGTGGCCGAGACCGTCGTAGAAGGCCCGGGAGAGGACCGTCGTCGTGGCGTTCAGCCGCTGCGTCTTGTCGACCTCCGCGCAGGGGGTCTGCGCCGCGGTGCCCGAGCACCAGACCCAGTAGCCGGTCACGGTCGTGGTCAGGCCGGCGCCCTCGCCCGGCAGGGTCTGCGAGGTCTCCCGGCCGAGCGGGTCGTAGGTGATCCCCGTGGTCTGGCCGTTGGCGTCCGTGGTCGAGGTCGGCCACAGCCCGTACCCCGTGGTCGCCCCGCTCGGGGCGTCGAGGCGGTAGTAGGCGGTGGGGCCGTCGCCGAGCACCGTCGCCTGGTAGGTCGTGCCCCCCGCCCCGTGGTTCCTCACCTGCGTCTGGCCCAGCGCCTTGTCGTACACCGACACCTCGTCCAGCGTCCCGTTGAAGTAGCTGGAGCCCCCTCCCCACAGCGCCGCCCGCGCGTGGCCGATCCACAGCGGCGTCCCCGCCGTGTTCGGCGCCGCCGGCAGGTTGAACGGCTGCCCCACCGAGCCCGACCACGAGGACCCGTTCCAGACCAGCCCGTTGACCGTGTTGCCGTCCACATACACCCAGAGCTGGCTCCCACTCAGCGTGACCACGATC
>JBKPCH010000064.1:0-25611 GCA_046727275.1 Candidatus Dormiibacterota bacterium
CCTCCCGAACGTCCACGCCGGCGCGCCGGCAGGCGGCCAGCAGGGACGCCACGGCCCGCCGCGGGTCGCCCAGCCCGTCGTCCGGCCCGAACGTGGCCCCCAGCACGCCGTCCGGGGCCACGCCCGGCAGGCGCTCCGGCAGGTCCTCCGGCTCCCACGCCTCCACCCGGGCGCCCAGCCGGCGCTGCAGCGCGAGTCCGGAGCGGAGGGCGGCCAGCTGCTCGGCGGTGGTGGCCAGGAAGAGGTAGCCGACCGGGCGGTAGCCGGCGTCGCCGCCGACGCGCCGCGGCCACTCGCGGAACCAGCCGAGCGAGCGGAGGCTGAGGCGGACGTTCACCTCCGAGGCGAACTGGCAGCGGATGCCGCCCGTGGCCCGGGCGGTGGAGCCCTCGCCGCAGGCGCCCCGGTCCAGGACGACCACCCGGCGCACGCCTCGCAGCGCCAGGGCGTGCGCCACGGACAGGCCGACGACGCCCCCGCCGACCACCGCCACGTCGCAGGCCTCCACCGTCCCTCCAATGCTATGGGGGCGCCGCGGCCCGGCCGGGTTGGTGTCACGTGCGCGCGACAGCGTCAGGGGGTACCCTGCGAGCGGGACTAAACCTTTCAGGAGGTTCGTAATGCCCTTCGACGAGGACCTGGCCAGGCGGCTGCGGGAGCAGCTCGCGGGCAGGACGGGCGTGACGGAGAGGCCGATGTTCGGCGGCAAGGCGTTCTTCGTCGACGGTCAGATGTGCGTGGGGGTGATCCGCGACAAGCTGGTGGCGCGCGTGGGCCCGGAGCGGTTCCCGGAGGCGATGGCGCGGACGGGGGCACGCCGGTTCGACCTGACCGGCTGGCCGATGAGCGGCTGGGTCATGGTTGGCCCGGCCGGCCTGCCCGACGACCGGGCGCTGGCCGGCTGGGTGGCGGAGGCGCTGGACTACGTGCTGACGCTGCCGGGGGAGCCCGTGACCACGGAGTAGACGGACCGGCACGGCCGACCGTGGTGCCGGCCCGCCGGTTTGGCGGTTCTGCATACGGCCGCGAGCCGCCCGGCCTCCTTAGACTTTGGTGCCTCATGCGTGAGCGTCGAAGGGCAGGAGCCAGCCTCATCCCCAGGAACCGTCCCCCGGCCGACCGGGGGCTGCTGGAGCCGCCGGCCAAGCCGTCGGACCACCAGCACGACTCGTGGCGCGTCATGCGCTTCGTCTCCGAGTTCGTGGAGGGCTTCGACGCGCTCGCGGACATCGGGCCCGCCGTCACGTGCTTCGGCTCGTCCCGGATCGCGCGCGACAGCCCTCTCTACCGGCAGGGCATGGAGGTCGGCGGGGCGCTGGCCCGGCGTGGCGTGGCGGTCATCACCGGCGGCGGCCCCGGCATGATGGAGGCGGTCAACCGCGGCTGCATGGAGGCCGGCGGGCTGTCGGTGGGCTGCAACATCGAGCTCCCGAACGAGCAGTCGTTGAACGACTACGTCGAGATCGGGGTCGAGTTCCGGCACTTCTTCGTGCGCAAGACGATGTTCGTGCGCTACGCCCGGGGCTTCGTGATCTTCCCCGGCGGCTTCGGCACGCTGGACGAGCTGTTCGAGGCGCTGACGCTGGCCCAGACCGGCAAGATCGACCACTTCCCGATCGTGCTGTTCGGGCGCAGCTACTGGCGCGGCCTCTTAGGATGGCTGCGCGAGGAGACGCTGGAGCAGGGAATGCTGTCGGCCGAGGACCTGGCCCTCGTCAAGATCACGGACGACCCCGAGAAGGCGGCGGAGCTGGCCACCGGCGCCCGGCCCAGCGGCCGGCCCACGGTGTTCAAGGCGGACGCCCAGTAGCGCCCGCCCGCCCGGTCGCCTACCCTTCCGGGCCGTGTCGCTGACGCCCACGTTCCTCACGGACGGCGGCCAGGACGCGGACGCCGTCGCGGCGCTGCTGGCCGAGCACGTCGGCCGGGCGCGGGCCAGCCTCGACGTGGCCATCTACGACCTGAAGCTCGAGGGCCGGGCCGCCGGCGTCGTCCGCGAGGCGGTCCACGCGGCCACCGCGCGCGGGGTGGCGGTGCGGCTGCTCTACAACCAGGAGCGGCCCCGCTCCGCCCCGCTGCCGCCCCCCGGCTTCGTCGACCACGACTACCTGCGAAGCCTGGGCATCGCCAGCCGGGCCGTGCCCGGGTCGCCCGACCTGATGCACCACAAGTATGCCGTCGTGGACGCCGGCACGCCGGACGCCTCGATCTGGACGGGGTCCACCAACTGGACCGGCGACAGCTGGACGCGCGAGGAGAACGTCATCGTCCAGCTGGACGACCCCGGCGTGGCCGCCCTCTACCTGGCCAACTTCGAGGAGCTGTGGGCCACCAGGATCGTGCGCCGGAGCGGCCACCAGCCGGTGGGCTGGCTGGAGCCGGCGCCCGGCCTCGGCGTGCGGACCTACTTCACGCCCGGGCGGGCGGCCAAGCTGGTGCACGAGATCGCGCAGCGGGTGGCGACGGCCGAGCGCCGGGTGCGCGTCTGCTCGCCGGTGCTGACCTCCGGGCCGGTGCTGGCGAGCCTGGCCGAGGCGCTGGGCCGGCCGGGGCTGGACCTCGCCGGCTGCTACGACCGGACCCAGATGGAGGAGGTCGAGCTGCAGTGGGCCGGGCGGCCGGGGTCGGCCTGGAAGCGGCAGGCGTGGGCGACGGTCCGGGCGGGCGTGCGCTGGGGCGCCAAGGCGTCGACGCCGTACCAGCCCGGCAGCGTCCACGACTTCATGCACGCCAAGTGCCTGGTGGCGGACGACACGGTGTTCACGGGCAGCTACAACTTCTCGCACAGCGGCGAGGAGAACGCCGAGAACGTGCTGGAGATCCGCGGCGCGGGCGTGGCCGACGTGTTCGCCGCCTACGTGGACCGGCTGGTCGAGCGGTACACCGGCAGTCCCGCGCCGGCGTTCCGGGAGTCGTAGACTCCGACCTGCTCTGGACCGGCAACGCATCCTCCCGCTGCTCGCCATCGGGGTCGGCGTGCTGGCCGCCCTGGTCTTCGTCCTGACGCCGAGGCCGGTCAGCCCCGGCACCGTCGCCGTCGTGCTCGCCTCCGGCGGAGGAGACCGGCTGGACCCGGTCCGGGTCGCGCTGGCCGGCCCGGGAGGCGCCGCTGTCACCGTGGGCGGCGAGGCGCCCGCGGCCCCCGACTCGCGGACCGCCGCCAGGCTCGCGCTGCCGCCCGGCACCTACCGGGTGCAGGTGGCCGGCGCCGCGGTCGCCGCTTCGGTGTCCGTCCGCTCCCAGGCCACCGAGGTGGTGCTGCTGGCGGTCCGGCAGGGCCGCGTCGTGGCGGGCGGTGCGTACGTGGGCGTCGAGAACGTCAACCTGGGCCTCCAGGAGCTGTCCGGCCGGCTGACCCCGCTGTTCGACTTCCACCTGGTCGACCAGGACGGCCGGCCCCTCGACCGGACCGCGCTGCTGGGCCGGGACACGGTGATCGCCGCCTTCCACACCACCTGCCACGAGACGTGTCCGCTCTACACCGGCCTGCTGCAGCAGGTCCGCAGGAGCGCCCCCGAAGTGCGCGTGGTCGAGGTCACCACCGATCCCGGCACCGACACGCCGGCCGCGCTGGCCGCCTACCGGACCGCCATCGGGGCCGACTGGACGTTCGCGACCGGCCAGCCGGACGACCTGACCGAGTTCTGGGCGCCCCTGGGCGTCACGCTGGCCACGGGCGACACGCACACGTCCGCGCTGGCCCTGGTCGACCGCTACGGGTTCATCCGGGCGGCCTACACCGGCGTGCCGGACGTCGGCGGCCGGCTGCCCGGCCCCCTCGAGCAGCAGCTGGACGACGCGGGCCGGCGCCTGCTGGCCGGGCACGGCGAGGGCTGGGGGGCGCCGCAGGTCCTCGACAGCCTGCGGACGCTGGCCGCGGCCGCCCGGACGTCAATCGGCGGCCAGGCCCCGGCGTTCGCGCTCGACGCCCTCGACGGCCGGCGGATCTCGCTGGAGCAGCTCCGGGGCCGGCCGGTGATCGTGAACTTCTGGTGGGCCGGCTGTCCGCCCTGCCGCCAGGAGCTGCCGCTGCTGCAGCGGTACGTCGACGCCCACCCGGGCATCAGCCTGCTGCTGGTGGACCCGGTGGACGGGGTGGACGCGGCGCGCTCGTTCGCCGAGTCGGTGCACGTCCGGGCACCCGTGCTGCTGGACCGCGACGGGAGGGTGGCCGCCGCCTATCACGTCGCGGCGTACCCGACCACGTTCTTCCTGGGTGCCGGCGGCGGCGTGGTCTCGACCTACCCGGGAGAGCTCAGCCAGGCCGTCCTGGACGCCCACCTGTCGAATCTGGGGGCGGGCTAGACTTCCCGACGTGACGTCCCGCGCCGCCGTGCCCACGCTCCGCTCGCGCAGCGTCCGCGCCCGCGCGCTCATCCGCGACTACCTGAGCCTCCTCAAGCTCCGGATCGTCCTGCTCCTGGTGGCGACGGCCGTCCTGCCCATGGTCCCCGCCGCGCGCGGGCTGCCTGCCGCGGACAGGCTCCTGGCCGTGATCCTGGGCGGGGTGCTGGCCGCCGGTGGCGCGCACGCGATCAACTGCTGGCTCGACCGCGACATCGACGCGCTGATGAAGCGGACGCGCCGGCGGCCCATCCCGGACGGCCGGATCCCGGCCTGGCACGCCCTGGCGCTGGGCGTGGCGATGAACGCGGCGGCCTTCGCCGTCCTGGCGCTCCTCGCCAACCGGCTGGCGGCGGTGCTCGCGCTGTCGGGGACGCTGATCTACGTCTTCGTGTACACGCTGTGGCTCAAGCGCTGGACGACCCAGAACATCGTGATCGGGGGCGCCGCCGGCGCGGTGCCGCCGCTGGTGGGCTGGGCCGCGGTGACCGGCCGGCTGGACGTGACCGCGCTGTCGCTGTTCCTCGTCATCTTCTTCTGGACGCCGGCGCACTTCTGGGCGCTGGCGCAGATGATCCGGCGGGACTACGAGCGGGCCAACATCCCGATGATGCCGGTCGTGGCCGGGCAGGGCCCGACGAAGCGGCAGAGCGTGGTCTACGCGGCGATCACGCTGGCGGTCAGCCTCGTGCCCTTCTTCACGCGCGCCGAGGGCGCCGTGTACCTGGCCGGCGCCTCGGTGCTCGGGCTGGGGCTGGTCGGACTGGCCGCGCTGGACCTGGTTCGCCGGGGCTGGACCGCCCGGCTGTACCGCTACAGCTCGCTGTACCTGGCGGCGCTGTTCGTCCTGCTGGCGCTCGGCACGTACCTCTGACGGCTTGGCGCTCGCGATAAGGCGGCTGCACCTGGCCAGCCTGCGGGGCGTCGACGGGCGCGAGTGGCCGGTCCACGGCTTCGCGATCATGCACCCGAAGGGCGTCGTGCTGGTGGACACCGGCGTCGGCGGCCCGGAGCGGCTACTGACCGACTGGCGGGTGGTCAACCGCACGGCGGCGGAGGCGCTGGGCGACCACGACCTGGCGCCGGGCGACGTGGCGTTCGTGGTCAACACCCACCTGCACTTCGACCACTGCGGCCAGAACGCGGTCTTCCGGCACGCCCCCTTCTACGTCCAGCGGGCGGAGCTGGAGCGGGCCCGCAGGGAGTCGCGCCCGCTGCTGGACTGGTTCGACTTCGCCGGCGCGCGCTTCGAGCTGCTGGACGGCGACGCCGAGGTGCTGCCCGGCGTCCGCGTGGTGGCCACGCCGGGACACACGGTGGGCCACCAGAGCGTGGTCGTCGACGGGGACGGGGAGGAGCTGATGATCGGCGACGCCGCGTACACGCCGGCGCTCTACCGGCGGCCCGAGGCCGCGGCCGGGGAGCTGCCCCAGGGCCAGGCGGCCGACCTGGAGGCGTGGGCGCGATCGCTCCGCCGCCTCCACGCCTCGCACCCCCGCCACGTCCACTTCTGCCACCACACGGCGGTCGTGCACTCGTAGCCTCTCTCCCTCCCCCCTTGCGGGGGAGGGGGTGCAAGGGGGGAGCAAGCTCCCCCCTTCCGAAACCCCCCTCCTTGCCCGGGACATGGGGGGCGCCTTCGGCGCATCCCTTCGGGTCTGGGCGCGACGCCTGGAGGGCAGTGAAGACGGACTCAATCGCTCGCGCAAAGCGCATTCCTACGCGCCGCGTCTTTCTGCCCTTCTGTTCTCGCGGGGGAGGGTCGGGGTGGGGGGTGGGGACGTGCCGGCACGACGCGACAGTGCGCTCGGTGGCTGGCTCCCCCCCACCCCAGCCCTCCCCCGCCAAGGGAGGAGGGAGAAGCGCGGTCCGCACTATCCTTACCTCTCTGTGAGCGCGCTGCAGCTGCCCCGACCCCTCGTCAGCGCCGGCTGGCTGGCCGGCCATCTCGGGGACCCCGACCTCCGCGTCGTCGACTTCCGGTGGCGCCTGGGCAGCCGGTCAGAGCAGGCCGCCCACGAGGCTGGCCACATCCCCGGCGCCGTCTACGTGAACCTGGAGAGCGATGTCACGGGCCACGTTCCTGGCGCCGGCCGCCACCCGCTGCCCGCCCGCGAGGCGTTCGAGCGCGAGATGCGGGCCGCGGGCCTCGGCCGCGACTCGGCCGTGGTCGTCTACGACGACGCCGGCGGCAGCATCGCCGCCCGTCTCTGGTGGCTGCTGCGCTACTTCGGGCACGAGGCCGTGGCGGTGCTCGACGGCGGCCTGCAGGCGTGGCCGGGGCCGCTGGCGACCGGAGCCGAGACTCGGCCGCCGGGCGACTTCGTGGCGGGGCCGCCGCGGGAGGGGCTCAAGGTCGACTTCGAGGACGTCAGCCGGCTGCCGGCCGCGTCCCTGCTGCTCGACGCCAGGGCGCCGGAGCGCTATCGCGGGGAGGAGGAGCCGGTCGACCCGCGGGCCGGCCACATCCCCGGCGCCCGCAGCGCGCCCTGGGCCGGCAACCTGGGCCGCGACCACCGCTTCCTGGGCCCGGCCGCGCTGCGCCGGCGCTTCGAGGAGCTGGGCGCGGGGGAGGGCTCCGGCGTGGTCGTCTACTGCGGCTCGGGGGTCACCGCGTGCCACGACCTCCTCGCACTGACGGTGGCCGGCCTCGAGGAGGCGCGGCTCTACCCCGGCTCGTGGAGCGACTGGTCCAGCCGGCCCGAGACGCCCGCTGCGACCGGCGAGCAGCCGTAGACAGTCCACCCGGGCTGGTATCCTGACCGTCCCATGCTCCTCGAAGGCAAGAAGATCCTGGTCACCGGCGTCCTCGACCGGAGGAGCATCGCCTTCTCGACCGCCGAGGAGGCGCAGAAGGCCGGGGCAGAGATCGTCCTGACGAGCTTCGGCCGCGTGGCCAGCATCACGAAGATGATGGCCAAGCGGCTGCCTGTCACCCCGGACGTGCTCGAGCTCGACGCGACGAAGCCCGAGGACGCCCGGGCCGTCTGCGAGGAGCTGCGGGGCCGCTGGGGCCACCTCGACGGCTGGGTCCACTCGATCGCCTTCGCCCCGGACGACGCGCTGGGGGGCCGCTTCCTGGGGACGCCCTGGCAGAGCGCGGCGACCGCCTACCAGGTCAGCGCCTTCTCGCTCAAGGAGATCGCCGTCGGCCTCCTGCCCCTCATGCGCGAGCGCGGCGGCTCCATCGTCGCCATGGACTTCGACAACGCGGTCCACGCCTGGCCCTCGTACGACTGGATGGGCGTCAGCAAGGCGGCGATGGTGGCGGTCGTCCGCTACCTCGCCCGGGACCTCGGCCGCCACCGGATCCGCGTCAACGCCGTCTCGGCCGGCCCGGTCAGGACGATCGCCGCGAAGGGGGTGCCCGGGTTCGAGGCCATCGAGGAGACCTGGAACCAGCGGGCCCCGCTGGGCTGGGACACGAGCGACCCGAGGCCGGTCGGCCGGGCCGTCTGCGCCCTCCTGAGCGACTACCTGGCCGCCACGACGGGCGAGGTGGTCCACGTCGACGGCGGCTACCACGCGATGGGCGTGGAGATCGGGGGGCAGCAGCCGCAGCCACCCCCCGATTGAGCAGATTGGGTCGTCCGCTGAGGCCCCGTTCGCGCTAGATTCGAAGGCGCATGGTCCGTCATGCCAGCCAGCAGTGAGAGGTCCGGCGGACCGCCGCGGTTCGCGCCTCCGAAACGCGCGACAATTGATCCGGGTTGGACATCGGGCTCGTGGTCTATCCGCGCCATACGCCGCTGGACCTCATCGGCCCGTGGGACGTCCTGACCCGCCTCCCCGACACCCGCACCCACCTGATCTGGACCCGGCCCGGGCCCGTGCAGGCCGACCGCGGCATCGAGATCGGGGCCGGCGTCGCCTTCGCCGAGGCGCCCCCGCTCGACCTGATGCTCGTGCCGGGCGGCCCGGGCCAGCTGTCGCTGATGAAGCACAGCCTGCTGATGGAGTTCATCCGCGGCTGCGCGGACGCCTCCTGCTGGGTGTGCTCCGTCTGCACCGGCGCCCTGCTGCTGGCGCAGGCGGGCGTGCTGCGCGGCCGGCGCGCGACCACCCACTGGCTGGCGCGCGACGCCCTCCGCAGCTTCGGCGTCGAGGTCGCGGATGACCGGTACGTCATCGACGGGAGGCTGGCGACAGCGGCAGGGGCCTCGGCCGGCATCGACCTGGCGCTGGAGCTGGTCCGGCGCCTGTACGGCGACCGCGTGGCCTGTGAGATCGAGCTGCAGATGGAATACGACCCGGCGCCTCCCGTGGGCTGCGGGTCCCCCGCCCGGGCGCCGGCCGAGGTGGTGTCCCGGCTCCGCACGGAAGCCCGGCGCTACCGATGACCGCCATCAGTCCTGCCACGACATGTGGTGCAGGACTGTAGGCAAACGCCCCACATGCTGTTATGCTGTGGCCAAGTGCTCCGATTCACTGGGGGTGTAAGGCTTGCGAGAGTGCCTTGTTATCTACGTCGATGCGGCGCTCGACAAGAACGGCCGGGCCGGTTGTGGCCTGGCCGTTTTTGTTAGGGGGCGAGCGGTGTACACCGAGTCGTTCGGGTTCGCCCACGACGGTGGTTCCGCGCAGCTGGAGGCGTACGTGTGCGCCGCCGCGCTCGACCTCGCCGCGGCCCGCTGGCCGCTGCACCGCGTGGTCGTGCGCACGGACTGCGCGCCCGTCGTGCGCAGCCGCTTCCCCTCGAGTGAGACGTTTCGCGTGGCGGTTCACGAGGTGCGCGACCGGATCCGGCGCGGTCATCGCGTCGTGCGCTATGTGAGCCGGAAGGCAAATCCCGCGCACGAGCTCGCCAGAGAGGGACTCAAGAAGCTGGTCAGACAGGGGGTCCCCGTGGCTGCGTGAGCCTGGTGCTATAGTCGCCAGGTCGACGTCAGTCCTGTTGAATCGGGAGCCAACGACATGGCAGAGGATGGGAGCGCGCCGACTTCGCCGCGCCGGAGTCGCGCGTCCGGCGGCGCGCAGCGCAGCGCGTCCCGCACACGCCGCGGTGGCGTGGACGGTGCCGAGCTCATCGACACGCTCGACGAGATGGTCGGGCAGCTCATCAGCGAGAACCGGCTGCTCAGGCGACGGCTGGCGCGTGTGACCGGCCGCGCGCCGGAGTCGCCGGACGGCGCCGTCGAGAGGACGCTGCGCAGCCTGCACCGCAAGGTCGAGCGTGCGGTCTCGGCGGCCGCGCCGCGGCGCAGGTCGAGCACGTCGTCCACCACGCGCCGGCGCACCGTCCGGCGCACGCCGGCCGCTGCCGGGCAGGGGTGACCCGAAGCGGGGACGGGGCGGCCCCTCGCCCTCTCCGCGCCGTGTTCGACCACGTCCAGGTCGCCGTCTCGGACCTCGACGTGGCCGCCAGGACGCTCCGCGAGGAGCACGGCCTGGTCGCGGTGGCCGGCGGCCGCCATCCCGGCCGGGGCACCGCCAACATGATCGTGCCGCTCGGCGACTCCTACCTGGAGCTGATAGCCGTCGTCGATCGCGGCGAGGCCGGGGGCCGGCCCACCTCCATGCGCGTGGCGCGAGCCGTGGAGCAGGGGCGCACGTTCGCGGTCTGGTCCGCGCGCGTGGACGACCTCGACGGCGCGCGCGCCGCCCTCGCCGCGCGTGGGCTGGAGCTGCCGGACGCCACCGCCGGCGCCCGCCTTCGGCCCGACGGCGTCGAGCTGCGGTGGCGGATGCAGGAGCTCGTGCCGGACGCGCGCTTCAGTCCGCTGCCGTTCCTGATCGACTGGGCGCTCCCGCCGGAGCTCTATCCGGGCGCCCTGCCGGCGCGGCACGCCCGCCGCGTCCACGGCGTCGCCGGGGTCCGGCTGAGCGATCCCGAGCCGGCCGGGCACGCGCTGCTGCTCGCCTCGCTGCTCGACGACGGCCTGGCCTGCACTGTCGAGCGCGGCCCGTCCGGTGTGTCGGCCGTCGTGCTCGACACAGAGGACGGACCGCTGGAGCTCACCTGAGCGCTCTCTGGCGCCTCCGCGCTGTCTGGTACGCGTCGACGATGCTGTAGAGCCACAGGCCGACGCCGCCCAGCTCCATCGGGACCCCCACGACCGCGCCGACCGCAGTCAGGTCGAGGTCGAAGCCGAAGAACTCCAGCACGCCGGCGGCGCCCATGAAGCCGAGGGCCCTGCGCCATTCGCCGAGGTAGAGGTGGCCCATGCCGGGCACGACGGCGAGCATCGCCGCCTTCAACGGGCTCTTCGCCGGAGCCACCAGGCCGGGATAGAGGGGACGCGAGCCGCACCCCGGGCAGGGCCCGGAAGGGTGGCTCAGCACCGTCCCGCAGTGGCCGCAGATCGCGTTGGATGCCATCGGCTCCCTTATTACCAAAGAGTGTTAGCCTCCAACCATGGATTTGAGCTTCACGCCAGAGGAAGAGGCCTTCCGGGCGGAGGTCCGGGCGTGGCTCGACCGTAACCTCCCGGCCGAGTGGCGCCACCGCGGCGTCGGCGGCTACCGCGAGGAGGAGGACGAGGACATCCAGCGCGAGTGGCAGCGCCGGCTCTACGAGGGCGGCTGGCTGACGCTGGCCTGGCCGGAGGAGCGCGGAGGCCGGGGCGGCACGCCCGTCATGCAGGCGATCTACACAGAGGAGCTGGCGGTGGCCGGCGCGCCCCCGATCCTGGGCCGCCTGGGCGTCACGCTGCTGGCCCCGCTGCTCAGCGTGTACGGCTCCGACTGGCAGAAGGAGACCTACCTGCAGAAGGTGCTCTCGGGCGAGCTCGTCTTCTGCCAGGGCTTCAGCGAGCCCGACGCGGGCAGCGACCTGGCCGGCCTGCGCGCGCGGGCGGAGCGGCGCGACGGCAGGTGGGTGCTGAACGGCCAGAAGACCTGGTCCAGCGGCGCCCACTACTCGGACGGCAGCTTCCTGCTCGCCCGCACGGATCCCGACGTCCCGCCCCACCGGGGCATCGGCATGTTCCTGGTGAGCATGCGGCAGCCTGGCGTGGAGGTCAGGCCGATCGTCCAGATGACGGGCGGCGGCGAGTTCAGCGAGATCTTCCTCACCGACGCCGTGGCCGAGGATCGCGACGTCGTCGGCGCCCCGACCGACGGCTGGCGGATGGCGATGGCGACGTTCGGCTTCGAGCGCAGCGGCCTCGCCAACGCCTCGCGCTTCGAACGCACCGTCCAGGCCCTGGCCGAGCTGGCGCGCCGGCGGGGGGCGGGCGACGACGAGCTGGTGCGCCAGCGCGTGGCGCAGGCCAGGATCGAGGCGCACGTGTTCCGCACGAACGGCCTGCGCAGCCTGACCCGGGCCCAGCAGGGCCAGGTGCCCGGACCGGAGGCCAGCCTCAACAAGCTCTACTGGAGCGAGATGGACAAGCGCATCCAGGAGAGCGCCGTCGCCATCGAGGGGATGTACGGCGCGCTGGCGCCGGGCTCGCCGTGGGCGATCGAGGAGGGCCGCTGGCAGTACGGCTGGCTGTGGTCCCAGGCGGAGACGATCTACGCCGGGTCCTCCGAGATCCAGCGCAACATCATCGCCGAGCGCGTCCTCGGCCTGCCCCGCGGCCGTTAGAGGGTGCGCGGGCCTTGGCCACCCGCCAGCACAACCTGACGGACTACGACGCGGCGGTCCGCGAGTTCCGGCTGGAGGTCCCCGACCGGTTCAACTTCACCCGCGACGTCGTCGGCCGCTGGGCGCGCGACCCGGGCAAGCTGGCCATGCTGTGGGTCGGCGGCGACAGCGCCGAGCGGCGGATCACGTTCCGCGACTTCCTGGAGCGGGCGGCCCGCTTCGCCTCGGCGCTGCAGCGGCAGGGCGTGGCCCCGGGCGATCGCGTGATGGTCCAGCTGCCGCGCCTGCCCGAGTGGTGGGAGGTCGTCCTGGGCTGCTTCCAGGCCGGCGCCGTGGCGGTGCCGGGCACGGTGCTGCTCACGCCCAAGGACATCCGGTACCGGACCACCCTGGCCGAGGCCGCCGTCTACGTCACGGACGCCAGCGGCGCGGCCAGGGTCGACCAGGTGCGCGCCGAGTGCCCGTCGCTGCGCGTGCTGATGCAGGTCGGCGGCGAGGCGGGCGAGGGCTGGCTGGACTACGAGCGGGAGATGGTCGCGGGCGGCGAGCCCCGGCCCGTCGACACCGCGAGCGCCGACCCGGCCCTGATCTACTTCACCTCCGGCACGGTGGGCAACCCCAAGATGGTGCTGCACACGCACGCCTCGTACCCGATCGGGCACCAGATCACCGGCCGCTTCTGGCTGGACCTGGGGCCGGACGACCTGCACCTCAACCTGTCCGAGAACGGCTGGGCGAAGGCCGCCTGGTCCTCCCTGTTCGGGCCGTGGAACATGGGGGCGGCCCTGTTCGTCCAGGACGTCCGCGGCCGGTTCAGCGCGTCGGACACGCTGGACGTGCTGGAGCGGTACCCCATCACGACCTTCTGCGCCCCGCCCACGGCCTACCGGATGCTCGTCCTGGAGGACCTCGGCCGGCGCGACCTGGCCAGCCTGCGCTGGTGCGTGGGGGCCGGCGAGCCGCTGAACCCAGAGGTGATCGAGACCTGGCAGCGTGGCACCGGCCACCTGATCCGCGACGGCTACGGGCAGACCGAGACGGTGCTGCTCTGCGCCAACTTCCCCACGCTGGAGGTCCGGCCCGGCTCGATGGGCAAGCCCTCGCCGGGCATGGCGGTCTCGGTGGTCGACGACGAGGGGCACGCGCTGCCGCCCGGCTCCGAGGGCGACATCGCGGTGCGCGTGCGGCCCGAGCGGCCGGTGGGCCTGTTCAAGGAGTACTGGCGCAACCCGGAGGCGACGCAGGCCAGCGTGCGCGGTGAGTGGTACGTGACCGGCGACCGGGCGTACCTCGACGAGGACGGCTACTTCTGGTTCGTCGGACGGGCCGACGACGTCATCATCTCGGCCGGCTACCGGATCGGGCCCTTCGAGGTGGAGAGCGCGCTCATCGAGCATCCCGCGGTCGCCGAGGCGGCCGTGGTGGGGAAGGCCGACCCCCTGCGCGGCACGATCGTCCGCGCGTTCGTCGTCTGCGCCCCCGGGCACGAGGGCTCGGAGCGGCTCACGGCGGAGCTGCAAGAGCACGTGAGAAGGGTCACCGCGGCCTACAAGTACCCGCGCGAGATCGACTACGTCGGCGAGCTGCCCAAGACGATCAGCGGCAAGATCCGCCGCGTCGAGCTCCGGGCGCGCTGAGGAGGTGTGACGATGGGCAGGCTGGAGAGGCTGGCTCGACTCCGCGAGATGGACCTGCCCGCGTCCCTGCCGTCCGCCCTGAGCGGCCTGGACGTGCGCAGGCTGGCCCGGCTCCGGCAGCTGGGCTTCCTGCCGCCGTGGGCGGGCGGCCCGCTGCCGGCGCAGCGGTTGCGCCGGCCGCCGGTGGCGGTGTCGGTCCTGGCCGTGGCGGCCGGCGCCCTGGCGGTGGGCGCGGTGGCGATCGGCTCCATCGCCATCGGCGCCGTGGCGATCGGCCGCCTGCGCCTCAAAGAGGCGCGGATAGAGCGCCTGGTGGTGGACGACCTGACGGTCACCCGTCTGCACCGCCCGGAGGCGGCGGAGGCGGCGGGCGACGAGGCGGGCGAGCCGGCCCCGGAGGCCCGGGTCCCGGACGCCTGAGGCCGGGCCGGCCGCGGTGGTCGTTGGGCCGGCGGGGCTTCCGGCACGCACGCGGACAGCTTGTCGGCCTGCAAGTGGACCACTGGCGTCGCACCGGCGGACCGTGCGTGTTGGCTCCGCGGCGCCGCTGGGGCCGCCGCTCAACTCGCGCATGTCGGGTCCTGCCGACGCGGGGCGCCGGCGGCGGGCGCCGGCCCCGCCGGCCGGGCCAGGGGCCGTCGGGGACAACAGGCGGGGCCACCGTCCGCTTTCGGGCACGATTTGCCGACAAAATTGGCTGGAGTGACGAGATAGGCCGACACATCGCGGTCTGTTCTGGTTACCCTACTTGCGTCTCAACAAGGGACCATGGGGGTAGCGTTTGTCGTCGAACAGTCGTTCGCACTGGTCGCCCGGCGGCCTGATCGCGGAGAGGAACTGACGGTTTGCCTGCGCTGATAGAGCTCGTGGGTGCCAGCCGCCACTACGGAGAGGTTGCGGCCCTCGAGGACATCAACCTTGCCCTGCGTCCCGGGGAGATGGCCTTCCTGGTCGGTCCCAGCGGCGCGGGCAAGACCACGCTGCTGAAGCTCATCAACCGCGAGGTGGGGCCAACGAGCGGCGAGGTGTGGATTGACAGCCTGCCCGCCCACGACCTGCCCACCCGGCGCATCGCCCAGCTGCGGCGGCGGGTCGGCGTGGTCTACCAGGACTTCAAGCTGCTGCCCCGGCTGACGGCGGTCGAGAACGTGGCCTTCGCGCTCCAGATCTCCGACCTGCGCGTCTCCGACGAGGAGGGGCACGACCGGGCGCTGGACGCGCTGGACGCGGTCGGCCTGGGCGACCGGGCCAGGGCCTTCCCGGCCGAGCTGTCGGGCGGCCAGCAGCAGCGCGTCGCGATCGCGCGCGCGGTCGTCGCGCAGCCGCCCGTCGTCATCGCCGACGAGCCGACCGGCAACCTGGACCTGGAGACGGCCTGGCAGGTGATGAAGCTGCTGGAGCAGATCTCCCGCTTCGGCACCACGGTGCTGATCGCGACCCACAACCTCGACATCGTCCGGCGCATGCAGCGGCGGGTCGTGACGCTGGTGAACGGGCGGCTGGTCCGCGACCAGCCGGCGGGCCGGGTGGGGAGGTTGGCTTGGGCGTCGTCGTAGAGGGCCGGTTCCCGCATCGGCGCAGCGCGCTCAGCGTCGTCAGGAACCTCGGCCGGTACATGTTCCTGGGCGCCGCCCGGGCGTGGTTCCGGAATCTCGGCGCCACCGCGCCGGCGCTGGGCTCGATGACGCTGCTGCTGGTGCTGAGCGGCCTGGTCGGCCTGGGCGCCTACGGCATCCAGCGCCTGGCGGCCACGCAGGCGACGGACGCCGCCGTGCTTCACATCTACCTGCGCGACGACGCGAAGCTGCAGGACGTGGACGCGCTGAGGGCACGGCTGGCCGCCGACCGGCGCGTGGACGCGGTCAGCTACACCAGCAAGGCGGCCGCGCTCAGCCGGGCACAGCACCGGCCGGGCCTGCCCGACCTCGCCACCGTGTCCGACGAGAACCCGTTCCCGGCCAGCCTGGACGTCCGGATGCACAGCGTGCAGGACGTCGGCGCGGTCGCCAACAGCCTGGGCGCCGACCCCGCCGTCGACCCGAGCCTGCCCACGTCCTACAACCCGGGCGCCGTCGAGCGGATCCAGAAGGTCCTGGCGATCATGGGCGTGGCCGGCGGCTCCTTCCTCCTGCTGCTGGGCTTCGTGGCCGTGGCCGTGACCGCGAACAGCATCCGAACCACGATCCTGGCCCGGCGCGAAGAGGTCGCGATCATGCAGCTGGTGGGCGCGTCCCGGTGGATGGTGCGCGGCCCGTTCGTGGTGGAGGGGGCGCTGACGGGCGGCATCGCCGGGCTGCTGGCGGGCGTCGTGACGCTGGTCGCCGGCCTGGCCGGCGTGGCCGCCGGCGCGAGCACGTTCTCGCAGATCGCGCCGGGGATCACGGCCGGCGCCTGCCTCCTGACGGCGGTCATCGTCTTCTGCGCGGGCCTGCTGCTGGGCTCCGCGGCGTCGCTGCTGAGCGTCCACCGCCAGCTCGAGACCGCCTGAACGGCGCTCTGCGCGCCGTCCGTTTCCCGCCCCGTCCTGGTGAAGCCATGGTCACCGTCTTCCTCTCGTGGACGACCGTTCTGGATCGTGCCCGGGTGCGCGGTTACCCCACATCCGCTCGACCAGGCGCGCGGATCTCCTCCCGGCTGACGAGCTCGACGTTGATGTGGGGCTTCCGCCACGCGCCGTCCTGTGTGAACTCCCTCGTGAGGTGCTCAGGCGGCGAGCCTCAGCGCCGCGGAAGCGACCACCGGTGCCAGGTACATCACGGGAAACGGTATGTGCGAGTACCAGCGCGCCCGTACCACGGTCACGATGGCTCCGATGAAGTAGACCACCAGGCCGATCTCGGCCATGACGCCGACAACCGGCACGAACAGGCCGACCACGAGACCTGCCGCTCCCGCGGCCTTGGCGGTACCGAGCCAGGGCCACCACGAGTCGGGGACGCCGTAGTCGACCAGGAACTTCACGAGACGCCTGCTACGAAGGAGCAGGGAGGCGGCCGAGTAGCTCACCCAGGCGGCGGCCAGGATGGTCACGACGACGTAGGCGGTGGGCATCCGAAATCCTCCTCGTCACGATGGGGGCCGCCGGCGGCGACGGTCCGTCTAACCCCGTGGACGAGATAGGGCCCCCGAGCGTGATGGGGGTCAGGCGGGAAGACGGAGCCGCTGGCGCCTGGCGTAGGTGAACTTGGTCGGGCCACCGACGTCGAGGACGAGCCGCGCCTTGCCCTCGACGTCCACCACGCTCGTGATGAGGTAGTGCGGCTCCCCGCCGGCATGGAACAGCAGGCCGGGTTCGCCATTGACCTCCACCTCGGTCGCTGTGAAGGGGGGCCGCTCGGCCACCACCAGGCCCAGGAAGTGGAGTATCTGCGCCGACCCCACGATGGGGCGGCGGGGGGCGGGGAGCTCGCCGCCCGTGTCGGCCAGCAGGACCGCGTCCTCGCGGAGCAGGCCGACCAGTGAGGCGGCGTCGCCCGCGTCGAACGCGGCCCGGAGGGACGCCACCAGCCGGCGGTGCATCTCCGGGCGTGGGCCCGATTGCCTGGCCGGATCGGCGGCGACCCGCCGGCGCGCCCGGGCCAGCAGCTGGCGCGATCCAGCCTCGCTGGCGCCCAGTACCGCTCCGATCTCGGCATGGGTGAGGCCGATCGCTTCGTGCAGCACCAGGGCCGCGCGCTCGGTGGGAGACAGCCGCTGCAGCATGGCGAGCGCGCCCAGGGAGAGCAGGTCCCGTCGCTCCACCGTCTCGAGCGGGTCCTCGGCGACCGACTCGCCGGTCAGCACCGGCTCGGGCAGCCAGATGCCGGCGAGCTGCTCGTGCCGCGCCCGGGCCGAACGCAGCTGGTCCAGGGAGAGCCGAGTGACGACCTGGATGAGCCAGGGTCGGGGATCGTGCACCCGTTCGGCGGCTCCGGCGTAGCGCAGCCAGCTCTCCTGGACCACGTCCTCGGCGTCGGCCGGCCGGCCCAGGAGCCGGTAGGCGACGGAGAAGAGCAGGGGGCGCAGCGCGGTGAAGACGGCTTCGGGGGAGTCGCTGCGGGCCTCGACGGCGCGCTCCAGGGCCGGACCCGGTGGCTCAGCCGAGGACGCTGGTGGCGGCGTCGGCCGGCTCACGTGGCCATGGTACCGGTCCGGTCGACACGGCACAGCCGCCCGCGCACACGGGCGCGGAGCGGCTGGCCGTGATTGGGATCGGGAAGTCTCTGGTCAGGAGGGCTATCGTCAGTTTATGAAAGACCGCGCATTCATAAGCTGGTACGATCCGCCTGTCGACCCTCCGGTTCACGGCCGCCACCACGTCCGTCAGCCAGCAGCTTATGGACGGTGCTAGGCTAGCCGGGGCACGGGTGAACGAGAAGGAGCGATCGCTGGCGGCGAAGCTGGACCGTCTCTTCCGGACGGTCCATCCGCCCGGGCGTGGCGAGTACAGCCTGGAGGAGGTGGCCCAGGGGATCCGGGCGCGCGGCGGCCCGTCGATCTCCGGCGCGTACATCTGGCAGCTGCGGGCCGGGAAGCGGGTCAATCCGACGATGAGCACCCTGGAGGCGCTGGCCGACTTCTTCGGCGTCCCGCCGGGGTACTTCCTGGACGAGGAGGCCCGCGAGCGGATCGACTCCCAGCTCGACCTGCTGGCCGCCATGCGCGACTCCCAGGTCAGCCGGATCGCGCTTCGCTCGTTCGGCCTCTCAGCCGAGTCGCTGCAGGCCATCGCCGGCGTGATCGAGAACGCCCGCCGGCTGGAGGGGCTGCCGGAGGAGGGAGAGGAGGTGCGACGGGGCCGGCGGACCAGGGGCGACCGGCCGAGGCGTCCCGCCGATGGCGGCCGCTGACCTGAGGTCGATCCGGCGGCGCTGCGAGCGCCGCTGCGCCGGCCTGCCCATCCCGGTGCCGTTCGACGCGCTGATCCTGGTGGCCCGGGTGAGCGAGCGCAGGGGGCGGCCGATCCTGGTGCGGGCGGTGCCCGGCCTGGAGCGGGGGGCCATGGGCGTGTGGCTGGCGATCGACAGGCCGCCGGCCGACGTGATCGCGTACGCGCCCGGGACCAGCCGGCTCCACCGCGACCACATCATCCTCCACGAGTTGAGCCACATCCTGTGCGACCACGCTCCCCGCCTCCGCGGCGGCGAGCTGGCGGACGCGCTCTTCCCCGACATCCGGCCCCAGGTGGTGGCTGGCATGCTGCAGCGGAGCTCCTACTCGAACGAGGAGGAGCTCGAGGCGGAGGTGCTGGCGACCCTGATCCAGGCCAGCGCCAGCAGCCGGCCGGCCGCCGGCGCCGGGCGCGGGACCTCGTCCGGGGACGACCTCGCGCGACGCCTGGAGGCGTTCGCCGACGGTGAAGCTGCTCCCTGAGCTGCTGGTCGGCACGGCCGTCACGCTGGCCTGGTTCACGCTGGCCTACCGGCTGCCGGGCCTGTGGCGTCACCTGGCCGATGCGAGGCTGCGCTACCTGGGCGTCCTGATGGCGGTCTTCGCCGGAGGCCTGACGATGGAGTTCGCGGTGGTCGCCAGGGCGGTCGACCGCCTGGCGGACGTGCGCAACCTCAGCGTGCTGCTCGGCGACCTGCTGACCGTGGCGGGCGGCTGGGCCGCCTGCGGCCTGATGGCGCA
Organism: Candidatus Dormiibacterota bacterium; assembly: GCA_046727275.1. Classification (GTDB taxonomy): domain Bacteria; phylum Chloroflexota; class Dormibacteria; order Dormibacterales; family Dormibacteraceae; genus CF-161. The sequence goes on from JBKPCH010000064.1 coordinate 19,120, forward strand.
CCTGCGGCACCCGGACCGGGACGCGCGGCGGGTGGGCCGCGTCATCGCGGCCGGGGCGGCGGCCGCGACGGCCGTCCTGGTCGCGCTCTTCGTCCTCAGCCCGGGCCTGCCCGAGGACACCGACTACTGGGCGCGCTACGGCCGGGCCCCGGCCGGCTTCCTCCTCGAGTACCGGCTGGTCAGGGTCGCGTTCGTCACCCTGTGCGCGACCTACCTGACGGTCCAGTGCTGGACCTTCGCGCGCTCGTCGCTGCGCTCGTCCACGAGGCTGGGGTTCGCGCTGCTGATGGCCGCCGGGCTCCTGGCCGAGGTCTACGTGGCCAACGACGCGGTGCTGATGCTGCCCGTCCGGCTCGGCCTGGACCGGCTCGGCCTGCGGCCCTCGGTCCTGGAGGCGCTGATCGCCAGCCTCACGCTGGTCGGCTTCGGGGCGCTCAGCCTGGGACCCCGCGTGAACATCGGCTCGACGGCGGCCTGGCTCGCGGAGTACCGGTCGCTGCAGCGCCTCTACCCGCTCTGGCGTGAGCTGTGCGAGGCGGCGCCTGGCGTCGCCATGGTGCCGCCCGCCGGCCGGCTGTCAGACCTCCTCGACCCGCGCGACGTGCACTTCCGCCTGTACCGGCGCGTGGTGGAGATCCGCGACGGCCTGCTCCTGCTGGCTCCCGAGCAGCAGCGGGCCCGGGCGCTCCCCGTCCAGGACGCGCCGGCCGACCTCCGCTCCGAGGCGCTCGCGCTGGAGCGCCTGTCGTGGTGCGGCCGGCCCGAGCCTCCACGTGGGCATGGCCAGCCAGGCGGGCCGGCGGACGCGGGCCAGCGCCGCCACGACGGCCAGGACGGTGCCGTCGATGACGCAGTAGCCCCCGGCGATGGCGGCGGGCGGGTTGGCGGAGGGCAAGTGGGTCCAGGGCGCGACCGGCTGCCAGGCCCAGTCGCCGGCCCAGGTGCCGGCCAGCTCGAGGTCGAGCGTGGCCACGAAGATGGCGGCGAACAGGGCGTGGCGGGGCGAGAAGAGGATGCACCAGGCGAGGACGGGCAGGCAGGCGAGGCCCTGCACGTCCACACGGTGAGTGAACCGCGGCAGCACGGTCAGGCCGGCGACCACGTACAGCGTGCACGCGGCGAGGACCACGACGGCCGCGCGCCGGCCGTGGCGGCGGAAGACGGGCAGGCCGGCCGCGGTCAGGCCGAAGAGGTAGACGAGGCCGTGCCCTGGCGGTACGTAGAGCGGGATGTTGCCCAGCCGGTAGCGGTACACGCCCCAGACCAGCGAGCCCACCACCTCGAAGCCGGTGGCGACCACGACGCAGACCCAGACCTGGCGCCGCTGGCCTGGCGGCAGGTAGGTGGTGCACAGCCACAGCACGAGGAAGGTCACCAGCCCCAGCGCGCACTGGGGCCAGAAGGTCTCGAAGCGGCCGTCCAGGTACAGCAGGACCGGCGTGTAGACCAGCAGGTACGCGTGCAGCCAGTAGGGCCGAATCCGCTCCAGCAAGACCCTCAAAGGCTAGAGGTCTGGCCGGACCTCTAGGGCGCCGAGGCTGACCGGGGCCGGCCGGGCGGCCGGCCCCGGGCCAGCCCTACCTGGAGCTCTGGATCTGGCTGTCCACCGCCCAGGCCCCGCTCTGCCAGTGCTGGAGCGCCTCCTGGGTGATCGGGAACTGGTTGTCGCCGCTGGTCTTGATCGTGACGCCCGGCAGCAGGAACGGGCTGTCCTTGAGGTTCAGGTTGCGCGTGATCTTCATCACGTTCTCGCGCGTGACCCCGTCCTTGCCGGCCTGCTCCAGCACCTTCTGGAACGTCCAGGCGACCGACATGCCGTAGAAGTAGTTGCCGTCGTTGACGTCGCAGCCGGCGCAGTACTTGGCCATGATGCTCATGTACTGCTGCATCCCGGCGTCACCGCCCCACTTGCTGCGGTCGGCCGGGTCCTTGAGGTAGACGGTGCTGACGATGCCCTCCGCCGCGTCGGGCGTCGAGGCCGCGACCGCCGCCTTGACGGTCGGGACCTGGGCCGCCACGTTGTTGAGGTAGATGGCCGGCTTCCAGCTCAGCTTGGCCGCCGTCGCGATGGACTGGACCGCGAAGCGCGGGGTGCACACGATGTAGAAGAGGTCCGCGCCCTTGCTCTTCAGGGCCGCCACCTGGGAGCTCACGTCGGCGGCGTTCGCCTCGTACGTCTCCTCGTCGATGATCATCGTGCCGGCCTTGCTGCCCAGGCCGTTCTTCAGCCCCGTGACGTAGTCCTTGCCGTAGTCGTCGTTCTGGCGCAGGATGCCGATCTTCGCGTTGGGGTGCGCCTTGAGGATGTCCTTACCGTAGATCGTCCCCTCGGAGACGTAGTCGGGCTGGTAGCCCACGGTGTAGGGGTACTGCTTGTAGTCGGCGCCCCAGTGGCTAGAGCCCGTCGCCACGAAGATGTCCGGCACCTTCTCCTGGTTCAGGTAGTCGCGGGTGGCGAGGTTCACCGGGGTGCCCAGCTCGTTGAGGACCGCGAAGACATTGTCCTGGGTCACCAGCTGGTGGACCAGGGGCACGGCCTTGGAGGGGTCGTAGGCGTCGTCATAGACCTTGTAGGTGATCTTGCGCCCGTTCACGCCGCCCTTGTCGTTGAGGTAGGAGAAGTAGGCGGTGGAGCCCTTCGAGATCGGCGCGTACGACGACGCGGCCCCGCTCAGGGGCGTGGTGGTGCCGATCACGACCTCCGAGGCGGTGATCCCCGGGTCGTTCTTGGTCGGCCCCGAGGTCGTGCCCTGGGTCGTGCCGCAGGCAAGGCCGACCAGAAGCGCTCCGACCGCCACGGCGGCCCCGCGCAGCCAGCGCCCCGTCTTCGTGTTGCCCATACTTCTCTCTCTCCCGTGTGTCGCGCCGAACGTCCTACGGTACGCCTTCTTGTAGCGCCGATTGGCCGGCCACGTCCAGTCCCAACTGCCCTCAGCCTTCGGTCGCCTCCTCCGGGGACGCGCTCGCACCCGCCCGGCGCCGAAAAAGGCCGGCCAGCCGCCGGATTCCGCCCGCGATGCCCTGGGGCATGAGGAACATGACCAGGATCAGGATGACCCCGTAGGAGATGTCCGGCTTGCTGAAGATGCGCTGGGCGTAGATCGGCAGCCAGACCACGAAGGCGGAGCCCAGGACCGGGCCGGCCAGAGTGCCCAGCCCGCCCACGACCACTCCCACCAGCAGGCTGAGCGAAAGGGCCAGGTCGAACGAGTCGGGGTTGACGTAGCCGATGAGGACCACGCCCAGCGACCCGGCGACGCCGGCGTAGAAGGCGCTGATCCCGAACGCGAGCGTCTTGTAGTACCGGGGGCTGATCCCGCTCGCCACCGCCGCCGTCTCGCTGTCCCGGATCGCGCGGAAGGCGCGGCCGGTGCCCCCCGCCAGCAGCGCCCGGGCGAACAGGAAGAGCACGACCCCGATCACCAGGGTCAGGTAGTAGAGCCACTGCTCGTTGGTGAACCCGAAGCCAAACGGGTCCTCGGCAGGGGGCAGCACGATGCCCTCGTGGCCGTTGGTGAGCCCGCCGAAGAACTTGATCACCGGCGGCGCCGCGAGCGCCAGGGCGAAGGTGGCCAGGGCCAGGTGGAGGCCGCGCAGCTTCAGGGCGGGGATGCCGAACAGGTAGCCCGCCAGGCCGGCCAGCAGGCCGGCCGGCAGCAGGGTCCAGCCGTAGGGGACCTTCAGCTTCCAGTAGAGGATGGCCGTGGTGTAGCCGCCGATCGCCATGAACGCGCCGTTGCCCAGCGAGATCTGCCCGCTGTAGCCGGTCAGGAGGTTGAGCCCGATCAGCGCGATGGCCAGGGCCCACACGCGGGCGAACTGCAGGGTGTTGAAGCGGTCGAGCAGGAACAGCGGCGCCACCAGGGCCACGGCCACGACCGCGACCGCCACCAGCCAGGTCCGCCCGTCCAGGCCCAGGAAGCGCCGGCTCGTGCGGTCCACCGCGCTACACCCTGGCCACGTGCACGCGGCCGAAGATGCCCGCCGGCCGGAACAGCAGCACCGCCACGATGACGACCAGCCCCAGCGCGAGGCGGAGGTCGCGGGCGCCCGGCACGTAGGTGCCGACCAGCGCCAGCAGGACACCGACCACGAACCCGCCGACCACCGCGCCGCCCGGGTTGTCGATGCCGCCGAGGACGGCCGCCGCGAAGGCGTAGAGCAGCACGGGCTGCATCAGGTTGGGGTCCAGGAACTCGATCGGCGCGATCAGGATGCCGGACACGGCGCCCACGCCCGCGGCCAGGCCCCAGCCCAGCGCGAGCATCCAGCTCGTCCGCACGCCGAGCAGGCGGCTGGTCTCCGGGTACAGCGCGGCCGCCCGCATCGCCAGCCCCAGCTTGGTGTAGCGGAAGAACACGTAGAGGATGGCCAGCATGATCAGCGTGACCCCGATCAGGAAGAGGTCCTGGATGCCGACGCTGACCCCCCCGAAGCTCACCGGCGCCTGGGGGAAGCCGGGCGGGCCGGGGAACGCCTTGACCACGTACCCGAAGATGAGCCCGGCCGTGCCGTTCACGACGAAGAACAGGCCGAGCGTGACGAGGACGACCGTCAGGGGCGGCGCGTGCTCGACCGGGCGGATGACGACGCGCTCGACGACGATCCCCCCGGCGATCGAGACCGCGATGGTCAGCACGAAGGCCAGGTAGTAGTTCAGGTGCAGCTGGGTCATGAGGGTCCACGCGATGAACGTGCTGAACATCGCCATCTCGCCCTGGGCGAAGTTCAGCGCCTCCATCGCGCGGTAGACCAGGACCAGGGCGAGCGCCAGGCTGGCGTAGACGCCCCCGGTGGCCAGCCCGGTCACCACCTGCTGGACCACGCCCTGGACGACGGTGGACGCCGCCAGCTCCATTCGGCCCTCCTCTCTCTTCCTCTCGCGTGTGGCGGGGCCGGCCCCCGCAGTTCGCGGGCTGCGGTCAGTAGCCCAGGTACGCCTTCCGGATCGACTCGTTCTCGGCGAGCTCGTCGCCCGTGCCCTCGACGGCGATGCGGCCCGTCTCGATGACGTAGGCCCGATCAGCGGCGTGCAGCGCCGTGCGGGCGTTCTGCTCGACCAGCAGGATGGTCGTGCCCTGCTCCCGGTTGATCGTGCCGATGATCGCGTAGATGTCGCGCACGACCAGCGGCGCCAGCCCGAGCGAGGGCTCGTCGAGCAGCATGAGCCGCGGCCGCAGCATCAGCGCGCGGCCGATCGCCAGCATCTGCTGCTCGCCGCCGCTCAGCGTCGCGGCGATCTGCTCGCGGCGCTTGCCAATCCACGGGAAGTGCCCGACGACCCGCTCCAGGTCCTGCCTGACGCCCCCGCCGTCGCGCCGGACGTAGGCGCCCATCCGCAGGTTCTCCCACACCGTGAGCTGGGCCAGCGTGCCCCGGCCCTCGGGGACGTGGGCGATGCCCAGGCGGACCACGTCCTCGGGCGAGCGGTGGTCGATGGCGCGACCGTCGAACGTGACGGAGCCGGCCGTCTTCCGCACCGTGCTGCAGATGGAGCGCAGCGTGGTCGTCTTGCCCGCCCCGTTGGCGCCCAGCAGGGCGACGACGCTGCCCTCCTCGACCCGCAGCGAGACCCCGTGGAGCGCGCGGATGGAGCCGTAGGCGGCGTGGACGTCGGTCAGCTCAAGCAGCGCCATCGGCCTCGGCGCCCAGGTAGGCCTCGATCACCGCCCGGTCCTCGCGGACCTCGCGCGGCGTCCCCTCCGCGATCTTCCGCCCGAAGTCCAGCACGACGACGCGGTCCGAGATGCCCAGCACCAGGTCCAGGTGGTGCTCGACGACCAGCACCGTCAGCTCCAGCTCCCGGTGGATGCGGACGATCAGCCCGGCCAGCTCCCGCACCTCGTCGTGATTCAGCCCGCCGGCGGGCTCGTCCAGCAGCAGCAGGCGCGGCCGGGAGACGATGGCCCTGGCCAGCTCGACGGCCTTCAGCGTGCCGAAGGGGAGGCCGGACACCGGGCGGTCCAGCCAGGCCGGCCCCAGCAGGCCGACCAGCTCCAGGGCCTCGACCGCCCGCTCCCGCAGGCGCCGCTCGACGCGGCCGACGCCGGGCAGGCCCAGCCCGGCCGCCAGGAACTGCAGCGGGTGGCGGCCGAGGTCCGGGTGCAGGCCGCACAGGACGTTCTCGACGACCGTCAGGCCCTTGAACAGCTCGACGTTCTGGAAGGTGCGGGCCAGCCCGCGCCGGATGATTTCGTGGCGGGGCACCCGGAGCAGGTCCTGCCCGTCGAACAGGACGTCGCCGGCGTTCGGCGTGTACATCCGGGTGATGCAGTTGAACATCGTGGTCTTGCCGGCGCCGTTGGGGCCGATCAGGCCGACGATGCCGCCTTCGGCGACGTCGAAGGAGACCCGGTCCAGGGCGACGATGCCACCGAACCGGATGCTCACGTCTCGGACGGAGAGCAGCGGGCTCGCGATGCCGGTGAGTGTCAACCACGACCCGGCCGCCGTCAAGCTCTCTCCCTCCCCCCTTGCGGGGGAGGGCTGGGG